>NZ_JBHVWS010000006.1:157020-262689 GCF_042882185.1 Streptomyces sp. NPDC058239
GAGCCCCGGGCGGGCCCTGCTGGGGGACGAGCTGCGTCGGCAGGTACCCGCCCGCCGGAGCGCCGGGCGCACCCGGTCCCGAGGGCGGGGGCACGGGCGCACCCGGCCCGGCGCCCGGGGTGCCGGGGGCACCGGGCGGCGGCGGGGTCGTCGAACCGCCCCCACGTGCACCGCGCGGGGGCACGACGGCCTTGCTGGTGGCCGCATCCGCGATGTCACCGGCACCGGGGCCGGGAGCACTCGGGGCAGGTGTTCCGGGTGCGGGCGTGCCGACTCCCCGCTCGTCCAGGCCGGGGCCGATCGCCGTCGGGGGCAGCCGGCTGCCACCGGACATCAGGGCGGTCGGCGCATCGGCCGCTACGACCGGCGGCGGGGTGCCGTCGTCGTCGGAGCCCGAGAGCGGCGGTGCGAACACCGTGGCCGGCAGGGGCACCGCACCGTCGTCGGAGCCCGCGTTGGTGTCGGTCCCGGCCCAGGGCGTCGACCCGACGGGCACGTTCGGCAGGGATGCCGGAACGCCGTCGTTGGCGGTGGGCTCGTACGCGACAGGCCCGCCCGGCGAACCCTGCGCAGGCGCGGAAACAGCAGGAGCGACGGGAGGCGCAGTGGCCGAAGGGGCCGCAGAGGCCGCGTCCCCGTCCCGGTCCGCCCGACGGTCCGGTATGCCCAGCTTGTCGGCCGCTTCCTGGAGCCACTCCGGGGGGCTCAACAGGAAGGACGTCTGATTCAGATCGATGCGCTGCGGCTGCTCCGGAGCAGCCGGTGCCGCATCAAGTGCGCCGTACTCCTCCTCGTACCGCCGGATCACCTCGCCCACCGGCAGCCCCGGCCACAGGGTGGCCTCACCGCTGTCCCTGGCGATCACCAGCCGCTGCCGGCCGCCGTCCGAGACAGGACCCTCGGCACGGTCCTCGCCCCACACCACGAAGCCCAGTTCGAACTCCCGCACCCGCACCTCGCGGTGCTGGTACGTGGGCACATCGCCGTTGATCCACTCGTCCGCACGCTCCTGCGCCTGCGCAAAGGTCACCATCGCGCTCACCCCTCCACCGGGACGGCCCGCGCGAAGCCGCCGTCCACCATCAGGTTCGCCACGGTCTCCAGCTCCGGCGGATTGCCCGCCAGACGCTGCAGGAAGGCGTCGAAGTCACCGCCGCACGGCAGCAGCAGCCGGTCCACCCGCTCCTGCACGCTCCAGCCGTCCTGGTCCCGGGCATCGTCGTACGCGCAGAACCAGACCGAGCCGACACCATCGCCCTTCACCTTCACCGCGAGGATGCCGCCCTGGACGAAGCCGACGCCCAGATAGTCCTTGGTGAGGTGATCCCGCAGGCACTTGTTGACGTACACCAGGTCGTTCACGGCGGCCTCCTCGCGCACCGTGAAGAACGGCTGGTCGACCAGGAGACCGAGCTCCGCGTCGAGCGCCGCACCGACCGGGGCCGAGCCGCCCGCCGCCTTGAGGAAGGAACGGTAGGCACCGGGCAGCCGGTAGCCGAGGTCCTCCTCGACCCCCAGGATCTGCTGCTCGCTCACCGCGACGGCGCCCTTGGGCAGCCGGAAATGCGCGGGCCGGGTCTCCTGCAACGGGCGGGTGCCGCGCTTGTTCTGGTCGACCGCGGTGGCGGCGAGGCCACCGTGATGCCTGAGCAGCGCCTTGACCTCGACCGGAATCAGCTCCATGCGCCGGCCGCCGGGTACGTGGTGCCAGGTCCAGCCGTGCGGGGTGGCCACGGCGGGAATCGTGTCCCACAGCTCATGACCGCTCGCCGCCAGCGCCGCATTGGCCGAGACGTAGTCGGTGAGCCTCAGTTCGTCGACGCCGAAGCCCTGCGGGGGCTCGGCGATCTCGGCGGCGGCGCGCGCGTACGGCGCAAAGTCCGGGCTGCCCCTCTCGTCCATACGCACACCTCTGGGGTGGCGGGACGCCCGGACCGGGTCCGGGAAATGCACGAGCTGCCCGGCGTAGGCCGCGTTCGGTGGCGCGGATTGCTGCCCGAGCCGACCTGTCGTCATGGCGGTTGCCCCCTGCTGCGTCTGACTGGTGAGGACCGACCTGCCCAAGGGGGCGGTCCGGGCACAGCCTATGCGGTGGCGCAAGAGCGGGTCTCGCCCCTACACCACCCCCTCCTCTTCCGTCACGAACCGTCACAGCGACGTGACGGACAAGCGATGCTCCTGCCACTGCCGAGCGACACAAAGGCGCATTTCCCCGCCCCAGCTTCCCCACCAGCCGGGACATTTGGCAGGCTGTCACCGCAACTCGGGGGCGTGCACATCGCGCAGCTACCGCTGCGGGCACGGGAGGGAAAAGCACCATGCACAGCGCACAAACAGTCACATCCGGGGATCCGCGCCTCAGCTGGAGCAACACCGGAACCGGCCTCACACCCCGGCTGCACCACCGCCGCGACGGCATCCTGCCCGCGGTGGCCGCAGCGCTGTCCGTACGCGGTGAGACGCTCACCTGCACAGCGGGCAAGGGCGACCAGCCGCCCGTACTGCACCCACTGGTCCAGGACTTCCTCGACACCCTCACCAGCGGCCAGCGTGAACGCTTCACCGGCCGCTGCCCCGAGGCGATACTGCTCTCCCGGCAGCTCACCGCGGCCGAAGCCGGCCGTTCCAAGCGGGCCCAGCGCAAGCCGCTGACCAACGGCGAGGCCCGCCGCGCCCTGAAGCACTCGCGGCTCACCGCACGGCGCATCCGTGAGGACGGCGACCCGATGCACGGCAGTTACGCACCGCCGTGCCGCTCCTGCGAGGCGATGCTCGCCCACTTCGGCGTACGTCCCGTCGACCTCACGACCACCGGGGCGGCGACCACCGCCGAGAAGGGCTGACCGCGCGCCGATGCACGACCGAACCGACCTACCCGAACAGACGGGCCCCGCGGTCCGCGACCGCCACTCCTCGACCCGCTTCCCCGTCGCCGTCGACGCCGCCCTGCGCGCCGCGGGCTGGCAGCCCGGCCGCTGGGACATCCGGCAGGCCGAGGAGTGGGCCGACGCACTGCGCTCGCACGCGTCGCCCGCCGGCCATCAGCACGCTGTCTTCCCGGCGGCCGTGGAGGCATGGGCGGAGTTCGGCGGCCTGCACATCACGGCGTCGGCGCCGGGCCGGCAGATCGCACCGGCCCCGGTGCGCATCGATCCGCTGAGCGGACTGCATCTCGCCCGCACTCTCGGCGACCTCGGCCGGGCGCTGGAGACCGAAGTCAGCCCGCTGGGCGAGGAGGGGGACGGGCAGGCTGTCCTCGCGATCGACACGCAGGGACGGGTGTACAGCATCGATCACACCGGGGACTGGTACCTCGGCCCGGACATCGACCAAGCGCTGGCAACACTGGTCGGCGGCATCCAGCCGGAGCGCCTCGTCTCGGGCTGAGCAACCTGATTCTCCGGCCCACCCGGCGATTGAGGGCAAGACGGCACCCCGCCATGACCGGTCACGATCCCGCCCCGTCAACCCACCGGCCCGGTTCCGTCCTCAAACTCGATCGCCGGGCGGGCCGGAATTGCCCGCCCGGCGATCGAGGACGAAGCGAGGCCGCAGGGCGGGTCAGGCCGCCCCCCGGTCCGGCAGTACCGCCGACACCCGGAAGCCGCCCGCATCCGTCGGGCCCGAGACGAAGACGCCACCGAGGCCCAGCACCCGCTCCCGCATACCGACCAGCCCGTTGCCCCCGCTCGGCAGCCCCGCGTCCGCCGTGGCGGCGTCCGACGGGCCGTTCTCCACCTGCATCGCGACTTCCGCGCCCCGGTGCGCAAGCCGCACCCACGTCTTCGCGCCCGCCGCGTGCTTGTGCACGTTCGTCAGGGCCTCCTGCACCACCCGGTACGCGGTCTGCTCGACCTCGGGCGCGTACGGGCGGGCCTCGCCGTCCACCGAGAGTTCCACGGTCATGCCGGCCGCCCTGGATTCCCCGACCAGGGTCTCCACCTCGCGCAGCCGGGGCCCGTCCTCCGTGGCGGCCGCCGCCACGGCTGCCGCCGCCCGGCCGACCGAGGCCAGCGGCAGCTTCGCGGACGGGGCCACCGCGGGCTCCCCGCTACGCAGCACCCCGAGCATCTCGCGGAGCTCCGTCAGCGCCTGACGGCCCATGTCGCCGACCAGGGCGGCGTTCCGCACCGCTTTCGCCGGATCCTTCGGCGCGACGGCCTGGAGCGCGGCGGCGTGCACGACCATCAGGCTGACCCGGTGGGCGACCACGTCGTGCATCTCGCGGGCGATCCGGTGGCGCTCCTCCGTACGCGCCCACTCGGCCCGCTCCTCGGCCCGGTCGGCGAGCAGCGACAGCTCCCGCTCCAGCGAGTCCGCCCGCTCCCGAAGGCTCTCCATCAGCCGCCGCCTGGCCCCTATGTAGAGGCCGAACAGCACGGGCGGTGCGGTGAGCCCGAGCGACATGAAGAGGGATAGCAGCGGTACGTACCAGTCGTCGCGCCCGAAGTCGGTCTGCTCGGAGACGCTCTGCCGCAGCCGTACGTACGTGACGATGAACGTCCCCATGAAGGACATCCCCATCAGCACCGCGGTGATTCTTCGCGGTACGTCGGAGGCGGCCAGCGTGTAGAGGCCGACCAGGCCCATCAGGAAGCCCATCTCGGCGGGCGTCGTCGCGATCGACACCAGCACCACGGCGATCGGCCAGCGCCGCCGCACCACCAGCACGGCCCCTGCGAGCAGCCCGAACACGACGCCGACCGGCACCGGCAGCCCCGTGCCCCCGGCGAACTCCACCCCTTCCAGAGCGCATTCCAGCGCCGACAGGAGCGCGAGCCCCACGTCCAGAGCGACACTGCGCCGCCGTTCCCACCACCAATAGCCGCGGGTGGTCGTACCCGCGGCTTCCCGGTATGCCCCCGTTGCGGTCATGCCGTCCAGCCTACGGGCGGGCGCACCTCATTTTCGGGCGACCTGGACAGCACGTGGTGCGTTCGAACGCGGGACAAAACGATCGACGATCGCCCGAAATGGCGAATCCAGCGCACTTTGAACCCGGACGTTCGCATTCCAGACGACGCTCACCGTATGACGGAAACCACAGGCAGGTACGCCGATTTCGAGGGTCTCCGCGAGCAGGCCATCGCCCTGCGCCGCGAGGGCCTCAGTCGCCGCCAGATCCGCAACCGGCTCCACGTCCACAACAACGAGATTCTGAGCCGTCTCGTGAAAGGCGAGCCCGCCCCGGAGTGGACGAAGCGCCCGCGAGCCAAGGACGACCTACGGGAGAAGGCACGGGAGCTGAGGCGCCAGGGCATGACATATGACCAGATACAGGTGGAGCTGGGCTGCTCGAAGAGTTCGATCTCGCTGTGGGTGCGGGATCTGCCCAAGCCGGAGCCCCGCTTCACAGCGGCGGAACATCTGGCACGCATGAACGCCGGCTGGCAGATCTACGCGCCGCACAGGAAAGGGAACGACAGGAGACCAAACGTCTCGCGCGTGACTCCATCGGGCAGCTCTCGGACCGAGAGCTCTTCATCGCCGGCGTCACCCTCTACTGGGCCGAAGGATCCAAGGACAAGCCCTATAGCCGTCGGGAGAACCTCCAGTTCATCAACAGCGACCCCAACGTGATCAGGCTGTATCTACGCTGGCTCGAACTCCTCGGAGTCTCACGCGAGCGCCTGCGCTTCCGAGTCAGCATCCATGAGTCCGCAGACGTTGCCGAGGCCGAGCGCTTCTGGAGCGAACTGGTGGGCGTCGGCACGTCCGCGCCCCAAAGGGCAACCCTCAAGAAGCACAGTCCGAGAACGACACGCAAGAACACCGCCGAGGCATACCGAGGGTGCTTGATCATCTATGTGACCCAAAGCGCGGAGCTTTACCGTCGCATCGAAGGGGCTTGGTACGGCATAGTGTTGGGTGCTGATCCGGCAGCCAGATGAAAATGTCCGGTTAGTTGGCTTTATTCCCCCGTGGTGTAATTGGCAGCACAGTAGCTTTTGGTGCTATTTGTCCGGGTTCGAGTCCTGGCGGGGGAGCCCATGCGTGCGGGCCCCGACCTCACCGGTCGGGGCCCGCACGCATGTCCACCCCATACCCCCCCGGTATCCTTCGGATGTCCACCACCCGAAGCCGAAGGGCATTTCCGTGAGCTCCGACCGCCCGGCAGCCGTCGTCGTCCTCGCAGCGGGTGAGGGCACCCGCATGAAGTCGAAGACCCCCAAGGTTCTGCACGAGATCTCCGGGCGCTCGCTCGTCGGACATGTCGTCGCCTCCTCCCGCGAACTGGACCCGGAACACCTCGTCGTGGTCGTCGGCCACGAGAGCGAGCGGGTCAGCGCGCATCTCACCGCCGTCGACGACCGGCTGCGGACCGCCTACCAGGCCCAGCAGAAGGGCACCGGAAACGCGGTGCGCGTCGGTCTCGACGAGCTCGGCGGGACCGTCGAGGGCACCGTGATCGTCGTATGCGGCGACACCCCGCTGCTCTCCGGCGAGACGCTCACCGCGCTCGCCGCCACCCACACGGCCGACTCCAACGCCGTCACCGTGCTGACCGCCGAGGTCCCGGACTCCACCGGGTACGGCCGGATCGTCCGCGACCCGGCCAGCGGTGCGGTCACCGAGATCGTCGAGCACAAGGACGCCACCGATGCCCAGCGTGCGATCCGGGAGATCAACTCCGGGGTCTTCGCCTTCGACGGCCGGCTGCTCACGGACGCCCTCGGCAAGGTCCGCACCGACAACAGCCAGGGCGAGGAGTACCTCACCGATGTGCTCTCCATCCTGCGCGAGGCCGGACACCGGGTCGGCGCCTGTGTCGCCGACGACCACCGCGAGATCCTCGGCATCAACAACCGGGTCCAGCTGGCCGAGGCCCGGCGGCTGCTGAACCAGCGGCTGCTGGAGCGGGCCATGCTCGCCGGTGTGACCGTCGTGGACCCGGCGTCCACACTGATCGACGCCACCGTCACCTACGAGCGGGACGCGATCGTGCACCCGGGCACCCAGCTGCTCGGCAGCACGCATCTCGCCGAGGACGCCGAGGTAGGCCCCAACACCCGGCTCACGGACACCGTTGTGCACGCGGGCGCGCGCGTGGACAACACGGTCGCGGACCGGGCCGAGGTCGGCGAGGGCGCGACGGTAGGCCCGTACGCCTATCTGCGGCCCGGCACCCAGCTCGGCCCGAAGGCCAAGGCCGGCACCTACGTGGAGATGAAGAACGCCACGATCGGCGAGGGCACCAAGGTCCCGCACCTGAGCTATGTCGGCGACGCGACGATCGGCGATCACACCAACATCGGTGCCGCCAGCGTCTTCGTGAACTACGACGGCGTGGCCAAGCACCACACGACGATCGGCTCACACTGCCGTACCGGGTCGGACAATATGTTTGTGGCGCCCGTCACGGTCGGGGACGGTGTCTACACCGCGGCCGGCTCGGTCATCACCAAGGACGTACCGTCCGGTTCGCTGGCTGTCGCCCGCGGCCAGCAAAGGAATATCGAGGGCTGGGTGGCCCGCAAGCGTCCGGGAAGTGCCGCCGCGCAGGCAGCTCAGGCCGCCGCCCCGGAGCACGATGGCGAAAGCTGACCGGAAACAGGTGCGCCGTGCACGGCGTACCGTGATAGATGCTCACCCCATTTCGGCTGGCTCGTTGCACATCGGGACACATGCGTGCAGCGCCAGGAACACGTCTGAGGAGACTGTGCTGTGACCGGGATCAAGACGACCGGCGAGAAGAAGCTGATGCTCTTCTCCGGCCGCGCCCACCCCGAGCTGGCCGAGGAGGTTGCGCACCAACTGGGTGTCGGCCTCGTGCCGACGAAGGCCTTCGATTTCGCCAACGGTGAGATCTACGTCCGCTTCCAGGAGTCCGCCCGCGGCGCCGACTGCTTCCTGATCCAGAGCCACACCGCTCCGATCAACAAGTGGATCATGGAGCAGCTCATCATGCTGGACGCGCTGAAGCGCGCCTCGGCCCGCTCCATCACGGTGATCGTGCCGTTCTACGGTTATGCCCGCCAGGACAAGAAGCACCGCGGCCGTGAGCCGATCTCGGCCCGTCTGGTCGCCGATCTGATGAAGACGGCGGGTGCCGACCGCATCCTCACCGTCGACCTGCACACCGACCAGATCCAGGGCTTCTTCGACGGCCCGGTCGACCACCTCTTCGCGCTGCCGATCCTGGCCGACTACGTCGGTGCCAAGGTCGACCGTTCGAAGCTGACGATCGTCTCCCCGGACGCCGGCCGGGTGCGTGTCGCCGACCGCTGGTGCGACCGCCTGGATGCCCCGCTGGCGATCGTCCACAAGCGCCGTGACAAGGACGTCGCCAACCAGGTGACCGTCCACGAGGTCGTCGGCAACGTCAAGGGCCGGGTCTGCGTCCTGGTCGACGACATGATCGACACCGGCGGCACCATCTGCGCCGCCGCCGACGCCCTGTTCGCGCACGGCGCCGAGGACGTCATAGTGACGGCCACGCACGGTGTGCTCTCCGGTCCGGCCGCGGACCGTCTGAAGAACTCCAAGGTCAGCGAGTTCGTCTTCACGGACACCCTGCCGACCCCGGGTGAGCTGGAGCTCGACAAGATCACGGTGCTCTCGATCGCCCCGACGATCGCCCGCGCGGTGCGTGAGGTCTTCGAGGACGGTTCGGTGACGAGCCTCTTCGAGGAGCAGTAAGCAGCACTGCGGAAAAGATCCACTTTGGGTGCGGCCTCCCCGCCGGGTAGACTCAGCGAGTTGCTCGGCGAGGGAGGCCGTACTCATGTGTACGGCGGTCCGTTATCGACGCGCTCTTCGTAGCAGGCCTGTCGTGGGCCGGGTGACCGTCCAAGTTTCGTCACCATACGAGGAGTGCAGTCATGGCTGAGGTCAAGCTCGCCGCCCAGGTCCGTACCGAGTTCGGCAAGGGCGCTGCCCGTCGCACCCGCCGTGCCAACCTGGTTCCCGCGGTCGTCTACGGCCACGGTGCCGAGCCGGTTCACATCAACCTGCCGGGCCACGACCTGATGATGGCGCTCAAGACCGCCAACGTCCTGATCGGTCTGGAGATCGACGGCAAGGACGCCCTGGTCATCCCCAAGGCCGTGCAGCGCAACCCGCTCAAGGGCAACATCGAGCACGTCGACCTGCTGACCGTCAAGCGCGGCGAGAAGGTCAACGTCGAGATCGCCGTGCACGTCGAGGGCGAGCTGGCCCCGGGCGGCAACCTCCTGGAGTACGTGCAGAACACCCTGCTCGTCGAGGCCGAGGCCACTCACATCCCCGAGTCCGTCACGGTCTCCGTCGCGGGCCTGGACGCCGGCGACTCGATCCTCGCCAAGGACATCCCGCTGCCCAAGGGCTCCGTGCTGGCCGGTGACGAGGACGCCGTCGTGCTCCAGGTCGTCGCCGCGCAGGCCGAGGAGCCGGCCGCCGAGGCCGCCGAGGCCGAGGGCGCCGAGGGCTGAGCCTCGCCTTTCCTGCTTCACTGACGGGGCGGCGGTTCCTTCTTCGAGGGCCCGCCGCCCCGTTTCCCTGTAACCGGGCCATCCGGAACCATCCGTACGCGAGGAGACCGAGCGCAGATGTCCGACGCCACCGAACCCTGGCTCATCGTGGGCCTCGGCAACCCCGGTCCCGAGTACGCGGCGAACCGGCACAACGTCGGTTTCATGGTCGCCGACCTCCTTGCCGAGCGGATCGGCGGGAAGTTCAAGCGTGCGCAGAAGGCCCAGGCTCAGGTCGTCGAGGGCCGTATGGGCCCGCCGGGGCCTGAGAACCGCCGGGTGATCCTGGCCAAGCCGATGTCGTACATGAACCTCTCCGGCGGCCCCGTCACCGCGCTGCGCGACTTCTACAAGGTGCCGACCGACCACATCGTGGCGATCCACGACGAGCTGGACATCGACTACGGGACGCTCCGGCTGAAGCTGGGCGGCGGCGACAACGGGCACAATGGGCTCAAGTCGATGACCAAGTCGATGGGCGCCGACTACCACCGGATCCGGTTCGGGATCGGCCGGCCGCCGGGGCGGATGCAGGTCGCGGACTTTGTGCTGAAGGACTTCTCGTCCACCGAGCGCAAGGAGCTCGCCTACCTCGTGGACCGGGCCGCCGACTCGGTGGAGTGCCTGCTCGCGGAGGGTCTGGAGCGCGCGCAGAGCGCGTACAACTCCTGATGTCCGCAACGCGTGCGGCTCCTGCATCGACAGCGTGTACAACTCTGACATTCCCGCCGGTACCCCGGCGATTTTCGGCCACAAGTTGACCGAGGGCGCTGATCTGCCCAAAGATCGCTCCCCATGAAGCGGAGCTCCTCCCACCGCGCCCTGGTCTACGCCCGCAGCGCCGCCATGGGCTGTGTCGTCCTGCTGCTGCTCGTCGCGGGCGTGGTGTCCTCCTGGAGTTCGGCGCACCACATCGTTCTGGCCAAGGGCCGTGAGCACGGCACGATGACCGTCACGGGCTGCGGTGCCGATGTCTGCACCGGACCGTTCACACCGTCCGGTCAGGCCGCCGCGCGCCCCCGGGTGACGATCGAGAAGTCCGTCGCGGCGCGGAGGGGTGATCGCTTCCCCGTCGTCGTGAAGCCCGGCACGGACGATGTCGTACGCACCGGAACACCCGGCTTCCTGCATGCCTGGGTGCCGCTGGGTGGTGCGCTGTTGCTGGCCGCCCTGGTCATCGGCGGCGGTCTGCGGCTGCCCCGGATCGCCTGGGGCACCGGGGTCGCGGGCGCGACCCTGCTGGTGGCGACGTTCATCGCCCTGTGAGCAGGGCCGCACCCGCGTCCGGGGGGCTCAGCCGGTGTTGCGCAGACCCGCGGCGACACCGTTCACGGTGAGCAGCAGGGCCCTGGCGAGCAGCGGGTCCGCTTCTTCGCCGCGTGCCGCCGCCTCGCGCTGGCGGGCCAGCAGCGAGACCTGGAGATAGGAGATCGGGTCCAGGTAGGCGTCCCGGATGGCGAAGGTCTGCTGGAGCACCGGGCTGGTGCCGAGCAGTTCGGAGCCGCCGGTGACCCTCAGGACCTCCTGGACCGTGAGCGCGTGCTCGGCCTCGATGTCGGCGAAGACATGCTTCAGCTCGTCCGGGACGAGTGTGTCGACATAGTGGCGGGCGATCCGCAGGTCGGTCTTGGCCAGCGTCATCTCCACGTTCGAGATGAAGTTCCGGAAGAAGTGCCACTGCTCGTGCATCTCGTCCAGAACGGTGTCCAGACCGGCCTCGCGCAGCGCCTTGAGTCCGGAGCCGACGCCGTACCAGCCGGGCACGATCTGCCGTGACTGGGTCCAGCCGAAGACCCACGGGATGGCCCGCAGCCCGTCCAGACCGGCGCCGGAGTCCGGACGCCGCGACGGGCGCGACCCGAGGTGCAGCTCGGCGAGCTGGTCGACGGGGGTGGAGGCGAAGAAGTACGCGGGCAGGTCCGGGTCCTCGACCAGCTTGCGGTAAGCGGCGTGCGCGGCGTCGGAGACGGTGTCCATCGCCGCGTCCCAGCGGGCCAGGGCCTCGTCGGACTGGCGGGGCGCGGTGTGCAGCGCGGAGGCCTGGAGGGTGGCCGCGACGGTCAGCTCCAGGTTCTCCCTGGCGAGCGCCGGGATGAGGTACTTGTCGGAGATGACCTCGCCCTGCTCGGTCACCTTGATCTCGCCTTCGAGGGTGCCCCACGGCTGCGCGAGGATCGCGTCGTGCGAGGGGCCGCCGCCACGGCCGACGGTGCCGCCGCGGCCGTGGAAGAGCCGCAGCCGTACGCCGTAGCGGTGCGCGACGTCACGCAGTCGGCGCTGCGCCCGGTGGATCTCCCACTGCGAGGTGGTGATGCCGCCGAACTTGGAGGAGTCGGAGTACCCGAGCATGACCTCCTGCACATCGCCGCGCAGCGAGACGAGGCGGCGGTACGACGGGTCGGCGAGCATCTCGTCGAGGATGACGTCTGCGGCGCGCAGCTCGTCGGTGGTCTCCAGGAGCGGCACGATGCCGATCTTGGCCCAGCCGCCGTGCAGGTCGAGCAGTCCGGCCTCGCGGGCCAGGACAGCGGCGGCGAAGACGTCGTCGGCGCCCTGGCACATCGAAATGATGTACGACTCGATGACCTCGGGGCCGAACCGCTCGAAGGCTTCCTTGATGGTGTGGAAGACGCCGAGGGTCTTCTCGCCCGCGGCGTCCAGCGGGGCCGGGGTCGGGGCGAGCGGGCGGCGCGAGCGCAGCTCCTTGGCGAGCAGCTTCTGACGGTAGTCGCGCGGCATGTCGGCGTAGCGCCAGGACTCCTCGCCGAGCCGGTCGAAGAGCTGGCCGAGGGCGTGGTGGTGGGCGTCCGCGTGCTCGCGTACGTCCATGGTGGCGAGCTGGAGACCGAACGCGGCGAGTGTGCGGATCGTGCGGTCCATCCGCCCGTCGGCGAACAGGCCGCCGCGGTGCTCGCGCAGCGAGGTCTGGATGAGTTCCAGGTCGGCGATGAGCTCGGCGGTGCCGAGGTAGTCGCAGCCGGGGCGGTGCGGGGTGCCGCCGGCGAGGCGCTCGCGGGTGTTGACGAGCTTCTGCCGGATGCAGGTGGCCTTGAGGCGGTACGGCTCCTCGGCGTTCAGCCGCTTGTAGCGCGGGCTGATCTCGGGGAGGCGCTCCAGGTCGGCCTGGAGCGAGGTCAGCAGCTCGTCGGTGGCGCCGGTGTAGCGGATGGAGTTGGAGAGCTGCCCGCGCAGGTGGTCGACGAGCTCCAGCGCGTCGGTGATGCCGTGCTCGTGCTGGAGGATCAGCACCTCCCGGGTGACGGCGGGTGTCACGTTGGGGTTGCCGTCGCGGTCGCCGCCGATCCACGTACCGAAGGTGAGGGGGCGGGTGCCCGCGGGCAGTTCGACGCCGACCCGCTCCAGCTCGGCCGCCAGGTCTTCGAGTACGTCTCCGACGGCGCCCGTGTGCAGCTCGTCGAGGTAGTAGATGGCGTTGCGGGCCTCGTCGGCCGGTTCGGGCCGGACCACGCGCAGCTCGTCGGTCTGCCAGATGAGGTCGATGTTCTCGGCGAGCCTCAGGTCCTGGCGGCGCCGGTCGGCGTCGATGACGGGCGTCTCCAGCAGCTCGGCGATGCGGCGGAGCTTGTTCAGTACGGAGCGCCGCGCGGCCTCGGTCGGGTGTGCGGTGAAGACGGGCCGTACGTTGAGGTTCTTGACGGTCTCGCGCAGGTGGACCGGGTCCGCGTCCTTCAGCCGGTCGGCGGTACGGGCGAGGAGACCGCCCTCGGCGGCGCGCCGGTCACGCATCTCGTGGGCGCGGTGGACCTGTTCGGTGACGTTGGCGAGGTGGAAGTAGGTGGAGAAGGCGCGCACGAGCTGTGCGGCGGTCTCCAGGTCCGTGTCGCCGAGGAGTTCGGCAGCGGCCTCACCGTCGGTGCGGGTCAGGGCGCGGACCCGCTCGACGAGGTCGAGGAGTTCCTGGCCCTCCTGGCGTACGAGGGTCTCGCCCAGCAGATCACCGAGGCGGCGGATGTCGGCGCGCAGCTCGGGGCTGGCGGCGGGGGTCTGGTCGGCACTGCTCACAGTGTGCGGCTCCTTGCAGTGGTTGAGCACGGGGATCTCCGGGGCCTGGTGCTGACGACACCCCGGGAAGCAGAGTGCGGACCGCGCTGTCCGACCCCACCAGGATAGGTGTCCACGCCGTCGGCACCGCTCGCGCCCCGATCGGGTTTCCCCTTCACGGGAGGCCCGTCGCGCTCTCGTGCAGCGGGCCTCCGCGCTGCCATACTTACGTAGCCGTAGGTTACGGATGCGTAGCCAGAGCTATCCGTCGTATTCCTCATCCCCAGGGGACTCCCCATGAACACCAGCCCCGCTGTGATCGACGACACCCAGCCATCGGCGCCCGACGGTCAGGTCCTTCCCTCCGCCACGCTCGGCGGGGACAACAAACGGTCGATCGAACAGATCGCCCTTCTGCTGTTCATCGTGGTGCCGTTCGTGGCGCTGGTCGCCGCGGTGCCGCTGGCCTGGGGCCGAGGCGTGAGCGGGCTCGATCTGGGTCTGCTCGTGGCGATGTACTTCATCGGCTGCCACGGCATCACGATCGGCTTCCACCGTTACTTCACCCATGGCTCCTTCAAGGCGAGGCGCCCGCTCCGCATCGCTCTGGCCGTCGCGGGTTCGCTGGCCGTGGAGGGTCCGCTGGTGCGCTGGGTGGCCGACCACCGCAAGCACCACCGCTTCTCCGACGCCGAGGGCGACCCGCACTCGCCGTGGCGTTTCGGTGAGAGTCTCCCCGCTCTGATGAAGGGCCTGTGGTGGGCGCACATCGGCTGGATGTTCGACGAGGAGCAGACCCCGCAGCAGAAGTACGCCCCCGACCTGATCAAGGACCCGGCGATCCGCGGGATCTCCCGCCATTTCCTCACTTTCACGATCGTGTCGCTGGCGTTCCCGCCGCTGGTCGGCGGTCTGGTGACGATGTCGTGGTGGGGTGCGGCGACCGCCTTCTTCTGGGGTTCTCTCGTACGGGTGGCCCTGCTGCACCACGTCACCTGGTCGATCAACTCCATCTGCCACGCGGTCGGCAAGCGCCCCTTCAGGTCCCGTGACCGGTCCGGCAACGTGTGGTGGCTCGCGGTCCTGTCCTGCGGCGAGTCCTGGCACAACCTGCACCACGCGGACCCGACGAGCGCGCGCCACGGAGTGCTGAGGGGCCAGATCGATTCGAGTGCCCGGCTGATCCGCTGGTTCGAGAAACTGGGCTGGGCGTACGACGTGCGCTGGCCGGACTCCGCCCGGATCGACTCCCGCCGTATCGACTCCCGCCGCGACCCCGCACGCGCCGACGCGGCATGATTGACGACGTGGCGACCGACTCCAGCACCAGCAGCGAGAACAACCGTCCCCCCTCCGTCCGGCGCACCCGCCGGGTGAGGATGACCGGCAAGGAACGCCGCGAGCAGCTGTTGGACATCGGCCGGACCCTCTTCGCCGACAAGGGCTTCGAGGGCACCTCGGTCGAGGAGATCGCGGCTCGGGCCGGCGTCTCCAAGCCGGTCGTCTACGAGCACTTCGGCGGCAAGGAGGGTCTGTACGCCGTGGTGGTCGACCGCGAGATGCGCCAGCTCCTCGACATGGTCACCGGTGCCCTGACCGCGGGCCACCCCCGCGAACTCCTGGAGCAGGCGGCGTTCGCCCTGCTCGACTACATCGAGACGTACACGGACGGCTTCCGCATCCTGGTCCGCGACTCCCCCGTCGCCCAGTCGACGGGTACCTTCGCCTCCCTCATCAGCGACATCGCCACCCAGGTGGAAGACATCCTGGGCCTGGAGTTCAAGGCTCGCGGCTTCGACCCGAAGCTGGCCCCGCTGTACGCCCAGGCGCTGGTCGGCATGGTCGCCCTGACCGGCCAGTGGTGGGTCAACGCCCGCAAGCCGAAGAAGGCGGAGGTCGCGGCCCATCTGGTGAACCTGGCCTGGCACGGCCTGGAGAACCTGGAGTCGAAGCCGCGGCTGGTAGGGCACCGCAAGAGCTGAGGGGCCGGCGTGCCGGGGCCGGCCGGGGACTCCGCCGAGGAGCGCGGCAAGCGCGTCGCCGGGTACAGCCGGCACAGGGCTGTGTGCGGCCTTCGATGCCCGGGTACCGGACCCGCGAAGCGTTCTACGACGACTGATCCGCCGGCCGGCCGGTGGACCGGCGGGCGCGGCTCCGGCGCTCGTACGCCGCCTGGGCCACCGCCCGCAGCCGCACGTAGAAGGGGTTGTCCTGGCTGGTCTGCCACATGTGCAGATAGATCAGCATCTGGTTGAGCACGGTGTCGTACTCGACCAGCGTGCCGGACGCGTCTCCGGCCGCCTTGCCCCAGCCGACCAGGCGGTCCTTCTGCTCGGGGGTGATCTTGGCCGGCTTGTCCTTGCCGGGCTTCGCGAAGGATTCCGCGTACCGCTCCAGTTTGTGCGGCTGAGCGCCGTAGACCAGCTTTTCCTCCAGCATCCCTCGCTGGAATTCGTCGAACTCGGGGTTTCCGGCCAGCTCCGCCTTCAGATCGCTGAGCGCCTGCTTGCGCTCGGCCGCCAGCGCCGCGACCTCCGCATCGGTCGCCCCGGACTGCACCAGCTCCATCACCGGGCTGCTGCCGAACGCCTGGTGGGCCGCGACATGGGTCAGCTCGTGGGCGATGTGCCCCAGCAGGAAGGAGGTGCCGCCCCTGGCCTGGGTGTCGACGTTGAACGTGAACGCCGGGCCGCCTCCGTCGGTGGCCGGGTTGAGCTTCATGCCCGGCATGCCGCCCTGCGGGTACTGCATCACGGTCACCAGGGGCACCACGGCCATCAGTTCCCCGATGACGGCGCGCGTCTCCTCAGGTAGCGCCGAGTCCTCACGGAGCGCCCCCAGCTTCCGGACGAAGTCGCCCATCATCGCGTGGAACCGGTCCGCGGGGACGGCCTGCGCCGCCTTCTGGGCCTCACCGGCCGGCATGCGGATGTCGAGGTCCGGGTTCTTCCCCTCGCTCATCATGCGGTCGAGTTCGGTCAGCAGGTCCCTGAAGACCGCCTCGGGGTCCAGCTGT
Organism: Streptomyces sp. NPDC058239; assembly: GCF_042882185.1. Lineage (NCBI taxonomy): Bacteria > Bacillati > Actinomycetota > Actinomycetes > Kitasatosporales > Streptomycetaceae > Streptomyces > Streptomyces sp. NPDC058239. The sequence goes on from NZ_JBHVWS010000006.1 coordinate 173,488, forward strand.
CCCTGCGCCGCCGCGGCCTGCCGGCCGAGCTGCTGGGCGCCCCCTACGCGCGACCCTCCCTCGGCCTTGTGGGCGGCGTAGTCGCTGCACGCCTTGACGATGTCCTTGAGGGCGAGCAGCCGGGCGCCCGGTCTGGCGTCCGGCAGGACGTAGAACGCCTTGAGCGCCTCGTCCACCTTGGTGATCTCGGAGCGGCCGCGCGGCCCGAAGGACGCCGTGCTCTGTTTGAAATCGTCCTCGGTCATCATCCGGGACACCGTGATCAGCTGCGATACGGCCGCGTTGCCCATGGTGCTCTGCAGGTCCGCGAAGGTGCGAGGGCCGCGGCTGTTCCGTACGGGGGACGCGGGCGGCGTGCTGTGTGTCTGCCCGGCGCTCTCGTGGGTACGCATGGAGCCACGCTAGGTGGACGCGGGCGCGGGGCCCAGGGACGGAAGGGCACGGTGGGGGCAATACCCTTTGCCTTCAGGGAACTTACGGGTCGGAGCGCCCGCGACGACGGCCGGCCTCCGAGGCCCGCGACCGCGACGCCGAGCCGCAGAAGTGCTCCTTCACGCGGAAGGCGCTGGACGCGCCGGGTCGCTCAGTGGCCCACCGGCTCCAGGAACTCCAGCCGGTTCCCCACCGGGTCGTGGCTGAAGAAGCGCCGGTGCCCCGGCAGTTCGTCGTCCCAGCGCACCTCGGCTCCGCGCTTCTCCAGTCGCGCCGCGTATGCCTCGATGTCCGTGACGCGCAGGCCCGGGTGAGCCTTCTTCGCCGGGCGGAAGTCGGATTCGATGCCCAGGTGGAGCTGGACCGGGCCGGCCTGGAACCAGCAGCCGCCGCGGGCCGCGAGTGCGGGGGGTTTGGCGAGTTCCGTCATGCCGAGGGTGTCCACGTAGTACGTGCGCAGCATGTCCTGTGAGCCTGCCGGGGCGGCCAGTTGGACGTGGTCGACGGCGGCGATCATCACATCTCCTTGCGGGCCACGGCGAAGATCCGGCGGAACGGGAACACCGTGCCGTGCGGGCCCTTGGGGTAGGCGGTGCGGAGCTGGTCGCGGTATTCGGCGAGAAACGCTTCGCGGGCCTCGGGGCCGTCGGCGAGGGCTGTCAGGACGGGGCGCAGGCCGGTGCCCTTCACCCAGTCGAGCACCGGGTCCTCTCCGGGCAGCAGATGCAGATACGTGGTCTCCCAGACGTCGGCCGTGATCCCGGGGGCCGTCAGCGTGTCGAGGTAGGCGGCGGGACTGAGCACCGCGTCGGCGTGGCGCAGCTCGCCGGCCAGACGGTCGCGCCAGCGCGGGGACCCGGCGAGTTCCCGCATCAGGACATGGCTGGGCTGGTCGAAGTTGCCGGGGACCTGGAAGGCGAACGTGCCGCCGGGGGTGATCGCGTCCAGCCAGACCGGGAAGCGGGCGGTGTGGTCCGGGACCCACTGGAGCAGGGCGTTGGAGACGATCAGGTCGTACGGCTCCGCGGGGGTCCAGGTCGTGGCGTCGGCCTCGGCGAAGCCCAGGAGGGGGCCGGCGTGTGCCCGGGCCCGCTCCAGCATCTGCGGGGAGTTGTCGTAGCCGGTGATCCGGGCCTTCGGCCAGCGGTCGGCGAGGAGTGCGGTGACGTTTCCCGCTCCGCAGCCGAGGTCGGCGACACGGGGCGCGGGGGCGGCCGGAGGCTCGGCGATGCGGGCCAGGAGGTCGTGGAAGGGGCGGGTGCGATGGTCCGCGTGGCGCAGGTACTGCTGCGGATCCCAGGTCGGTGCGGTCATGGAACAAGGATCACGGCGAAAGTCTCTTGATGTCAAGACACTTGAATTCAAGAGACTTCATGTCGACAGACCCTCTACACTGATCCACATGGAGGACGAGGTCGACCGACTGGTCGCTGCATGGCGCCGCGAGCGCCCCGACCTCGACGTGGAACCGCTCGAGGTACTCAGCCGCGTCTCCCGCCTGGCCCGCCATCTGGACCGGGCCCGCCGGATCGCCTTCTCCGAGCACAATCTGGAGCCGTGGGAGTTCGACGTACTCACGTCGTTGCGCCGTGCGGGTGATCCTTATCAGCTGTCCCCCGGCCAGCTGCTCACCCAGACCCTGGTCACCTCGGGCACGATGACCAACCGCATCGACCGGCTGACCAAGAAGAACCTCGTCGAGCGGCTCCCCGACCCCAGCGACCGCCGCGGCGTGCTGGTCCGGCTCACCGCCGAGGGGCGCGACAAGGCCGACCAGTCGCTGGCCGGCCTGCTCGCCCAGGAGCGCGCCATCCTGGGCGAGCTCTCCACCCAGCAGCGCGGTGAACTGGCTGGACTGCTACGCCAGTTGACCGCTCCGTTCGACAACATCCCCGGCTAGGACCCGGGCCGGTTCCAGATCGACCGGGCCGACACCCGCCCGCCGGGCCAGCGCGACCGCGGCCAGCGTGGAGTGCACGCCGAGCTTCCCCAGCACGTTCTGCATGTGCGTACGCACCGTGTGCGGGGAGAGGTAGAGCCGCTCCGCCACCGCCTTGCGGCCCAGGCCCGCCACCATGCAGCGCAGCACCTCGCGCTCCCGAGGGGTCAGTGACTCGACCAGCTCCTCGCTCTCGGTGCGGTGCTTGCGCGCTGCCGTCAGCTCCCGCAGCACGCCCGTGAGCAGGGCCGGGGGCAGATGTGTCTCGTCGCGCAGCACCCCCCGGATGACCGTGAGCAGCCGTTGCAGTGAGCAGTCCTTGGCGACCCAGCCCGAGGCCCCGGCCTGCAGCGCCTGCGCGGCCCGGTGCGGGTCGTCCTTCTCGGCGAGCACCACCGTATGCACGGAAGGCCGGCCGGAACGGACCCCGGCGACCAGCGAGATGCCGTCCACCGGGCCGTTCTCACCGCTGCGCGGGACCGGTACGGGTGTCCGGCGCTCCTTCGCCGCGGCCAGGATGCCCAGTTCGGCATCGATCAGCATCACGTCATAGCCTCGCCCCTCGGCGGCCGCCCGTTCCAGACATCGCAGCGCGGCGGGGCCACTGCCCGCCGCCGCCACATCGACGTCCGGTTCGGCCGCGAGCGCCGCTGCGAGCGACTCGGCGAAAATGCGGTGGTCGTCCACCACGAGAACCCGGATACGAACCACAGGCACCCCCATGCTGCGTCTGTTGCTGGGCCACCCCCGGCCCGCCGAAGGGACGGAACGGCGCGGGTACGGCTGCCCGGATCGGGGAAATGGACCGCAGTCCCACGGCCGCCGCCGTGTTTCGACTGCAACCCGCCCCGGGCGCCGTACCCGACTGTCTCGTACCCCTGAATCAGCACCGGCCCCCACCGGTGCTGTGCATCAGGGTACGGCCGGGGCGCCGGTGCGGAAGACAATTCGCAGAACTGACAGGCTCTGCTCCGTAGGCTGTGTCACATGTTCCGTCTTGAGACAGAAGTGGACAAAGGGCGGCGCACCCTGCTCGGCCGGCGACTGCGCGAGGACAACACAGCCGGCTCCCCTGAGCTCCGCGTGCTGCGCACCGACCCCGCCGGGCAGGAACTCCCCCTGGAAGTGTGGGTGCTTGACGAGCTGGGCGCCGTCGCCGGTGGCCTGACCGGCCGCACCTGGGCGTACTGGCTTCATGTGGACCAGCTCTGGGTCGACGCCCGCCACCGCGGCTGCGGCCTCGGCTCACGGCTGCTCGCCGAGGCGGAACGGGTGGCCGGGGCCGACCGGGCCTGCACCCGCTCCCGGCTGGAGACCTGGGGTTTCCAGGCTCCGGACTTCTACCGGAAGCGGGGCTACGAGGTGAGCGGGCAGGTCGAGAACTACCCGCCCGGAATCACCGAATTCATCCTGACCAAGAACCTCAGCTGAGGCGTCGGGCACCCGCCGAAGGAACGGCGGGGAAGATCCGCGGCGCCGCGTACCCCGCCGAAACGAACGCCTCCAGCACGGACTTGGCGACCGTGTCCGCCTGCGCCTCGTCCACCAGCACGATCGCCGAGCCGCCGAAGCCACCGCCGGTCATCCGCGCACCGAGCGCCCCGGCCTCGCCCGCCGCCGACACCACCAGGTCCAACTCCGGGCAGGAGACCCGCAGATCGTCGCGGAGCGAGACGTGCCCCGCGTCGAGGACCCGGCCCGCGCCCCGCACATCGCCCGTGTCGAGCAGCGCGATGACCTGCTCCACCCGCTCGTTGTCGCTGACCACATGGCGTACATAACGCACCACGGACTCGTCGACCCCGGCCGCGGCCAGGGTGTCCAGGGCCGCGCCGAGACCCTCGTACGGCAGCTCGCGCAGCGTTCGCAGGCCGAGCGCGGCGGCCCCCGCCTCGCAGCCTGCCCGCCGCTCGGCGTACGCGCCGTCGCCGAGCGCGTGCTTGACCTGGGTGTCCACGACCAGCAGCCGCAGCCCGTGGGCGGGCAGGTCGAAGGGGACCTGGCGCTGGGTGAGATCGCGGGTGTCGAGGTACAGCGCGTGGCCCTCGGTGCAGCAGGCGGATGCCATCTGGTCCATGACCCCGCACGGCACGCCGACGAACGCGTTCTCGGCGCGCTGGCCGATGACCGCCAGCTCCGAGGCTGAGAGTCCCAGTTCGAAGAGGTCGTTCAGAGCCAGCGCGGTGACGACTTCGAGGGCCGCGGAGGAGGAGAGCCCGGCGCCGGTGGGAACGGTGGAGGTCAGCTGGATGTCCGCCCCGGTGACGGGGTGACCGGCCTCGCGCAGCGCCCAGACGACTCCGGCCGGGTACGCCGCCCAGCCGTGCCCCTGGTGCGGGGCCAGCTCGTCGACCCGGAGCCGGACGACACCGCCCGGTACGTCGGTCGAGTGGAGCCGCAGCTCGCCGTCGGTGCGGCGGGCGACGGCGGCCCGCGCGGTGTGCGGCAGCGCGAGCGGCATCACGAAACCGTCGTTGAAGTCGGTGTACTCGCCGATCAGATTCACTCGGCCGGGTGCCGCCCAGACCCCTTCGGGGGCACTCCCGTACAGCTCGGTGAAGGCGGCAGTCAGCTCACTGTTCTCGGTCATGGGGCGGTGGGCTCCTCTCGGCGGGCGAACGTCCAGGCGTCGGAGACGATTCCGGTCAGGTCCGCGCGCGACGGCGTCCAGCCGAGCCGCTCCCTGGCGGTGGTGGCGGAGGCGACCAGCACGGCAGGGTCACCGGCGCGGCGCGGGGCCGCGGTCTCGGGGACCGGGTGGCCGGTGACCTCGCGGACGGTCTCGATGACATCGCGCACCGAGAAGCCGTTGCCGTTGCCGAGGTTGCAGATCAGGTGCTCGCCCTCGGTGGCCGCGTCCAGGGCCAGCAGGTGGGCCTCGGCGAGATCGGCGACATGGATGTAGTCGCGGACGCAGGTGCCGTCGGGGGTCGGGTAGTCGTCGCCGTACACGGAGATCGACTCGCGCTGCCCGAGGGCGACCTGGAGGACCAGCGGGATGAGGTGCGACTCGGGGCTGTGCCGCTCCCCGCAACTGCCGTACGCCCCGGCCACGTTGAAGTAGCGCAGCGAGACGGCGGCCAGTCCGTGCGCGGCCGCCTCGCCGGTGATCATGTGGTCGACGGCGAGCTTGGTGGCGCCGTAGGGGTTGGTGGGCGCGGTCGCGTCGGACTCCGTGATGGGGGTGGTGACCGGTTCGCCATAGGTCGCGGCTGTGGAGGAGAAGACCAGGGTCCGCACCCCGGCGTCCCGCATCGCGGCGAGCAGCGCCACGGAGCCCCCGACGTTGTTCACCCAGTACTTCTCCGGGTCCACGACGGACTCGCCGACCTGCGAGTACGCGGCGAAGTGCAGCACCCCGTCGTAGGAGGGGTCCAGCCACTTCGCCGCGTCCTGGATGCGGCCCTCGATGAACTCGACCCCGGCCGGAACCCCCTCCCGGAACCCGGTCGAGAGGTCGTCGAGGACGGTGACCGCGTGACCGGCCTCCAGCAGATGCTGGGCGACCACGCTGCCGACATAACCCGCGCCACCCGTGACCAGGTACTTCTTCTGGGGCTTGCTCACTCGCTCGCTACCTCTCGCAGTCGCTGGGCCGCGGCCTCCGGCGGCACATCGTTGATGAACACATTCATGCCGGATTCGGAACCCGCGAGGAACTTCAGCTTGCCGGAGGTACGTCGGATGGTGAAAAGCTCCAGATGGAGCCCGAAGTCCTGCCTGCCCGGGACACCGAACGGCGCCTGGTGCCAGGCCGATATGTACGGGGTCGGCGGCTCGCCGGTGCCGAAGATCCGGTCGAATCGCCTCAAGAGTTCCAGATAGATCTGTGGGAACTCTGTGCGCGCGGCCTCGTCGAGTTCCCTCAGATCGGGGACACGGCGGCGGGGGTGGAGGTGGACCTCGTACGGCCAGTGCGCCGCGTACGGCACGAAGGCGACCCAGTGCTCGCCGCTGATGACGATCCGCGAGCCGTCCTTCTCCTCGCGGGCCACGACGTCGTCGAAGAGGTTGCGGCCGGTCTCGGCGCGGTGGGCCTCCATCGAACGGAGCATCAGCTCGGTGCGCGGGGTGACGAAGGGGTAGCCGTAGATCTGCCCGTGCGGATGGCCGAGCGTGACGCCGATCTCGGCGCCCCGGTTCTCGAAACAGAACACCTGCTTGACCTGCGGCAGCTCGGCGAGTTCGGCGGTGCGGTCGGTCCATGCCTCCAGGACCAGGGCGGCCTGGTCCTCGGTGAGGTCGGCGAACGACGCGTCGTGGTCGGAGGTGAAGCAGACGACCTCGCAGCGGCCGGAGTCACCGGCGAGTGAGGGGAAGCGGTTCTCGAAGACGGCGACGTCGTAGTCCGCCTCGGGAATCTCGCTCAGCCGGCCGTCCCGCGAGGGGCAGAGCGGGCACTCGTCGGCCGGCGGGTGGTAGATGCGTCCCTGGCGGTGCGAGGCGATGGCGACGCTGTCACCCAGGAACGGGTCACGGCGGATCTCGGACGAGGTCGAGACGGCGTCGAGGGGCCGACGGTCGACGGCGTCACGCACGGCGTCGTCACGGCTGTCGTAGTAGAGCAGCTCCCGGCCGTCGGCGAGCGTCGTAACCGTCTTCTTCACCAGGTTCCTCCAAACATAACCAAACACAATGAACCACAAGTCAACAGACGCGTCAATGACGCCGACGTGGCACATGTGAGCAGGATCTCTGGCGCCACCTGCCTGGATTTATCGGTCAAGCGATCACAATCAAACAAAGAACCCCAGGAAAAGTGTTCAGTTTTTGAACACAAGGGCGTAGTTTCCTTCGAGTTCAGTTCGCGCAACGAAGCGAGTACCCCCACATGCACTACCTGGCCGAAGGGCTTCGGCTCCCCACGAACGGGCTCGACTACACGATCCTGGCGATCTACTTCGTCGTCGTCCTCGGCATAGGTTTTGCCGCACGGGCGAGCGTGAGGACGAGCCTCGACTTCTTTCTCTCCGGGCGGTCACTCCCCGCCTGGGTGACCGGGCTCGCCTTCGTCGCGGCCAACCTCGGTGCCACCGAGATCCTCGGCATGGCGGCGACCGGCGCGCAGTACGGTGTCGCGGTCGTGCACTGGTACTGGATCGGTGCCATCCCGGCCATGGTCTTCCTGGGCCTGGTGATGATGCCGTTCTACTACCGGTCGAAGGTCCGGTCCGTACCGGAGTTCCTGCTCCAGCGCTTCGACAAGTCCGCGCACCTGCTGAGCTCCATACTCTTCGCCTTCGCCGCGATCCTGATTGCGGGCGTCAACCTGTACGCCCTGTCGATCGTCGTGGAGGCGCTCCTCGGCTGGCCGCAGTGGGTCGCGATCGTCGTCGCGGGCCTCTTCGTCCTGATCTACATCACCATCGGCGGTCTCTCCTCGGCGATCTACAACGAGGTGCTGCAGTTCTTCGTCATCCTCGCCGCGCTCATCCCGCTCACCCTGCTGGGCCTCAAGCGCGTCGGCGGCTGGGACGGTCTGACCGGTTCGCTGGAGAAGAGCCACGGCTCCGACTTCCTCTCCGCCTGGGGAGGCACCGGCATCGGCGACGCCAACCCGCTCGGCGCAAACTGGCTGACGATCATCCTCGGCCTCGGCTTCGTGCTCTCCTTCGGCTACTGGACGACCAACTTCGCCGAGGTGCAGCGCGCCCTGTCCGCGAAGAACCTCTCCGCCGCCCAGCGCACCCCGCTGATCGCCGCGTTCCCGAAGATCTTCATCGTCTTCCTGGTGATGATCCCGGGTCTGGTGGCCGCCGTTCTCGTACCGAAGATCGGCACCCCCGGCTCCGACCTGACCTACAACGACGCGATCCCGCTGCTGATGCAGGAGCTGCTGCCCAACGGTGTGCTCGGCATCGCGGTGACCGGTCTGCTGGCCGCGTTCATGGCCGGCATGGCGGCGAACGTGTCGTCGTTCAACACGGTGTTCACGACCGACATCTGGGCGCGGTACGTGAAGAAGGACCAGCCGGACGCGTACTACCTGCGCTTCGGCCGGCTGATCACGGCGATCGGGGTGCTGGCCTCCATCGGCACGGCCTTCATCGCCGCCAGCTTCTCCAACATCATGAGCTACCTCCAGACGCTGTTCTCCTTCTTCAACGTCCCGATGTTCGTGGTCTTCATCATCGGCATGTTCTGGAAGCGGGCCTCGATGAAGTCCGGCGTCTGGGGTCTGGTCGCGGGCACCACCGCCGCGATGGTCAATTACTTCGTGATCTACAAGCAGGGGATCATCGACATCCCCACCGACCAGGGCGCCAACTTCGTCTCCGCGATCGTCGGTTTCGTCGCCGGTGCGGTGGTCATGGTCGCCGTCACGCTCTTCACGGCCCCGAAGCCCGAGGCCGAACTGGCCGGTCTGGTCTACGGAACCGAGTCCCCGGACGCCGAGGAGGCACCGGCCGAGGGCGACAGCGCCTGGTACCGCAAGCCGGCCCTGCTGGGCTGGGGCGCGATCGTCCTCGCCGCCCTGTGCTACGTCCCCTACTCGTTCTGATCGGAGGAACTCACCATGTCCGACCTGCACAAGGAAGTCTCCGAACTGGAGCAGAAGTCCGCGACCGCGGCCCGTCTCTTCGACATCCGGCGGATCATCGGCGGCCTCTTCGTGGTCTACGGCGTGATCGTCACCATCGCCGGGATCAACCCGTCCGACGCGGACCTGAAGAAGGCTCAGGGCGTCCACATCAACCTGTGGACCGGCCTGGCCATGCTGGTCCTCGGGCTGTTCTTCCTGGTCTGGCTGAAGCTGCGCCCGGCGCAGGCGCCGGCCGACGGCCCGGACCCGGCGGACAGCTGACGTACCGCCTTCAGCAAGGGCCCGGCGGCATCACCCGATGCCGTCGGGCCCCTGCTTGTCCAGCGGCAGCGCCCGGTCCAGCAGCCCCGTGCGGGCCGCGAGCGCCGCGGCCTCCAGCCGGGAGCCGACGCCCAGCTTCATCAGCACCCGCTGCACATGGGTACGCGCGGTGCTCGACGCGATCCGCATCCCGGCCGCGATCAGCCGGGTGTCCTCGCCCTCGGCGACCCGGATCAGGACCTCGACCTCGCGCGGGGTGAGCATCTGCAGCAGCCGCTGCCCCTCGTCGTCCGGCGCCGCGACCGGATTGAGCAGCTCGGCGAAGGCGCCCTGGAGCAGTTGCGGCGCCACCGCGGCCTCTCCCGCTCGCGCCTTGACCATCGCCCGTTCGACGCCCTCCATGCGCTCGTCGTGCCGGACATATCCCGCAGCACCTGCCGCGAAAGCCGCCGCGATCCCGCGCGGGCTGGGCACGGGGCCGAGCACCACCACGGCCACCTGAGGGCGCTCGCGCCGGATCCGTACGATCGGGTCGAAGGCGCCGGGTTCGGCAGGTGCCGCGGTGCCGAACAGGCAGACCTCCGGAGCCCTGCTGACCACCAGCTCCGCCGACCCCGAAGTCGGCGCGGCCGCCGCGAGCACCCGGTGGCCCCGCAGTTTCAACGCCGAGGCGAGCGCCTCGGCGAGCAGTCGGTGATCATCGACCACCATGAGCCGCACGCCCATCGAGCACACCCCCATAGAACCGGCACCAGGCCCCCCGGCCCGCCCTGACCCGGCAAGCTACACGCTTGTTCGACGTTCCGGACCCCTTACCCGGCAGAAGGCCCCCGGAGTGTCGGATTATGTGCCATTCAGGGCCGCTCGACGGGCGGAAAACGATCGGCCCTGCCGGTCGAATGATCGACCGGCAGGGCCGGGTCACAGGTACTGCGTACGGATCAGCTGGTGCCGAAGGAGACGGCGAGGTAATCCCTGTCGTCCAGCGAACTCCCGCTCGGCTTGCTGAGCATCATCTGGGATATGAACAGGTGGCCGGCGGAGTAGAGCATTTCGGAGTAGTCCCCGGAGAAGCTGCTCTCCGCGTCGCGCACGGACTCCTCGCTCGGGTTCTCCATCAGCACGGTCTGCTTGAAGGTGGCGCCGTCGATGGAGACGATCTGACCGCCCTTGTCGTACGGGGGCGTCTTGTACGCGATGATGTTGCCGCCGTCCATGCGGAGCGGGAACATCGTGTAGCGCTCGCCCGCGTCGGCCCGGTCACTGGTCGGCTTGCCCGTGGTCAGGTCGAAGGAGACGATCTCGTTGGTGTCGCCGTAGTCGCCGGTGCCCTCGTGGTCCTCGGTCGGCACGTAGATGCGGTTGTTGCCGACGGCCAGTTTCCGGCAGCTCTCGACCTCGGTGGAGCGGCAGCTCGCGGCGTACTTCTCGCCGTCCGCGGCGATCCTGGTGAGCAGCTTGCCGGTGGAGGCGTCGATCGAGAAGAAGTCCGAGATGCCGCTGCCGTCACCGGCGGTGTCGCCGACGTCGGCCGCGACGACCAGCGGCTTGGTGGAGACGATGCTCGCGTAGTCGACACCGGGCGGCATCTTGTAGGAGGAGAGCGGGGCGCCGGTGGTCGGGTTCAGCGCCTGGACGACGAGCTGCGGGTCGTCGTACGTACCGCACTTGCGAACGACGGCGAGCGCCTCGCCACCGGCGTAGCCCGCGTCGTAGCAGCCGTCGGTGGAGACCTTGGGCCTCCAGCGCTCGGCGCCGGTGTTCAGGTCGAACGCCGCGCCGCCCTCGGTGCCGGCCGCGGCGACCGTGGTGCCGCTGAGCGTGATCCCGTCGTACCTGACCGGCTCGTCACCGCTGGTGGCGGCGGTCACCGACTTGCTCCACATCAGCTTGCCGGTGTTCAGGTCGATCGCACCGACCTGGTTGCACGGCTGGTACTTCTTGGCCTTGGTCGGCTTGGCCGCCTCGAAGGCGATGGCCGTCTTGTAGTCCTTGGACATGTGCCGGGAGGCGGCGCAGAGCTGGCCCGCCAGCGGGATGGACCACAGCTTGGTGCCCTTGGCCAGGTCGTAGCCGACGATCTCGTTCACGCCGGTCTTCACATACGCCTTGTCGGTCAGCCAGGAACCATCGACCGTGGTGACGTCGTTGACCTTCGGCTCCGGCAGCTGGAAGGCGACCTTGGACTTGGGGTCCGCCGGTGCCTTCTCCTTGCCGCCGCCACCGACAGCGCCGCCCTGGCCGCCGCCCTTGCCCTCGGTGGTGCCGCTGGACTGGGACGCCTTGTCCTTCTTGCCGTCGTCACCGCCGCTGGAGGAGAACCAGACGCCCGCGCCGACTATCAGCACGACGGCGACCGACGCGGCGACGATGATCTGCATCTGGGTGCTGAACTTCTTGCTCCCGTTCCCGTTCTGCTGCGGCGGGTACGGCTGCTGCATCGGGGTGGTCTGGTAGCCGTACCCCTGCTGCGGCGGCTGGCCGGGCGGCAGGCCCTGCGGGAATCCGTAACCCTGCTGCGGCTGTCCGGGCACGGGCGCCTGCGGATAGCCGTATCCGGGCTGCGGGGGCTGACCCTGCGGATAGCCGTAGCCCGGCTGCGGCGGCTGACCCTGCGGATAGCCGTAACCCGGGCCCGGCTGCTGCGGCGGGCCCGCGGGCGGCGGGGTCTGCGGGGTGCCGAATCCGCCCGCGGGCGGGGTGGCCGGCTGCTTGCCGAACGGGTCGGCGGGCGGCGGGGTCGGTGCGCCGAACCCGCCCGGCGGGGGGTCCTGCGGGGCACCGAATCCGCCCTGGGGCGGCTCGTTGGGCGGCTGGGGGGGCTGCGTCATGGCGTACGTACCTCTGGGGAAAGGGAGTTGGTGGGTCTGGGCCGTCGAAAGCCTTGGTGAGCTGTCAGTTGCCGAAGGCCATCATGGTCTTCGTCTCCAGCTCCTCCTCGTCGTTGCTCGCGCTGACCCGTCCGCTCGCGATGAAGGAACGGCCGTCCGCGTAGACGATTTTCGAGTCGTAGAAGGAGCTCTCGATCTCGGCCGTCGACACCGGGTGCCGCAGCACCATCTGCGGCGTGCCACCGGTCGGTGCGAGGGTGGCGATCCCGCCGCCCTTGCTGTATCCGGCCTCCACGTAGAGCAGCACATTGCCGCCCTCCATGCGCAGCGGCTTCACCATGCTGTCGGCCGGCGCCGCGGCCTTCCACTTGGACTTGCCGGTGTTCAGGTCGAATGCCACGACCTTGTTCGTACGGGCGGTGCCGCTGGAGTCCGGCGAGGTCGACATGTAGAACGTGTTGGCGTCGGCGGCGACACCGGTGCAACCTTCCAGGGACTTGCCGAAGATGGCGAAGGCGGTGCCGCAGTCCGGCGAGAACTTGTCGCCCTTGTCACTGACGACTCCGGAGCGGAACGAGCCGTTCTCCTTCAGCGCGAGGATGCTCCACTCCTTGTCCTTCTTCAGGGACACCACCAGCGGGCTCACCGAGTAGACCCGGTCGATCTCCCATCCGCGCTTGATCCGGTACGTCCACCTGGGCTTCCCCGTGACCGGGTCGATCTCCTGGATCTGATGCTGCGGATTGTCGACGTCATCGGTGTGGCAGCTGGAAGCGGCGATCAGCTTGGGCCCGCCGGCGAAGGCGAACGGCTGGCAGTTGCCCGGCTGCTTGCCGAACAGTTCCTTGCCGTCGCTGACCCTGTAGGCATTGGAGTTGCCCGTGCGCCCGACCGTCACGGTGTCGCCGCTGATGGCCAGCGAGATATCCGACATCATGTCCCAGAGGCCGCTCTGCTTGACCGACTTCTTCCAGCCGGCTTTGCCGGTGTCTAGGTCGATCATCTGGAGGTCCGCGCAGTCCGCCTTGTCGGTGGTGCCGTTCTCGACCCCGATGACGATCTTGCCGTCGGTGGTGGGCTGCGAGGGGGCCGCGCACAGGTCGGCGGGCAGCTTCAGCGTCCACTTCTGCTTGCCGTCGGCCACGGAGTAGCCGGAGATCGCGCGATACATGCCCTTGACGACGGTGTCGCCGACGACCCAGGGGCCGTACACGTCCGAGCCGTTGCGCGGCAGGTCGACGTCGTTCTTCTGCAGCCAGAGAACCTTCGCCTCGCCCTCCTTGCGCCCGGCGTTGAGGTTGTCATCGGCCTCGCGGCCGTCGCCGTTGCCGTTGCCCTCGTTGACGGAGGGCGAGCTGCTCGGCTTGGCGTCGCCGCTCTTCTCCGCGATGGGCTTCTTGTCGTCGTCGCTCCCGCTCGTGGCGATGAAGATGCCGCCGCCGATCACCAGGAGCGCGACGGCCGCGGCGCCGATCATCAACGCGGGCTTGCGCTTGGGGGAGTTGCCGCTGCCCCGACCACCGGGGTCGCCGGGGGCCGGTGCGCCGGGGTACTGCTGCTGCGGGTAGCCGTAACCGGGCTGCGTCGGCTGATCGTACGGACCGGGCTGCTGCCCGTACGGACCCGGCTGCTGGTTGTACGGACCGGGCTGCTGGGCATACGGGCCCGGCTGCTGGTTGTACGGGCCCGGCTGCTGGGGGTAGCCGTAACCGGGGGCCTGGCCCGGTGCCTGACCGGGCGTCTGCGGGTAGCCGGAGCCGGGCGGCGGGGACTGCGGAGCGGGCGGCGGGGTCTGCGGCGGACCGCTCGGCGGCGGACTCTGGGGCGGCTGAGGACTCCCCTGCGGCGGCTCCTGCGGTGCGCCGAAGCCTCCCTGCGGCGGTTGCTGGCTGGGCGGCTGGGTCATCAGCACGTCCCCCCTTCGTGCGGTCCGGTGCCCGTTCCGTTCTCCCCCGCGATTCCATGGAGCGCCACGGGGCCGAAACCCCCTGAACTTCCCGGAAAGGAGCGAATCAGGCATGGATCCCGCGGCGTTACGTCAGTCGAGCGGGGCTTCTTTGTACCACCCGCGAGACCTCGGGCACCGGGGCGGTCCGCCCCCTGTTCCCAAGGGAGAACCGCCCCGTGATGCCTCCGTTACGCCTCGGACCGTCAGTTGCCGAAGACCGCCAGCGACTTCGCCCGCTTCTCGTCCCCGTCCTCGATCCCGCTGAGGCTCGTGCTCAGGAGGAGGGAACGCCCGTTCATGTAGGCGACCCGGGTGTCGAAGAGCGCGCGCTCGGCCTCCGCCCCGGCAGCCGGGTGCCGCACCACCATCTGCGGTGTGCCGCCGGTCGGCGGGAGGGACGCGATGCCGCCACCCTTGTTCTTCGCCGCCGACAGGTACATGAGCAGCCTGCCGCCCTCCACCCGCATCGGCATCAGGGTCTGCCCGGCGGGGGCGGCGGCCTTCCACTTCGTCTGCCCGCCGGCCAGGTCGAAGGCGACGACCTTGTTCGTGGGGTCGGACTCACCTGGCTTGGTCGCCAGATAGACCGTCTTGTCGTCGGCCGCCACCCCGAGGCAGTTGTCGAGGTTCCTGCCGTCGGAGGCCACGTCGGTGTCGCACTGCGTCTTGTAGTTCTCGTCGCCGCCGACCAGTTGGGAGCGGTAGGTGCCGTCCGCGTTGAGCATGATGATCGCCCATTGGTCCCCCTTGTTCAGGGAGACGACCAGCGGGCTGACCGAGTAGAACTGCGCGATCTCCCAGCCCTTCTTGACCTTGTACTTCCACAGGACCTTGCCGGTGGCGGGGTCGATCCGCTCCACCAGCTGTTCCTTGTGGTCGTCGGCCGCGGTCTGGCAGCTGGCCGCGGCGATCGCCACGGGGCCGCTCGCGAAGCCGAACGGCTGGCAGTTGCCCGGAAGTTGCCCGAAGAGCACTTTGCCGTCGCTGACCCGGAAGGCGTCCGTCCTGGTCTTGCGCCCGATGGTCACGGTGTCGCCGTTGATCGCCATCGCGGGGTTGGAGAGCAGGTCCCAGGCACCCTGCCGCTTGAACGTCTTGTACCAGCCGGCCTTGCCGGTCGTGAGGTCGACCATCTGGAGCGCGCTGCAGACCGCCTGGTCGCCGTGACCGGTCTGGATCCCGAGGACGATCTTGCCGTCGGCGGTGGCCTGCGAGGGGGCCGCGCACATGGCGGACGGCAGGCGCAGGCTCCACTTCTGGCTGCCGTCGGCGACGGAGTAGCCGGAAACGGTGTGGAACATCGCCTTGACGACGGTGTCGCCGACGATCCAGGGGCCGTACACGTTCGCGCCGTTGCGCGGCAGGTCGACGCCGCCCTCCTGGAGCCAGAGGACCTTCGCCTCGCCCGGCTTGCGCTTGGCGTTGATCCCGTCGGCCTCGGCACGGAGGTCGCTCGGCCCCTGATCCTTGCCCTTGTCATCGGGCTTGCCCTTGCCGGTGGACGAGGCGTCCGGCTCGGGGCCGGCGCTCTTCTTCGCCGTGGGCTTCGTCTCGTCGCCCCCGCTCGTGGCCAGCCAGACACCACCGCCCGCCAGCAGCACCACCGCGAGCACGGCACCGACGACCGCCCCGCGCCGGCCCCGGAAGAACCCTCCGCCGCCGCTGCCCGCGGGGCCACCGGGCTGCGGTGGCGACGGCACACCGTAGGGACCGGGCTGCGTCGGTGCGTCGTACAGCCCCGGCTGCGACGGCACGCCGTACGGGCCGGGCCGGGTGGGCGCGTCGTACGGGCCGGGCTGAGCTGGCGGCGGCCCGTACGGACCGGGCGGCTGCGTGGGCGGGCCGTACGGACCCGGCGGCTGTGTGGGAGGCCCGTACGGACCGGCGGCCTGGCCCGACGGCTGGGTGGGAGGCCCGTACGGACCGGACGGGGGATCGTACGGAGCCCCGAAGCCCCCCTGTGGCGGTTGCTGGCCGGGCGGCTGGGTCATCAGCACGTCCCCCCTTCGTGCGGACGGGTCCGGCTTCCGCGCCGGGCAAGGCTTCTTTCTATCACCCGTCCCACGAGCCCCAGCCGTCACACCTGACGCACCGAAGCGGTCAGGAGTCCTCGGCCAGCTCCAGCCAGCGCATCTCCAACTCGTCGCGTTCCGCGACCAGTTCGCGCAACTCCGCGTCGAGCTTCGCCACCTTCTCGAAGTCCGTGGCGTGCTCCGCGATCTGTGCGTGCAGCGTGGTCTCGCGTGTGGAGATCTTGTCGAGCTGCCGCTCCACCTTCTGCAGTTCCTTCTTCGCCGCACGTGCGGCCTGCGGGGAGACGCTCGCGGCCGACACGGCCTTCTCCTTCGCCGCCGCGGGTGCGGCGGAGGGGGTGGCCGCCTCCTCCATCCGCTGCCTGCGCTCCAGGTACTCGTCGATGCCCCGCGGCAGCATCCGCAGCGTGCGGTCGCCGAGCAGCGCCATCACCCGGTCCGTGGTCCGCTCGATGAAGAACCGGTCGTGAGAGATCACGACCATCGATCCGGGCCAGCCGTCGAGGAGGTCCTCCAGCTGGGTCAGGGTCTCGATGTCGAGGTCGTTGGTGGGCTCGTCGAGGAAGAGGACGTTCGGCTCGTCCATCAGCAGGCGCAGGATCTGCAGCCGGCGCCGCTCACCACCCGAGAGGTCGCCGACCGGGGTCCACTGCTTCTCCTTCGAGAAGCCGAACTGCTCGCAGAGCTGGCCCGCGGTCATCTCCCGGCCCTTGCCGAGGTCGACCCGGTCGCGCACCTGCTGCACGGCCTCCAGCACTCGCAGGTTCGGGTTGAGCTCGGCGACCTCCTGGGAGAGGTAGGCGAGCTTGACGGTCTTGCCGACGACGACCTTCCCGGCGGCGGGCTGCGCGTCGCCCTGCGTACGGGACGCGTCGGCGAGCGCCCGCAGCAGCGAGGTCTTGCCCGCACCGTTGACCCCGACCAGGCCGATCCGGTCGCCGGGGCCGAGCTGCCAGGTGAGGTGGGTGAGCAGCGTCTTGGGGCCTGCCTGGACGGTCACGTCCTCCAGGTCGAAGACGGTCTTGCCGAGCCGGGCGTTGGCGAACTTCATCAGCTCACTGGTGTCGCGCGGCGGCGGCACATCGGCGATCAGTTCATTGGCCGCCTCGATGCGGTAGCGCGGCTTGGAGGTACGGGCGGGGGCGCCGCGGCGCAGCCAGGCCAGCTCCTTGCGCATCAGGTTCTGCCGCTTGGACTCCTCGGTCGCGGCGATGCGCTCCCGCTCGGCCCGCGCGAAGACGTAGTCGCTGTAGCCGCCCTCGTACTCATGGACCGTGCCGCGCTGGACGTCCCACATGCGCGTACAGACCTGGTCGAGGAACCAGCGGTCGTGGGTGACGCAGACGAGCGCCGAGCGACGTGCCCGCAGATGGCCGGCCAGCCAGGAGATGCCCTCGACGTCGAGGTGGTTGGTCGGCTCGTCGAGGACGATCAGGTCCTGCTCGGCGATGAGCAGTTTTGCCAGCGCGATCCGGCGCCGCTCGCCGCCGGAGAGCGGGGCGATGACGGTGTCCAGGCCGTGCTCGAAGCCCGGCAGGGCGAGCCCGCCGAAGAGTCCGGTGAGCACATCGCGGATCTTTGCGCTGCCCGCCCACTCGTGGTCGGCGAGGTCGCCGATCACCTCGTGGCGGATGGTCGCCTCGGGGTCGAGCGAGTCGTGCTGGGTGAGGACGCCGAGGCGCAGCCCGCCGCTGTGGGTGACACGGCCGCTGTCCGCCTCCTCCAGCCTGGCGAGCATCCGGATGAGGGTCGTCTTGCCGTCGCCGTTACGGCCCACGACACCGATCCGGTCCCCCTCGGACACACCGAGGGACACACCATCGAGCAGGGCACGGGTGCCGTACACCTTGCTGACCTGCTCGACATTGACCAGATTGACGGCCATTTCACTCCTGCCTGGGGGATCGATCGACGTCCCAGGGTAGTCGGCTCGCGGCTGCGATAGCGTGCGGCAATCGATCAAGGGGCGGGGCCCCGGTCGGAAGATCTTCGAACATCTCAGGGGTGGGGACTTCAGTGGGGACTTCGACGGTGCGTGGCACCGTGCGCAATGCCGTCCGAGGGCCGGTGCGGGGCATGGTTCCGGCGGCCCTGCTGGCGACGCTTGCGCTGGCGGGCTGTTCGTCGGCGTCGCAGGATGCGGGGTCCGTGGCCGAGAAGCCGGCCGGCGGGAAGCCGTCGCAGAAGGCCGGGGCGGCCGGGAAGACCGCCGTCAAGGCAGGCACGGTCGGCGGCTCCGGCTCGGCCTGCCCGCTGCCCGTGGCCTTCGACCTCGCGGCATCGTGGAAGCCGAAGGCCGTCCACGTCGATCCGGACTCCGAGCTCGGGGCCGCACTCGGCGTGCAGGGCGGGGTCACCATGGTCTGCGAGATCGACGCGAAGCCGGCGGGGAACATCGGTTATCTGCGGGTGTGGCAGGGCAAGAAGTCCGACCGCACCCCGCGTCAGGTCCTGGAGGCGTTCATCGCCGACGAGGACGGCGCCGGAAAGGTCACGTACACCGGGACCAGGGCGGGCGACCTGGCCGCGGCCGAGGTCGGATACACGGTCAGGAGCAAGCTGCTGGACGAGCTCAAGAAGGAGCGGGCCTTCGCCGTCGCCACCCCGGACGGGCCGGTCGTGGTCCATCTGGGCGGGATGGACTCCGAGGAGCACGAGGCGATGCTCCCGGCGTACGAGCTGGCGAAGAAGAGCGTGCGGCTCGGCTGACCGGGCGGCGGTGCCGCCCGGCCGGCCCGGCTCACAGGACCGTGGCGCCCGGCGCCGGGGACACCGCGGCCCGTGCGTTCCTGCATGTCCCCGAGGTGATCAGCGCCTCGGCCACCTTCCGCGCCGACTCCGCGTCCGCCACCAGGAACGCGGTGGTCGGCCCGGAGCCCGAGACCAGGGCGGCCAGGGCGCCGGCCTCGGTGCCCGCGGCGAGGGTGTCGGCGAGGGAGGGGCGCAGGGAGAGCGCGGCGGGCTGGAGGTCGTTGCTCAGGGCACCCGCGAGAGCCGTCGCGTCACCGGTCCGCAGCGCGTCCAGGAGCGCGGCGGACGCGGCGGGATCCGGGACGTCCGTACCGGCCGTGAGCCGGTCGAACTCGCCGTAGACGGCCGGGGTGGAGAGCCCGCCGTCGGCGACCGCGAAGACCCAGTGGAAGGTTCCGCCGACGTCGATCGCGGTCAGCTGCTCGCCGCGTCCGACGCCGAGAGCCGCGCCGCCGACCAGGCTGAACGGGACGTCGCTGCCCAGCTCCGCGCAGATGGCGAGCAGCTCGTCCCGCGTGGCGCCGGTGGACCAGAGGGCGTCGCAGGCCAGCAGGGCGGCCGCACCGTCGGCGCTGCCGCCCGCCATGCCGCCCGCGACGGGGATGTCCTTGGCGATGTGGATGTGCACATCGGGAGCGATGCCGTGCCGCTCGGCCAGCGCGATCGCGGCGCGGGCGGCGAGGTTCGTCGCGTCCAGCGGGACCTGGGCGGCGTCCGGGCCCGAGCAGGTGATGCGCAGTTCGTCGGCGGGGGTGACGGTGACCTCGTCGTACAGGCCGACGGCGAGGAAGACATTGGCCAGGTCGTGGAAACCGTCGGGGCGCGGGGCGCCGACCGCGAGCTGGACGTTGACCTTGGCGGGTACGCGGACGGTGACGCTCACTCGCCACTCCCGGAGGGCTTGTTCTCGGCAATGGCGGCGAACTCCTCGACCGTCAGCGCCTCGCCGCGGGCCTGCGGCGAGATCCCGGCCGCGACCAGGGCCGCTTCTGCGGCGGGCGCGGAGCCCGCCCAGCCGGCCAGAGCCGCCCGCAGCGTCTTGCGGCGCTGGGCGAAGGCCGCGTCGACGACCGCGAAGACCTCGGTCCTGCTCGCGCTCGTCGTGATCGGCTCGGCACGCCGGACCAGCGAGACCAGACCGGAGTCGACGTTCGGGGCGGGCCAGAAGACATTGCGGCCGATGGACCCGGCCCGCTTGACGTCCGCGTACCAGTTGGCCTTCACCGACGGCACGCCGTAGACCTTGTTGCCCGGCTTGGCGGCCAGCCGGTCGGCGACCTCGGCCTGGACCATGACGAGGGTCCGCTCGATGGACGGGAAGCGCTCCAGCATGGTCAGCAGGACCGGCACGGCGACGTTGTACGGAAGGTTCGCGACCAGCGCGGTCGGCGCCGGGCCCGGCAGCTCCCGGACCAGCATCGCGTCGGAGTGCACCAGGGCGAACCGGTCGGCACGCCCCGGCATCCGGGCGGCGACCGTGGCCGGCAGGGCGCCCGCCAGCACGTCGTCGATCTCGACGGCGACGACCCGGTCCGCCGCCTCCAGCAGCGCCAGGGTCAGCGAGCCGAGCCCCGGACCGACCTCGACGACGACGTCGTCCGGGCGGACTTCCGCCGTCCGCACGATCCTGCGGACCGTATTGGCGTCGATGACGAAGTTCTGACCGCGCTGCTTGGTCGGGCGTACGCCCAGCTTGGCGGCCAGCTCGCGGATGTCTGCGGGGCCCAGGAGGGCATCGGGCTCAGTGGTGCTCACCCGGTAAGCCTACGGCCGCGGCGCGGCCGGGGGCTCGCCCCGTTGCGCGTACGGCCTCCCGCTCCGCCGCCTCCGCTACCTCCGCGCCCGGACGACGACCTCGTCGCCGTCGGCGAGCGGGCTGCCGAGGGCAGGGGTGACGGTGTCGTGGGCGGCGACGGTGACACCCTGGTCGGCGAGGAGTTCGTCGACGTCGTCCGCGAAGGTGTGCAGGGTGCGGGGCGTGCCGTCGACATCGAGTGTCACCGCCTTGTCGCAGGCCACGAACGCGGTGGTGCCGCCGGCCAGGAACGCGACGACGAGGGCCTGCGGGACGAGACGGCGCAGGCTCTCGGGGCGGACGGGGACCTTGCGCCGCCGCCCGGCCCGGCGCGCCGCCGCCCGGCCGCCGTTGGTGCCGGGGAGGGCCGGCCGGCCGGGCAGCAGGGGCGTATCGACGACGGTCGGGGCGCGTACCGCCCAGGCGGCGAGCGTCAGCTGCTCATGGAGCGGTACGGATACGGATGCGGCGGCCGGAAGACGGGCGGGCGGCATCGCCACCGCCGTACGCCCCCTGCCGCGTGCTGCACGGTGACTGCCCTTCGAATTGCTCACGACGCTCCAGAGGATCCGATCGGCCGGCTCGCCTGATGGCGCCCGGGACGATAGCGGAGCATCGACGACTCTCCAAAACGACTCAACTACACACCGTAGCCGCGGAGTCGGCCGCCACCGGCCCGTACCGGTCAGTAGTCGAATGCGCGGGCGGTGTTGTCGGAGATGGCCGACGCCAGGGTGTCCTCGTCCACGCCCTTCACCTCCGCCATGGCACGCAGCGTGACCGGAATGAGGTAGGGCGCGTTAGGCCGTCCGCGGTACGGTGCGGGGGTCAGGAACGGTGCGTCCGTCTCGACCAGAACCAGTTCCATCGGCGCTACGGCCAGTGCGTCACGCAGCGGCTGGGCGTTCTTGAAGGTGACATTGCCCGCGAAGGACATGAAGTACCCGGCGTCCGCGCAGATCCGGGCCATGTCGGCGTCGCCGGAGTAGCAGTGGAACACGGTCCGCTCGGGGGCACCCGCGTCGGCGAGGATGCGCAGCACATCCGCGTGTGCCTCGCGATCGTGGATGACCAGCGCCTTGCCGTGCCGTTTGGCGATCTCGATGTGGGCCCGGAAGGACTCCTCCTGCGCGGCCATTCCCTCGGGGCCGGTACGGAAGCAGTCGAGCCCGGTCTCGCCGACACCGCGTACGTGGTCGAGTGCGGCCAGCGCGTCGATCTCCGTGAGGGCCTCGTGCAGTGCCGCCTGGCCGCCCCCTTCACGCGCCCCCTGCCGCGACCGGCCGTCGGGGTCGCCGTGCACGATGCGCGGCGCCTCGTTGGGGTGCAGGGCCACCGCCGCGTGCACGTTCGCATGCGCGGCGGCGGTCTCGGCGGCCCAGCGCGAACCGGCCACGTCGCAGCCCACCTGGATCACGGTGGTCACATTGACCGCCGCGGCCCTGGCCAGGCCCTCCTCGACAGTTGCGTCCTGCATGTCCAGGTGGGTGTGCGAATCGGCGACCGGCACCCGGAGGGGTTCGGGCAGCGGCGGGGCTTCGGAACGACTCATGACGACGATCGTACGAGGACCGCGCCGGTGACCTTACTTGCGGTGGAAGGGGTGCAGCAGGTCGGACAGGTGCCAGTGATGCCCCGCACCCGCAGGTGCGACGGTGGCGGCCACGGCCTCGCCCTCCCGGGCGCCGATGTCCTCGATCGCCGGCCGCGTCGACGTGGGGTTGTGGAGCAGCCGCTGGACGGTCGAGACCCGGCCGGCCCGCATGATCCGGACCACGTGTCCGCCGCAGTTCGTGCAGGTCGGCGTGGAAAGGGGTGAGGGCACCCGTTCGCCGTCCGCCTTGTAGATGACGAAATCGTTGTTGGAGCCGTCGACGTGGTGCTCTATCTCGTAGGCCTGCTCCCAGCCGTATCCGCACCTCATGCAGGCGAAGGCATACGCCTCGTGCACGGTGGTTGCTGCGCTCTCGCTCATGCCTGCTCCTTCGTCCGTCGGACAAGCACTCCGGAGAATGCGTCCCTTGTGCCAGTGGACGCCGTCTCCGGCGGGAGCGCATCAGGCCCTGTCGAGTGTTGGAGCGGATTTGGCCTTCTCGTGGCAGAAAGGCCCGGTGCACGGCTCGCGCTTTGCCTTCTACGACAGTCCTTTGCCCTCTGCTGGGCCGGTTCGCGCCGCATTCTTTGCCGCGACGACCGCGTCGAAGACTTCGCGCTTGGGCAGCCCCGCATCTGCGGCAACAGCGGCAATGGCCTCCTTGCGCCGCTCCCCCGCCTCCTCGCGCACCTGCACCCTGCGTACCAGCTCCGCGGCGTCCAGCTCTTCGGGTCCGGAGTCGGCCGCGCCCTCGACGACCACGGTGATCTCGCCGCGTACCCCTTCGGCCGCCCAGACCGCCAGCTCGCCCAGCGGGCCGCGCTTCACTTCCTCGTACGTCTTGGTCAGCTCCCGGCACACGGCGGCCCGGCGGTCGGCGCCGAAGACCTCTGCCATCGCCGCGAGGGTGTCGTCGAGCCGGTGCGGGGCCTCGAAGAAGACCATGGTGCGGCGCTCGTCGGCGACCTCGCGCAGTCTGCCGAGCCGTTCGCCCGCCTTTCGCGGAAGGAAGCCCTCGAAACAGAAACGGTCGACGGGCAGCGCGGACAGGGCGAGAGCCGTGAGTACCGCGGACGGGCCGGGGACCGCGGTGACCTTGATGTCCTTCTCCACGGCTGCGGCCACGAGCCGGTAGCCGGGATCGGAGACGGACGGCATCCCGGCATCCGTGACCAGCAGGACGCGGGCGCCGCCGGTCAGTGCCTCGACGAGTTCGGGCGTACGGGCCGACTCGTTGCCCTCGAAGTAGGACACGACCCGCCCCGTGGTGTGGATGCCGAGCGCCTGCGTGAGGCGGCGCAGACGCCGGGTGTCCTCGGCGGCGACCACATCGGCCGTCTCCAGTTCGGCGGCGAGGCGCGGCGGGGCGTCCGCCACATCGCCGATGGGGGTTCCTGCGAGTACCAGCGTTCCAGTCGTTCCAGTCACATGAGTCATCCTCCCAGCACGGGCGACAGCGCTCGCACAGACGCGTTCCCTACGATGGCGCGGTGACGAGTACTGCGCCCGAAGCCCGGCAGGGCCAAGACGCCGGGGAACCGCACGGCGAAGAGCCGACATCCTGGCAGCAGCGGCTGCGCCGCTTCGGCCATTCGCCCCGGCCCGGAATCGGGCTGCGTGAACGGCTGGTTCCGCCGTACACCCGCCCCGGCGCCCAGTTGTGGGCGGTGCTCGGGATCTCTCCGCCCATGGCCGAGCGCCTGGTGCGGTGGTCCGCCTGGGGCGGCCCGCTGCTGGTGGCACTGGTCGCCGGGGTGCTGCGGTTCTGGAACCTGGGCAGCCCGCACGCGCTGATATTCGACGAGACGTACTACGCCAAGGATTCCTGGGCGCTGATCAACCAGGGGTACGAGGGGAACTGGCCCAAGGACATCGACAAGCTGATCCTCGACGATCCGTCGAAGGTGCAGGTCCCGGTGGATCCGGGCTATGTGGTGCACCCACCGGTCGGCAAGTGGATCATCGGGATCGGTGAGCAGATCTTCGGCTTCACGCCGTTCGGCTGGCGGTTCATGGTGGCCGTGCTCGGCACGCTGTCGGTGCTGATGCTGTGCCGGATCGGGCGGCGGATGTTCCGCTCGACGTTCCTGGGGTGCCTGGCCGGCACGCTGCTCGCCGTCGACGGTCTGCACTTCGTGATGAGTCGCACCGCGCTGCTCGACCTGGTGCTGATGTTCTTCGTGCTGGCGGCGTTCGGCGCTCTGCTGATCGACCGCGACTGGGCGCGGCGCCGCCTCGCCGCCGCGCTGCCGGTCGACGAGGAGGGTGTGCTGCGCCCGGATGCCGAGGTCGCGGAGAATCTGCGGCTGGGCCTGCGTCCGTGGCGGCTCGTCGCAGGCCTGATGCTGGGGCTGGCCTTTGCCACCAAGTGGAACGGCCTGTACATCCTGGTCGGCTTCGGTCTGATGACGGTGCTGTGGGATGTGGGCGCGCGCCGGACCGCGGGTGCGGTTCACCCGTACACGGCCGTGCTGAAGCGGGATCTGCTGCCGGCGTTCGTCTCGACGGTCCCCGTCTCGATCCTCACGTATCTCGTCTCCTGGACCGGCTGGATCGTCACCGACAAGGGCTACTACCGGAACTGGGCCCAGACCGACGGCAGGGGCGGCAGCTGGACGTGGTTGCCGGACTGGCTGCGCAGCCTGTGGCACTACGAGTACCAGGTCTACGAATTCCATGTGAATCTGACGTCCGGCCACACCTACCAGTCCAATCCGTGGAGCTGGATCGTGCTCGGCCGGCCCGTCTCGTACTTCTGGGAGGAGCAGCCGGGCTGCGCGGCGTCGGAGACCGGCAAGTGCTCCCGCGAGGTGCTGGCCATCGGGACGCCGCTGCTGTGGTGGGCGGCGTGCTTCGCCCTGGTGTACGTGCTGTGGCGCTGGTTCTTCCGGCGCGACTGGCGGGCGGGGGCGATCGTCTGCGGTGTGGCGGCGGGCTGGCTGCCCTGGTTCTTCTACCAGGAGCGGACGATCTTCCTCTTCTACGCGGTCGTGTTCGTGCCGTTCCTTTGTCTGGCGGTCACGATGATGATCGGCGCGATACTGGGTCCGGCGGCGGGGACCGGGGCCGAACGGGAACTCGGCCCGGCGACCGGCGATCCGTCGGGGGAACGGCGGCGGATGCTGGGGACGATCGCAGCAGGCGTGCTGGTGTTGCTGATCATCTGGAATTTCATTTATTTCTGGCCCATCTACACAGGAACACCCATTCCCGACGGGTCCTGGCGGGACCGGATGTGGCTGGATACCTGGATCTAGCTGGGCTGGAGCACCAAGAGGCCGCAGTCGATGACTGCGGCCTCTTGGTGGTTGCCGGCCACCCTGGACGGCCCGCAGGCGGCCCGGCCGTCGGCCGATTCGCTTGCGGTCCCGGGTGACCTGGGTGTCCGGGAGTTGGGCAACGTGGAAGTCCGCCGGCCTCCTAGAGCGATGCCAGAACACGGTCGAGCGCCGCCCGGCCCGCGGGTCCCCATGTCGGCTTGCCACCCGGCAGGCCCCGCTCCCCGGCCTGACCGATGAGGATGAGGACGAGGCTCTTCAGGGCAGCCAACCCTCGTGCGCGCCGGATCGTCGCCTCGTCCGCGTGCGCGTACGCGTCGAAGAACCGTGCAGCCGCCCCCGCGGGAAGGAGCACCCACGCAGCCGCGAGATCGACCGCCGGATCGCCTGCGCACATGTCACCGAAGTCGATCACGCCCGAGAGTGTCCCGTTCGCGACGACGACATTTGCCGGGTGAAGGTCGCCGTGCAGCCATACCGGCGGGTCCTCCCAATCGGGAGCCGCAAGGGCATCGTCCCAGACGTCCTGGACATTCCGGAGGTCGCCGGCAACGCCTTCGGAGGCGAGGCCGTCGAGTGTCTTTCCGAAGGTGTCCGTGAGCGTTTCGAGGGGAACGCCGCGATCCGGGCTGACCGGTGCCTCGGCGGGCGCCTTCACATGGAGCGCCTTGAGGAAGCCCGCCAAAGTGTCGGCCGCGCGGTCGTGGCCGATCGGGGCGCGGTCGGCCGGTTCGCCGGGAACCCATGTCGCGATGGTCCATGGCCTCGGGAAGCGTGCGGAGGGTTCACCGATCCGTATGGGGGTCGGGACCGGTAGTGGAAGGCACGGGGCCAGGGCGGGCAGCCACCGGTGCTCGTTGCGCAGGAGGGACGGTGCGCGCTCCGTGCGCGGCATGCGCACGGCCAACTCGTCTCCGAGACGCCACAGTTGGTTGTCCCAACCGCCGACCACCTCACGCAGGTCCAACTCTGCAAGGTCCGGATGCTGCTCTCGCACCAGAGAGCGCACCAAGTTCTCATCGATCTCGAAGCTGTCCATGATCTCACTCAACCATCGACGGCACGGGCAGCCGGACCTGATCAGCCGGGACAGCATCCTGCATTCATCCAGCCAGGACCGCACCACCCGGGATGGACCGCCGCCGGGAGGGTGAGGACGACCGTCGTACTCATGCCACATGTATCGCGTTCCTATAACAACCATCTCGACTGTCACCACCGTCCCGTAGTGTGCCCGGCAGCATCCCCTTGAACGCGTTCAAGGGGAACTCCTGGGGAGGGGGACTGCAGGGATGCGCAGTGGAGCGAAGGTTGCGATAGTCGGCGGAGTGTTCGCGGTCGTGGTCGGCGGGGTGGGCTACGGGGCGTACAACGTCCTGGACGGCCTGAACGGCGGTGGCGGCGACGGTACGGACAGCAAGTCCACCTCCGCCGAAGTGAAGACGGGGCCGGTCACCAAGGCGGAGATCGACGACGCGTCGAAGAAGTTCCTCAAGGCCTGGGCGAGCGGCGACGCGGCTGCCGCGTCCCAGCTCACCAACAACGCGGCCGAGGCCGAGCAGGCCCTGACCGGCTACCGCGAGAGCGCCCATGTCACCGAGGCGGTGATCACTCCGGGCCCGGCGGTCGGCACGAAGGTGCCGTACACGGTGAAGGCGACCGTGTCGTTCGAGGGGAAGTCCAAGCCCTGGTCGTACTCCTCCGCACTGACCGTGGTGCGCGGCCTGACCACTGGCAGACCGCTGGTCGACTGGGCCCCCACCGTCATCCACCCGGATCTCATGGCCGGTGCGTCGCTCAAGACGGGTGAGGCGTCGACGCCGTCGATCGAGGCCGTCGACCACAACAACAAGGTGCTCACCAAGGAGAAGTACCCCTCCCTGGGGCCGATCCTGGACGCACTGCGCGAGAAGTACGGGGAGAAGGCCGGCGGCACCGCGGGCATCGAGACCTGGATCGAGAGCGCGGACGCGGGCGGCCCGGACAAGACCCTGCTGACGCTCACCAAGGGCAGGCCGGGCAGGCTGCAGACCACGCTGGACGCGAACGCCCAGGCGGCGGCCGAGGTGGCCGTGAAGAAGTTCAGTCAGGCCTCGGTGGTCGCGGTCCGGCCGTCCACGGGCGCGATCCGCGCGGTCGCCAACAATCCGGCCACCGGATTCAACGCGGCGATGCAGGGCAAGCAGGCGCCCGGTTCGACGATGAAGATCGTGACGGCGGCGATGCTGATCGAGAAGGGCCTCGCCTCGGCCAACCAGAAGATCGAGTGCCCGCCGACCGCGACGTACTACAACCGCACCTTCAAGAACCTGGACGACTTCTCCATTCCCGATGGCACTCTGACGACCAGCTTCGCCCGGTCCTGCAACACCGCCTTCATCAAGCTGATCGACGACACGAAGGACGACGCGGCGCTCGCCAAGGAGGCCCGCGACGTCTTCGGAATCGGCCTGGACTGGAAGACCGGCATCCTGTCCTTCGACGGCAGCGTGCCCGAGGAGACCGAAGGCGAGGCGGCCGCCCAGTACATCGGTCAGGGCACGGTCCAGATGAACGCCCTCAACATGGCGTCCATCACCGCCACCGCAAAGAACGGCACCTTCCGCCAGCCGATCCTCGTGGACCGGTCCCTGGACGGCCGGCAGATCGCCACTGCCTCCCGGTCGCTGTCCCCGTCCGTCTCCCAGCAGCTCATCAACATGATGCGCCAGACCGCGAGTTGGGGCACCGGAAAGGCCGCGATGGCCTCGGTCGGAGGCGACAAGGGCGCCAAGACGGGCTCGGCGGAGGTGGACGGCCAGGCCACGTCCAACAGCTGGTTCACCGGCTTCAGCAACGACCTGGCCGCAGCGGCGGTCGTCCAGTCCGGCGGCCACGGCGGGGACGCGGCGGGACCGGTGGTGGCGGCGGTACTGCGAGCGGGTTCATGACGCGCCCCCGCGCATGGAACCTCGTCGCGTGGCCCGCGCGGTGTTCGCTAGCGTGCAGGGCATGAGCACGAACGACACCACCGTTGCCCGAGCCCACCCCCGATTCGCCGAGGCCCTGCTGGAGCTGGGGCTACAGGTCGAGATCCGCCGGTTCCCCGAGGCCGTCCGGACCGCCGCCGAAGCCGCTGCCGCGATCGGCTGCGAGCTCAGCGAAATCGTCAAGTCCCTGATCTTCGAGGCCGACGGCGTCCCGGTGCTGGTCCTGATGGACGGCTCCTCGCGCGTCGATGTCGAGCTCGTACGCGAGGAACTGGGGGCCGGGAAGGTCAAGCGGGCCGGGGCCGATCTGGTCCGGGAGACGACCGGGTACGCGATCGGTGGCGTGCCGCCCTTCGGGCACCGCACGAAGACCCGGGTGCTGGCCGACCGCGGTCTGCTGGACCACGACGTGGTGTGGGCGGCGGCCGGCACCCCGCACACCGTGTTCCCCCTCGACCCCAAGACGCTGATCGGGCACGCCGGCGGAGCCGTGGTGGATGTGCGCGAGCAGTCCGAGTGACACCGCTGGTCGCCTTCGCCGTCCTGATCGCCGCGGTCACGCACGCCAGTTGGAACGCGATCGCGCATGCGATCAAGGACCAGCTTCTCTCCTTCACCCTGATCTCCGGGGGCGGGTTGCTGATCGGCGCGTCGGCGGCCTGCTTCGTCCCCTTGCCGGCCGCCGGGGCCTGGCCCTGCATCATCGTCTCGGCCGCGCTGCATGTGGCGTACATGCTGCTGCTGATGCGTTCGTTCACCCTGGGCGACTTCGGTCAGATGTACCCGATCGCCCGGGGCACGGCCCCGCTGGTGGTGACGGTCCTCGCCGCCGTCTTCGTCGGTGAACACCCCGATGCCTGGGCCACGACAGGCGTCGCGGTGGCCTCGGCGGGACTGGTCGGGCTCGCCCTCTGGGGCATTCGGGGCTCCGGCAGACGCCCGGACTGGCCGGCGCTGGTCGCCGCCGTCGCGACCGGCCTGGCGATCGCCGGGTACACCACGATCGACGGGGTCGGGGTGCGTGCCTCGGGTACCTCGCTCGGCTATATCGCCTGGCTGATGATCCTGGAGGGTCTGGCCCTCCCGGCCTATGCGCTGTACCGCCACCGGGGCCAACTCGCCCACCGGCTGAAGCCGTTCGCCGCACGCGGGCTGCTGGGCGCGGCTCTGTCGGTCACGGCGTACGGCCTCGTCCTGTGGGCCCAGACGCGGGCGGCGCTGGCCCCGATCGCGGCGCTCCGCGAGTCGTCGATCATCGTCGGCGCAGCCATAGGCGCGGTGTTCTTCAAGGAGCGCTTCGGCGCGCCGCGCATCGCGGCAGCGGGGCTGATGGTGGTCGGCATCGGGCTGATGCTGCACTCGAGTTGAGTGGGAGGGGCGGCGCCACGGTCAGGTGCCCCCGGCTCGCCCTCACCCCTTCGCGGGGACGTGACACCCGCATCCCGATGTGTCACGTCCGTGCAGCACGGGTCAGGTGCCCCCGGCCCGCCCTCACCCCTTCGCGGGGACGTGACACCCGCATCCCGATGTGTCACGTCCGTGCGGCACCCCACCTGAACTCCGCGCCATGCCGAGGAAATACTGGGACGAGCTCCCCGACGGAATCCACACAGCGATCCACCAGCAGACCGGCGGCTGCGGGGCGCGGCGGACCGCTGGGCCGCGTACCGGCTGGGCGGCTGACGCCCCGCGCGCCCGGGGCCAGGACCTGTCGGCATCGACGACGGGACGACCGACCCCGGATCAGCCGGGAGGCCGCCTACTCCCCCGAAACCGCCTGCCGGAAGCCCGAGTTGACCGCGGTCAGCCCGCCGTCCACGCGCAGCGTCGTCCCCGTGATCCAGGCCGCGTCGCGCGAGGCGAGGAAGGCGACGGCGGACGCGATGTCGTCGGGCTCGCCGACCCGGCCGAGCGGGTAGAGGCCGCTCACCCGGGACAGTTCCGCGTCGCGGCCCGCCCAGGCGTCGGTGCGGATCGTGCCGGGTGCGACCAGATTGACGCGTACGCCGCGCGGTCCCGCATGGCCCGCCAGGGTACGGGTCAGGCTGCCCAGGCCCGCCTTGGCCGCGCTGTAGGCGTGATTGCCGAAGTCCTGTTCGCCGTTGACCGAGCCTATGTTGACGATCGCGCCCCGGCCCGAGGCCACCAGGTGCGGGAGGGCGGCGCGGGCACAGCGGTACGGTCCGGTGAGTGTGATGTCCAGGTCGCGCTCCCAGACCTCGTCGGGCTCGTCCTCGAAGAACGGGGCGTCGGGGGCACAGGCGTACGCGTTGTTCACCAGCACGTCGAGGGAGCCGAAGGCGGCGACGGCGTGGGCCACCGCGGCCTCGATCGCGGCCCGGTCGCCCACGTCGCAGGGCAGCGACTCGGCCGTCGCGCCCGTCTCGCGCATCTCCGCGGCGGTGCGTCCGGCGCGGTCGCCGTCCAGGTCGGTGACCAGGACGCACGCGCCCTCCGAGGCCAGCCGGCGGGCCGTGGCCGCACCGATGCCCTGGCCTGCTCCGGTGATGAGTACGCCGTAACCGTCGAACCGTGAACCAGCAGAGTGAGGAGGAGTCATAGCGCCGACCGTACTGCCCTGACCAGGGCCTGGGCACGGGGATCGGCGGTGACTCCCTTCTGCAGACCGTTCGTCACATAGCCGAGCGCGATACCGGATTCGGGGTCGGCGAATCCGAGCGAGCCACCCCGGCCGGGGTGGCCGAACGAGCCGGGGGCCAGCAGTGGGGCCGCCGGGCCGTGCAGCATGTAGCCGAGGCCGAAGCGGGTGCTGACGACCAGGACCCGGTCCGGGCCCGCCGACTCCTCGGTGCGGGCGAGGGTGAGCGTGGCCGGGGCGAACAGTCGGTGGCCGTCGACCGGGCCGATCATCGCGGCGTAGCAGCGGGCCAGCGCGCGGGCGGTGGCGATGCCGTTGGAGGCGGGGAGTTCGGCCACCCGGTAGGCGGGGTCGTTCTCGTCGGGGAGGGGGTCGATGGCCCCGAAGGCGCGGCGGGTGAGGGACTCCGGGTCGCGGTACGCCTCGACGACGGACCGCTTGGGGCGCATCCTCAGGACGCCGCCGTTGCCCGCGTCGGCCGGGGGTTCGACGGGCCCGATCCGGCCCACCCGGTGTGCCTCGTCCGCCGGGAGGCCGAACCAGAAGTCCAGGCCGAGCGGTCGGGCGATCTCCTCGGCGACCCAGCGGCCGACGGTGCGGCCGGTGACCCGGCGCACCAGTTCGCCTATGAGCCAGCTGTAGGTCTGGGCGTGGTAGCCGTGGTCGGTGCCGGGTTCCCACTGAGGGCGCTGGGCCGCGACGGCCTGTGGCCCGGAGATCCCGTCGGCCGCCTCGGAGGGGGTCAGCGGGCAGTCGAGGGCGGGGATGCCGGCCCGGTGGGCGAGGAGG
Organism: Streptomyces sp. NPDC058239; assembly: GCF_042882185.1. Lineage (NCBI taxonomy): Bacteria > Bacillati > Actinomycetota > Actinomycetes > Kitasatosporales > Streptomycetaceae > Streptomyces > Streptomyces sp. NPDC058239. The sequence goes on from NZ_JBHVWS010000006.1 coordinate 205,251, forward strand.
TGGCGGACAAGCACACGTTCCTTGCCGGCCGTCTTGAACTCGGGCCAGTACGTGCCGACCGGGGCGTCGAGGTCGACCTGACCGCGCTGGTGCAGCATCAGCGGTACGGCGGCGGCGATGCCCTTGCCCGCCGAGCGGACGATCTGCACGGTGTCGACGGCCCACGGTTCGACGCCGTCGACGTCTCTCGTACCGGCCCACAGATCGACGACCTTGCGCCCGTCCCGGTAGACCGCGACGGCCGCGCCGCGTTCGCCGCGCTGCTCGAAGTTACGGACGAAAGCATCCCGGACCGGTTCGAATCCGGCCGCCACGGTGCCCCGTACGTCCACGCCTGTTCCTGCGCTCCCGCTCATCCCCCCATGGTGCATCCCGCCGCAGGTCGGACGCGGGGCGGGTCACCCCATGTTCACAGTCACGGAACGCGGGTCGAAGCCGAAGGGCAGCTCCAGACGGTGGGTGCGCATCAACTCCTCGTCGCAGAGCAGATCCTGGGTACGGTCGTCGGCTGCGATGACGCCCTCGCTCAGGACGACCGCCCGCGGGCAGAGCTCAAGGGCGTACGGCAGGTCGTGCGTGACCATGAGCACAGTCACGTCCAGGGACCGCAGGATGTCGGCGAGTTCGCGCCGTGAGGCCGGGTCCAGGTTGGAGGACGGCTCGTCCAGCACCAGGATCTCCGGCCGCATGGCGAGGACGGTGGCGACGGCGACGCGGCGGCGCTGGCCGAAGGAGAGGTGGTGCGGCGGCCGGTTCGCGTACTCCTCCATGCCGACCTGCCGCAGGGCTTCGGTGACGCGTTCCTCCAGTTCGGCGCCGCGCAGCCCGGAGGCGGCGGGACCGAAGGCGACGTCCTCGCGGACGGTGGGCATGAAGAGCTGGTCATCGGGGTCCTGGAAGACGATGCCGACGCGGCGGCGGATCTCCGCGAGGTTGCGCTTCTCGACCGGGAGACCGGCGACCCGGACGGTGCCCGCACCGGCGTCGAGGATGCCGTTGAGGTGGAGGACGAGGGTGGTCTTGCCGGCTCCGTTCGGGCCGAGCAGGGCGACGCGTTCGCCTCGGGCGACCGTCAGGTTCACCCCGAAGAGCGCCTGGTGGCCGTCGGGGTAGGCATAGGCGAGGCCGCTGACCTCTAGGGACGGCGCGGGGGCGGTGGGCATGCTCATACGGTCCATCCCAGCAGACAGATGATGAGGGCGAGTACGGGGAGTGCCGAGGCGTGCGCCCACTGGGTCCTGGAGGCCGTCACCTCGTCGATGACCGGCATGGAACCGGCGTAGCCGCGGCTGACCATCGCGAGGTGGACGCGTTCGCCGCGCTCGTACGACCTGATGAAGAGCGCGCCCGCCGATTTGGCCAGGACACCCCACTGCCGTACCCCGCGCGCCTCGAAACCGCGGGAGCGGCGGGCGATCGACATCCGGCGCATCTCGTCGGTGATCACATCGCCGTACCGGATCATGAAGGAGGCGATCTGGACGAGCAGCGGCGGCAGCTTGAGTCGCTGGAGGCCGAGCAGCAGCGAGCGCAGTTCGGTGGTGGAGGCGAGGAGCACGGACGCGGCGACGCCGAGGGTGCCCTTGGCGAGGACGTTCCAGGCGCCCCAGAGGCCGGGGACACTGACGGAGAGGCCGAGGACGTGGGTCTGCTCGCCGGGCACCACGAACGGCATGAGCAGCGCGAACGCGACGAACGGCACCTCGATGAGCAACCGCTTGAGCAGGAATCCTGCGGGGATGCGGGCCAGTGCGGTGACGGCGCCGATCAGTGCCGCGTACAGCGCGAACGCCCACACCGCCTCGCGCGGCGTCGAGACGACGACCACGACGAAGCAGAAGGCGGCGGCGAGCTTGCAGTGCGGCGGCAGATCGTGGACGGGCGAGTGCCCGTGCCGATAGAGCCTGTGGGCGTGTCCGGCACCCATGTCAGACGGTCTCTTCGGTGCGCGGGGTGCCGACGGGCGCGTCCGGCGTGCGACGGCGGCGGACCACGTAGAAGACTCCGCTGCCGACCACGATCGTGGCACCGACACCGATCACTCCGGCGAGGCCGCCCGAGATCCGGGCGTCGGAGACGTCCTTGACGCCGTAGTCGGCGAGCGGGGAGTCCTTGGCGGCGTGCTCCTCGGTCTTCTTGTCGATGCCCTGGTCGGCGGCGACCTTTTCCAGGCCGTCGGGGTTCGCGGAGGCGTAGAAGGAGACGAAGCCCGCCAGGACGAGGGCGGTGACCAGGCCGGTGGCCCAGATTCCCCGGGTGGAGCGGGCGGCGACGGGGGCGACGGACTGCCGGGCGGGGGCGTCGACGAGCTCGCCGTCGACCCGGAGCTTCAGCGGGGCGGTGAGTCCACGGGCGCCGTGGACCAGATCGGGACGTACGGCGACGACGGCGCCGACGGTCAGGGCGGTGATCACGGCTTCGCCGATACCGATCAGTACGTGGACCCCGACCATGGCGGTGAAGACCTTGCCGATCGGTATGTCGGTGGTGCCGCCGATCCAGTAGATCAGCGTGAAGACGCAGGCCGCGGCCGGTACGGAGACCAGGGCGGCAACGAAGGACGCGGCCGTCATGGAGCGACGGGTGCGCGGCAGCACGCCGACCAGCCCGCGGAAGAGGGCGTACGCGACGACGGTGGTCGTGATGCCCATGTCGAGCACGTTCACGCCGAGCGCGGTGAGGCCGCCGTCGGCGAAGAGGATGCCCTGCATGAGCAGTACGACGGATATACAGAGCACCCCTGTGTAGGGCCCGACCAGGATCGCGGCGAGCGCACCGCCCAGCAAATGGCCACTGGTGCCCGCGGCGACCGGGAAGTTCAGCATCTGTACGGCGAAGATGAACGCGGCGACCAGGCCGGCCAGCGGAGCGGTGCGCTCGTCGAGTTCACGGCGGGCGCCCCGCAGGCTGACGGCGACGGCACCCGCGGCGACGACACCGGCGGCGGCGGAGACGGGGGCGTTGATGAATCCGTCGGGTACATGCATGGAGGAGGCTCCGCTTCCTGCGTTACTGCGTAGCTGCGCGGGGTCATGAACCTCTCAATGATAGGTCCTTGTTGCGAACCATTCGCAAGAGCGCATACATAACAGCTGTGCGACCCCGGCCTCCCCGGCACCCTCGCCGCGCCAACCGGCCAGAATATGCAACATTGGAGGGCAGGAATAGACAAACAGGAGGAGTCGGCCATGTCCCTCGTGATCGAAGAGCACACCGAAGCCCGGCTCATCACCGAGGCCACCGACACCTTCGCAGTCCCCGTCGACCTGCGGTACGACGCCGGCTCCGACCCGCGAACCGTCCATGTCGCCTTCCCCGGCGGCACCGACTGGGCCTTCGGCCGCGATCTGCTGGAGGGCGGGATGCGCTCCCCGGCCAGGCGCGGCGCCATCCGGATATGGCCGTTGGGCCGGGCGCAGCTGATCGTGGAGAAACACTCGGCGGACGGCGTCGAGGTGGTGCAGTTCGACAACGCGTCGATGATCCGCTTCCTGCACCGCATCCACGACGAGAGCAGCCCCGAGGCCGTGCGGACGGCGACCACCCGGGCGTGACGGCATGAATGAGCCCCCGTGCCGCTCGCACGGGGGCTCATCATCGCCCCGGCCCCCGTCCCCACAGGCAACCGGCGCAGTCCGGGGCCGCGCTCCGCTCAGACGCGGGCCCCGGGGCTCGTAAGGAATCAGACCCGGGCCAGCTCGCGCTCGCCCTGGGCGTCACCGTGACCTTCGCCGTCGGACGGTGCCTCGCCGAGCTCCTTGCGCAGCCCCTCACCCTCCACGTCCACGTTCGGCAGGAGGCGGTCCAGCCAGCGCGGCAGCCACCAGGCGCGCTTGCCGAGCAGGGCGAGGACCGCGGGCACGATCGCCATCCGGACGACGAACGCGTCGAAGAAGACGGCGATGGCGAGCGAGAAGCCGATCATCTTGATCATCTGCTCGCTGGAGCCGATGAAGCCGGCGAAGACCGCCATCATGATCACGGCCGCGGCCGTGACGACCCGGGCGCCGTGCTTGAAGCCGGTGACGATCGCCTGGCCGGGCTTCTCGCCGTGGACGTACGCCTCCCGCATCCGGGTCACGAGGAAGACCTCGTAGTCCATGGCGAGACCGAAGACCACACCCACCATGAAGATCGGCATCATGGACATGATCGGTCCGGTCTGTTCCACGCCGAAGAGCGAGCCGAGCCAGCCCCACTGGAAGACCGCGACGACGGCGCCCAGGGCCGCGACGACCGAGAGCAGGAAGCCGAGGGCCGCCTTCAGCGGCACCAGCACCGACCGGAAGACCAGCATCAGCAGCAGGAAGGCCAGGCCGACGACGAGCGCCAGGTACGGCAGCAGCGCGTCGTTCATCTTCTGCGAGAAGTCGATGTTCATCGCCGTGGAGCCGGTGACCAGGACCTCGGCGCCCGTGTCGGACTTGATGTCCTTGCCCGTGTCACGGATCGCGTGGACCACGTTCTCGGTCTCGGTGGAGCTCGGCCGGTCCTTCGGGACAACGGTGATCATCGCGGTGTCGCCGGCCTTGTTGAACTGGGCCGGGGTGACGGCGACGACGCCCGGGATGCCGGAGATCTCGTCGGAGACCTGCTTGGCGGCGGTCTTGCCGTCGGAGCTGTCCGCGGTGTCGACGACGACCATCAGCGGCCCGTTGAAGCCGGGGCCGAAGCCGTCGGAGAGCAGGTCGTAGGCGCGCCGCTGGGTGGTACTGGTGGGCTGGGAGCCGTCGTCGGGCAGGCCCATCTCCAGGGACGCGGCCGGTACGGCGATCGCACCGAGGCCGATGACTCCGACCAGCAGCACCCACACCGGCTTGCGCAGTACGAACCGCGCCCAGCGGGTGCCCATGTTCGGCTTCGCCTCGGGCCGGCTCTCCGCCTCGGCGGCCTTGCGCGCCTTGCGTCCCATGACCCGCTTGCCCGCGAAGCCCATCAAGGCCGGGACCAGGGTGAGCGCGATGAGGACGGCGATCGCGACCGTGCCGGCCGCGGCGAAGCCCATCTTCGACAGCATCGGGATGTTGACGACCGCGAGGCCGACCAGGGCGATGACGACGGTGAGACCGGCGAAGACGACCGCGGAACCGGCCGTGCCGACGGCCCGTCCGGCCGCTTCCTCACGCTCTCGTCCCTCGGCCAGCTCGGCGCGGTAACGGGAGACGATGAACAGCGCGTAGTCGATGCCGACCGCGAGGCCGATCATCATCGCGAGGGTGGAGGTGGTGGAGCCCAGGTCGAGTACGTTCGCCAGTGCCGTGATCGTCGAGACACCGATGCCGACCCCGATCAGGGCGGTGAGCAGCGGCAGCCCGGCGGCGATCAGCGAGCCGAAGGTGATGACCAGCACCACCGCCGCGATCGCGACACCGATGATCTCGGTGGCCCCGGTCTCCGGCATCACCTGGAGCGCGTCACCGCCGATCTCCACGGTCATCCCGCTCTTCTGCGCCGTGTGGCCCGCGTCCTCGAGGGCGTCCCGGGTCGCGTCGGTCAGCTCCATCGAGTTGACCTTGTAGGACACGGAGACGTACGCCGTGGAACCGTCCTTGCTGACGGCGTTGCCGGTGTACGGGTCGGTGACCGAGGCGATCTGGTCCGAGCCGGACTTCAGCTCGCCGGCGATCTTGTTCACCTCGGCCTTGTTCGCCGGGTCCGTCATCTTCTGGCCGTCGGGGGCCTTGAAGACGACACGTGCGGTCGCGCCGTCGGCGCTGGAGTCGGGGAAGCGCTGTTCCAGCAGGTCAAAGGCCTTCTGCGCCTCCGTACCCGGGATCGAGAAGGAGCTGGAGGTGGCGGTGGACGCGGAGGCCGCGCCGAATCCGGCGAGTGCCAGCAGTGCCACCCAGATCAGGGCGACATAGCGGCGGCGCCGGAAGGCGAGCCGTCCGAGCTTGTAGAGGAATGTGGCCACGGAGACGTACTCCCGGTCAGGTCGTGTGAGTGGAAAAGGGCGTGAGGAACCAGCCCGACGACGAGAGCGGCGTGTCAGGTGGGGCTTGGGGAGGGGACGTGCGAAGGGGACGGAGGTCAGACGCCGAGGGCGGGGAGAATCACGGAGTCGACGTAGTCGGTGAGGAACGCCTGGTCGACCGCGCGGTCCTCGACCAGCTGCCGAGCGGTGAAGGCACCGATCAGCATGTGCGGTACATATTTCAGCGCCGGATGGTCCGGACGCAGTTCACCCCGGTCCACGGCTCGGCGCAGCAGGGTGTCGAGGCCGGTCATCTCCGGCTCGATCAGCAGTTCGCGCAGGGCCTGGAGCAGATCGGGATTGTTGTGGACGGCATGGCTCAGGCCCCGCATCAGCGCGGAGTTCTTCTCCATCTGGCAGTCGTCGCTGCGGCTCAGTGCGGCGTGGAAGTCGCCGCGCAGCGATCCGGTGTCGATCTCTGCGAGGGACACCGGCTTGTCGTGCCGCAGGGCCTTGACGACCAGCTCGGGCTTGCTCCCCCACTGGCGGTAGAGGGTGGCCTTGCTGGAACGGGTGCGGGCGGCGATGGCATCCATGGTCAGGGCGTCGTAGCCGACCTCGCGGAGCAGGTCGAGCACGGCGGCGTACAGCTCGCTCTCGCGCTCGGGCGTGAGCCGGGTGCGCACCATGTGACGACCTCCTGTTCGCGCTTCTGTTCGTGACTCCCGTACAGCAGTCAATCGAACGAAACTGTTTCGTACACCTCGACGGTACTCCGCCCGTCCAGCGAAACGAAATCGTTTCGCTTGTGTTCCGCACCACAAGTTGCCGGGGCCCTCCAGCGCGGAAAGCATTGGAGGGTGAGTGACGACGTCGCGTATCTCCGTTTCCCGCACCTCCACGAGGATCTGCTCTGCTTCGCGGCCGAGGACGACCTCTGGGTCGCTCCCCTCGCTGCCGAGGGGCAGCGGCCCGGCCGCGCGTGGCGGGTGACCGTCGACCGGACCAGAGTCAGCCACCCACGGTTCTCCCCGGACGGGAGCCGTATCGCGTACACGACCTGGCGCAGCCTCGACCCCGAGATCCATCTCGCGCCGGTCGGGGGCGGCCCGGCCCGCCGGCTCACCTACTGGGGGTCGACGGACGCCCGGGTCTGCGGCTGGACCCCCGATCCGGGGGACGCCTCCCAGATCCTCGCCGTGTCCTCGCACAATCAGCCGTTCTCGTACTTCTCCTGGGCCTACTCCGTCTCCACGGACGGCGGCCCCGGCGGCAAGCTGCCCTGGGGGCCGGTCTCCGACATCGCGGTCGCCGAAATCGACGGCGAGCGGCGCACCCTGCTGCTCACCGGCAAGCCGCCGCACGAGCCGGCCGCGTGGAAGCGGTACCGGGGCGGCGCGATGGGGCGGCTGTGGCTGCACGGCAAGCGGCTGCTCCCGGGCATCGGCGGCCACCTCGACTCGCCCATGTTCGTCGGCGGCCGGATCGCGTTCCTCTCCGACCACGAGGGCGTCGGCAATCTGTACTCCTGCCTGCCCGACGGCAGCGATCTGCGCCGCCACACGGATCACGACGCCTTCTACGCCCGGCACGCGTCCAGCGACGGCAGCCGGGTCGTCTACCAGTGCGCGGGCGATGTGTGGCTGGTGGACGACCTGGAGTCGCCGGACGCGGTGCCGCGGAAGCTGGAGGTACGGCTCGGCGGGCCGCGCGCCGGACGGCGTACGTACCAGGTACCGGCCGCCAGCAATGTCGACTCGCTGTCCGTGGACGAGACGGGCCGGGCCAGCGCCGTCTCCGTACGCGGCAGCCTGTACTGGCTCACCCATCGCGACGGCCCCGCCCGGACGATCTCCGACACCCCGGGGGTCCGGGTCCGGCTGCCCGAGATGCTCGGCAGCGGCGGCCAGGTCGCCTACGTCACGGACGCGGACGGCGAGGACGCGATCGAGATCGCCTACCTGCCGCGTGCCAGCGGCGACCGCGAGCCGCGCCGGCTGGCCTCCGGGCAGGTCGGCAGGGTCCAGGAGCTGATCTCCGACCCGGACGGCGAGCGCCTGGCGATCGCCACGAACGACGGGCGGCTGCTGCTCCTGGACACGGACGAGGAGGAATCCACCGGCGAACCCACCGAACTGATCCGCTCCGTCAACGGCCCGGTCCGCGACATGGCGTTCTCACCGGACGGCGCCTGGCTGGCCTGGTCGCACCCCGGGATCGGCCGTTCGCTGCGCCAGATCAAACTGGCGCGCATCCTGGGGTCCGGCGCTCCGGTGATCGTCGATGTCACCAACGGCCGCTTCGAGGACGAGAATCCCGTCTTCACGGGCGACGGGCGCTATCTCGCCTTCCTCTCCTGGCGCGGTTTCGACCCGGTGTACGACGTGCACACCGGGGACCTCTCCTTTCCGCTGGGCTGCCGCCCGTATCTGGTGCCGCTCTCCTCGGCCACGCCCTCCCCGTTCGCGCTGTCTCCGGAGGGACGCCCGGCGGCGGGCGGTCTCGATCCGGCGGACGACGTTCCCGACACCGGTACGGGCGAGGGGCCGTCGACGGTCACGGTCGAGTTCGAAGGACTGGAGAACCGGGTGACGCCCTTCCCGGTCTCCGCGTCGAAGTACTCGGCCCTTCATCCGGTGAGCGGCGGCGGGCTCGTCTGGCTGCGCTGGCCGATCTCGGGCGCGCTCGGCGAGACGTTCGCCAACCCGGCGGACATGTCGGGCCGCCCCACGCTCGAACACTTCAACATCTCCAAGGCCAGGAAGACCGAACTCGTCGGACATCTGGACTGGTTCGCGGTCAGCGGCGACGCGACGCGGCTGGTCGTCATGGACGAGGGCGAGCTGCGCGCCGTCCCCGCCACCGAGATCGGCGACAGCGACTCGACGGTCTATATCGACCTGCGCCGCATCCTGCACGAGGTCGACCCGGGGGCGGAGTGGCGGCAGGCGTACGGGGAGGGAGGCCGCATCATCCGCTCGTACTTCTGGGAACCGGACATGTGCGGCATCGACTGGGACGGCGTGCTCGACCAGTACCGCCCGCTGGTCGAACGGGTCGCCTCCCCCGACGAGTTCGCCGATCTGATGCGCGAGGTCCTGGGCGAACTGGGCACCTCGCACGCGTATGTGGCACCGGCCCGCCGCAACGAGGGCCCGCCGCACTACCAGCGGGCGATCGGGCTGCTCGGCGCGAACCTGCTGTGCCGGGACGGCGACTGGACGATCCGGCGCATCCTGCCCGGTGACTCCTCCGACTCCAAGGCCCGTTCGCCGCTGGCCGGTACGGGCATCCGGGAGGGCGCGGTCCTCACCCATATCGACGGCCGCCCGGTCGACCCGGTGACGGGCCCGTACCCCCTCCTCTCCGCAGCGGGCGGCACCACGGTCGAACTCACTTTCCGGACACCCGGCAACGGGGGCCACTCCCGCCGGGTCGCGATCGTCCCTCTGGTCGACGAACGGCCTCTGCGCTACCAGGACTGGGTGGCCAAACGCCGCGATGTCGTAAGGAAGTTGAGCGGCGGCAAGTGCGGGTATCTGCACATCCCCGACATGGGCGGCTCGGGCTGGGCCCAGTTCAACCGGGACCTGCGCATGGAGGTCTCCCGCCCGGCCCTGATCGTCGACGTACGCGGCAACGCGGGCGGCCACATCAGCGAGTTGGTGGTCGAGAAGCTCACCCGCACGATCCTCGGCTGGGACCTGACGCGCAACGCCCAGCCGGTCAGTTACGCCTCCAACGCCCCCCGGGGCCCGGTGGTCGCCCTGGCCGACGAGGCGACGTCCTCCGACGGCGACATGATCACCGCCGTGTTCCGCCTGCTGAAACTGGGCCCGGTGGTGGGCCAGCGGACGTGGGGCGGCGTCGTCGGCATGACCGGCCGGCACCGGTTGGGTGACGGCACGGTGATCACGGTGCCGATGAACGCGGCCTGGTTCGACACGTACGGCTGGTCGGTCGAGAACTACGGCGTCGAACCGGACCTGGAGGCCCTGCGCACCCCGCTCGACTGGGCCGAGGGCCGGTACGCGGTGCTGGACGACGCGGTGCGGGTGGCGCTGGACCTCCTGGACGCGCATCCGGCGGCGGTCCCTCCGACCTACGAGTCGGTCCCGGACCGGCGGCGTCCGCCCCTGCCGCCACGGTAACCGGCCCCCCGTGCCGAACGGTCGGGGACGACGGGACGGGCTCCCTGTTCCGAGCCCCACACCTGCACGAGCGATCTGTCTCACGCACTGTCACAGCGGTTCATCACGCGGTGCCTTGCGATCGTGAAGGAGGTGCCGGGTGCAGGTTCTGGCGTCTTCTCCGTCCTGAGCGCGTACCGTCCACCGCGCACCCGCCGTCCGGCCGCCCGCGCGAAGCAGACCCCCGCCCTTCTTCGCGCGGGCGGTCCAGGCGGTTCCGGAAACATGGCGGGCCGCAAGCCTTTGCCCGGCCCCGGCCCCTCGACCAGAGGCCGGACGACCGGCCGTCATACCCTTCTGAAGCGACTCCTGCTCCTTCCCGTCCATTGCCGCCGGCTCGGCGCGATCACACCGTGCGGAGGAAGTCCTCAAGGGTCGTGTTGAAGACGTCCGGGCGTTCCACGTTGGGGTAGTGGGCGGTCCCCTCGATCGACATCGCGCGGCCGTCGACGACGGTGCGGGTGAGGCGTTCGGCCATACCGATGTGATCCGGTGAATCGAGGGCGCCGTTGACGGCCAGCACGGGGACATCGATCCCGACGGCACGTTCCCAGGTGTCGTGAATCGGAACGAGTCGGTTGGGCTCGTCAGGGGTGTGCTTGGACAGCGTGCCCCGCGTCATCCCGCGCAGGCGGCCGACGGCCTCGGGGTCGAGGTCGTCGAGACTGCGGTGCGGGCCCGCGGCGAAGAGCGTGAACGCCTCGACCGAGGCGTCCAGGTCACCGGCGGCCATCGCGGCCTGCCACGCGGCCCAGGTGCCGGTGGTCCAGGGATCGGTGAAGTAGGGCTCACTGGTCCCGGCGCCGCAGACGACCACGGCGCTGACCAGGTCCGGGTGCTCCAGCGCGGTGTCGACCGCGACGGCGGCGCCCATGGAGACGCCCGCCAGGACCGCCGGACCGGTGTCCAGGTGGCGCAGCAGCGCAGCGAGATCATCGGTGTGCCGGAACGGCGCGGCAGCATTGGCGGACCGTCCGTGGCCGCGGGCGTCCGGCGCGATGACGCGGTACCGCGGAGCGAAGAACGGGATCTGGTCGTCCCACATCGTGTGATCCAGGAAGCCGCCGTGCAGCAGGACGAGGGGACGGCCGGTGCCGGTGTCGAGCCAGAACAGATCATTCATGACAACCAAGGTGTCATCCTCGCGACAGAATGACAACCGCGGTGTCATCATGGTGGAGTGAGCGAGACAGACCGGGACCGCGCGTCCGAAGAGCAGATCGACCGGCTGACCGAGGTGTTCGACCTGGTGGGGCCGCTGTACCGGCGTACCCAGCGCAAGGTGGAGCAGGACGTGTCCGTCCAGGGGTTGTCGGTGGGGGTGCGGGCCGTGCTGAGTCTGCTGCGCGAGCACGGGCCCATGACCGTTCCCGAGATGGGCCGGGCCCAGGCGTTGAGCCGCCAGTTCGTGCAGCGCATGGTCAACGACGCGACGGCTCTGGGGTTCGTCGAGTCCACACCCAATCCGGCCCACAAGCGGTCGTCCCTCAACCGGCTGACCAAGCAGGGCCGGTCGGCCATCACGGCCGTGATCGACCGTGAACGCGCGATTCTGAGCCAGGCGGAGGGCGACCTCACCGGCGCCGAGGTCGATGCCTGCCTCCAGGTCCTCTCCCGTCTCCTCGACCTCATGGGCGACGACGACTGACGAGCCGGGCCGCCCAGCGGTGGCCGCTCCGCTTCCGGACGACCTGCGACACCCGCACCCGGCGGCCCGTGCGCAGCAGACCCCCGTCCTTCTTCACCCGAGCCGACTGACCTGGGGGGACGCGGCCCGCCGTGAAGGTTCGGCGGGTCCGTGGGACCGGGACGACGGGACGGCGGCCATGGTGTACTGGCCGGGTTTGGAGGCCCGAACCGTTCCGTCGGCCGGCTCGTCACCCGGCCGCGATCCTCTCTCGGCAGGAGCAACGACGTGCACCAGCTCACGTACGACGACATCAAGGCCGCCACTGACCGGATCACCGGACACATCCGCCCGGTCACCGTCGCCCCCGTCGACCCGGGAACGATCCGCGCAGCTCAGGGCGGCCTCCTCGACGCCCGGTCCGAGGAGCCCTGCGAGGTCTGGTTCGCGCTGGAGTTCATGCAGCACACCGGCTCCTTCAAAGCGCGCGGCGCACAGAACTTCATCCAGGCCCACCGCGAGGCAGGCACCCTGCCGAGCGCCGGCGTGACCATCGCCTCCGGCGGCAACGCCGGCCTGGCCTGTGCGTGGGCCGCCCAGCAGCAGGGCGTGCGAGCCACGGTGTTCCTGCCGACCGTCGCCCCGGCGGTGAAGGTGGCCCGGCTCCGCGACCTCGGGGCGGACGTGCGGGTCGTCGGCGCGGAGTACGCCGCAGCCCTTGAAGCGTGTGCGGAGTTCGCCGCCTCGTCCGGCGCGCTCGCCGCCCACGCCTACGACCACCCGCTGATCGCCGCCGGGGCCGGCACCCTGCTGGAGGAGATCCACTCCCAAATCCCCGGCCTGGACACCGTGGTGGTCTCGGCCGGCGGCGGCGGCCTGTTCGCCGGCGTCGCCACCGCCGCCGGACACCACGGAATCCGCACGGTCGCCGTCGAGCCGGAGAACTGCCGGGCGCTGAACGCCGCCATCGAGGCCGGTCGCCCGGTCGACGTCCCCGTCGACTCGGTCGCCATCGACTCCCTCGGCGCCCGCCGCGCCACCGCACTGGCCCTGGAGGCCGCCCGCGGGGACGACGTCCGCTCCGTCCTCGTACCGGACGGCGAAATCGTCCGTGCCCGACAGGAGTTGTGGGACCACCACCGCGTGGCCGTCGAGCACGCTGCCGCCACCGCACTGGCCGCGCTCACCGTTCCAAACCTCCCGACCGGGCCGAGCGCACCGAGCCTCGGCTACCGGCCGGGCAGCGGCGAGCGAGTCGCCGTCGTGCTGTGCGGGGCGAACACCGACCCGAGCGACCTGGTGCAGACGACCGGAAGCTGACACCCGGTCGTCTGCATGGACCGGCCTGCCCGTGCCCCGCACCGCGTCACGCAACCTGTCGTACGGCACAGTGCTACGTCAGGTCCCGGGGATGTCGCACGTTCCGCAACAGGCCCGCACGGGCCGGTGTCCGCGCGTGGTGCCGGAAGTACCGGGGCGAGAAGCGGTGGCACCGAACATCCGGTCTTCGGTTCCGGCGCCCAGCGGCAGACCATGTCGCGGGCGCCCACGGGCAGACCGTCCAGCAATCCGACGCGCCCGCCCCGCGATTCGCGGCGGGCACCCCGAGTCCGGAAGGCCTGATCCGCGCCACGCGAAAGGGGCGCGCCCGGAGACCCGGGCACGCCCCTCACAGACAACGCGCAGAGTCGCGAAACGCGTCAGCGGTCGAACTTCTCGCGGACGTCGCGCGTCGTCGACTGGGCCTTGTTACGGCCCTGCTGCGACGTCGTCGAGGCCCGCCCGGACGCGCCCTGCGCCCGCTCCCGACCCTGGTTCCGAGCCTCGCCGCGGCCCTCGCGGCCCTCGCGGCCCTCGTGGCCCTCGCGGCCCTCGCGGCCCTCGCTCTGGTTGCGCTTCGCCTGGTCGGCGAGCTCCTGCGCCTTGTCCTTGAACTGGTCTGCAATACCCATGCTGTTCACTCCTAGTGGTGCGTGGGGAACGGCCTGTAGCGGCCTCAACCAGAGTGACACGCCCGGACATTCATCGCATTTCGATCACTTACTCTGCGTACGCACCGCCCGCGCGTCCTGGTCAGCCGCGCCTCCGGCGCCCACGAGTCCCTTGCTCACGCCCTCCAGCCGCGCCCCGAACCGCCGCATCTCGCGCTGTCCGACGACACCGATCACCGCAGGGAGGTAGCCCCGCACGGACTGCATCCCACGCAGCCACCACTGCGCGTACACATGTGCCGACCGCCGCTCGATACCGGCCACGATCCGGTCGACCGCCGGGCCCAGCGGGTACGTACGGTTCGACGGCCAGGGCAGCCGCTGCCGCAGTTCCCGCATCACGTCGTCCTGGTCGGCGCCCCGCACCATGTCCGTGTCGGTCCAGGACAGATAGCCGACCCCGACCTTCACGCCGCGGTAGCCGACCTCGGCCCGCAGGCTGTGCGCGAACGCCTCGACCCCCGACTTGGACGCGCAGTACGCGGTCATCATCGGCGCCGGCGTCATCGCGGCGAGCGAGGCGATCTGCAGGAAGTACCCGCGGCTCTCCATGAGCACCGGCAGGAACGCCCGCCCCGTCACCGCGCCGCCGATCAGATTGACCTCGATGACCCGACGCCACGCCTCCGGGTCCGAGTCGACGAACGGACCGCCCGACGCGACTCCGGCGTTGGCGACGACGACGTCGACCTTCCCGAACCGCTCCTTGACCTGCCCGGCGACGCGCGCCATCGCCTCGTGGTCGGTGACATCCGCGAACCAGTGGTCGCTCTCCGAATGCAGCCGCTCGGAGACCTTCTTCAGCTCGTCCGGTTCCAGGCCGACCAGCGCCAGCTTGGCGCCGCGCGCCGAGAGCTTGCGCGCCAGCAGTTCGCCCACGCCACGCGCCGCGCCCGTGACGACGACGACCTGTCCTTCGAGACTCCGCCTGTCGCTCATGCGACATCCTCCTTCTCGGCCGTACCGTCCACGCTGTCCGCGCCGCCTGCCGGGACGTACGCGGTGACGAGCTCCCGGATCTTCTCGGTGACCGCCTCCGGCGCCTCCACCGGTGTCATGTGGCCCATGCCCGCCAGCTCGGTGAGCCCCAGGCAGTCAGGCAGCGCCGCCGCGATGGCACGGGCGTGCACGAGCGGCGTCAGCCGGTCCTCCGTACCCGCGATCACCGCCGTGGGCACCCGCAACTCCCGTACCCCCGCGTCGAGATCGAGCTCCGCGAGGACATGCCCCCAGGCGACTCTGGCCGCCCGCGGGCACGCGTGCACGATCCTGGCGCAGATCTCGACCCTTTCGGGTGCCGAACCCGCTCCCATCGTGGCGTACTTGAGCATCCGCCTGGAGACCGGCGTGACCGGCCCGAGCGGGGCACGCGCCCCGAGAATCGCGCGGGTCATCCGGGTACGGACGGCCCCGGCCCGCAACGGCACCACCAGCGACTCGGCGATCAGCCGCGAACTGCCTGTGCTGCACAGCAGTACGGCGGCCGCGTGCTCACGCAGCCCGGGCCGCCGCGAGGCGGCCATCATCGTCATCCCGCCCATGGAGTGCCCGGCGAGCACGGCCCGCTCGCCCGGTTCGAGGGCGACGGCCAGCACCGCTTCGAGGTCGTCGGCGAGGGCGTTCGCGCTGTACCCGTCGCGGCCGACCGCGGGCGAACGGCCGTGGCCCCGCTGGTCGTAGACGACGACCTGGTGGTCCACCGCAAGGTCCCGGATCTGCGCGGCCCAGAAGTGGGTGTTGCAGGTCCAGCCGTGCGACAGGACCACCGCGGGGGCGCCGTCCTGCCCGTGCACCTCGACATGGATCCGGGCGCCGTCGGCGGAGATCGCGGTCAGCTCGCGCGCGGGGACCGGCGGGGCGTCGTCGCGCCGCAGCAGCCGGCTCATCCCACGATCTCCTCGACGACGGACCGCTCGGGGGCAGCGGCCTGCTTCGGTACCCGGACGACCTCGTACTCCGCGAGGTCGACCGACCGCGTCACCTTGCGGAGCTCGGAAGTGGTGCCCGGCCAGGCCGTCGTGTTGCGACCGTTGGCGTCCAGGTACCAACTGGTGCAGCCACCGGTGTTCCACACGGTGCGCTTCATCCGCTCCTGCACGCGGCGGTTCCAGGCCCCGACCGCCGAGGGCCGCGCGTCGAGTGCGACACGGCCGCCCAGTACGTTCAGCTGGCGCAGATAGTCGGCCATGTAGTTCAGCTGGGACTCGATCACGAGGATCATCGAGGAGTTCCCGAGCCCCGTGTTGGGGCCGATGATCGTCATCCAGTTGGGAAAGCCGGTCACGCTCGCACCGCGCAGCGCCTGCATGCCGTCCTTCCAGGATTCTGCGAGCGTGATGCCTTCCGCGCCCACCACCCTGTCGGCGATCGGCATGTCGGTCACATGGAAGCCGGTGCCGAAGATGATCGCGTCGACCTCGGTCTCCGTGCCGTCGGAGGCGACGACCGTGGAGCCGCGCACCTCGGCCAGACCGGAGGCGACCACCTCCACATTGGGCCGGGCGAGCGCCGGGTAGTAGGCGCTGGAGAGCAGGATGCGCTTGCAGCCGATGCGGTACGAGGGGGTCAGCTTGGCCCGCAGCGCCGGGTCCTTGATGGACCGCGCCATGTTGGACTTGGCTATCGTCTCGACCAGGCCCAGCTCGTTCGGGCGCTTGGTGAAGGCGCTGACCTGCAACTCCCGTATGCCCCAGAGCAGTCCGCGGCGCGCGGTGCCGGTGAAGGGGAGCGTGCGGTGCAGCCAGCGCTCGGCGCCGCTGATCCTGCGGTCCATGCGCGGCATGACCCACGGCGGGGTCCGCTGGAAGAGCGTCAGCCTGGCGGCCTTCGGCTGGATCGAGGGCACGATCTGGATGGCGGAGGCTCCGGTGCCGATCATCGCGACGCGCTTGCCGGTCAGGTCGTAGTCGTGGTCCCAGCGGGCCGAGTGGAAGACCTTGCCGGGGAAGCCGTCGAGCCCGGGTATGTCCGGCATCTTCGGGTCGGAGAGCGGACCGGTCGCGGAGACGACGACATCGGCGGTGAACATGGCCCCGCCCGCGGTCTCGATGACCCAGTGGAGCTCGTCGCGCTCCCAACGCATCATCGTCACTTCATGGCCCAGCCTGATGTGCGGGCGCAGCCCGAAGGTGTCCGCGACATGCTCCAGGTAGGCACGGATGTGCTCCTGCCCGGAAAAGGTGCGCGGCCACTCGGGGTTGGGGGCGAACGAGAACGAGTAGAGGTGGGACGGTACGTCGCAGGCGCAGCCCGGATAGCTGTTGTCACGCCAGGTGCCGCCGACGGAGTCGGCCCGTTCCAGGACGACGAAGTCCGTGATGCCTTCGCGGCGCAGCCGGACCGCGGCCCCGAGGCCCCCGAATCCGGATCCGATCACCGCCACTCGTACGTGCTCGTGCTGGGCCATGCTGCCGCCTCCCGCGGTACGTCACACGACTCTGCCAGCAATCACTGGCATTGTTGGGAGGGTAGAACAGCTCCGTACCGATGGGTAGGGGTGCGACAAGGGAAAGTTACCGGCGGTACAACATAGGGTGCGGGTGTGGCTGAAGGACGCGAGCACCGTGAATACCGGATGGAAGAGCTGGCCAGGGAGGCCGGCATCCCCGTGCGGACCGTGCGCTTCTACCGGGAGCGCGGCCTGATCTCGCCACCCCGCCGCGAGGGGCGCATCGCCTGGTACGACGACCACCACCTGGCCCGCCTGCGCACCATCGCGGGCCTGCTGGAGCGCGGCCACACCCTCACCGGCATCGCCGATCTCGCCCGCACCTTCGAGAGCGGCCGCGATGTCGCCGAGGTGCTGGGCCTGGGCGAACCGACCGAGGAAACCCCGATCCGCCTCACCCCCGAACAACTCGCGGACTACTTCGAGGGCGAGGTCACCCCGGAGAATCTGGCCGCTGCCCTCGACCTGGGTTATCTGGCCACCGACGGCGACGAGATCGTCCACATCAGCCGACGCCTCCTGGAGGTGTCGGCGGAGCTGGTGCGGGAAGGGGTGCCGCTCGCCACGGTGCTCTCGGCCGGCCGCCGGGTCCGCGAGCACGCGGACGCGCTCGCCGAACTCTTCGCGGGCGCCCTCGAAGCCCACAGCGACGTAATGGAACCGCCCCAACTGCGCCCACTGGCCCGTGCGGTGGTGGACGCCGAGCTCTCCATGGCCCTGGACCGCCGCCTGCGCCGCGAGAACACCGGCCGCCCGCCGCGGGGACCCGCCTCCTGACAGGACGGGCCAAGGACCCTGCCACCCGCCCCGCCCCCCTGAACACGCCCGGCGAAGGGGCCCCGATCAGCGCGCCCCCGCACGCCCTACAGGTCGAAGACCACCGTCACCGGCGCATGATCGCTCCACCGCTCGCCGTGCGTCGCGGCCCGCTCGACCCAGCCCTTCACCGCACGCCCGGCCAGCCCCGGCGTCGCCACCTGATAGTCGATCCGCCATCCCGTGTCGTTGTCGAAGGCCCGCCCGCGGTAGGACCACCACGAGTACGGCCCCTCCTCCTCCGGGTGCAGCGCCCGTACGACATCGACGTACTCGGCCTCGTCGAAGACCCGGGTCAGCCACTCCCGCTCCTCGGGGAGGAAGCCGGAGTTCTTCTTGTTGCCCTTCCAGTTCTTCAGGTCGGCCTCCTGGTGGGCGATGTTCCAGTCACCGCACACCACGACCTCACGGCCGTCGGCCGCCGCCCGCTTCCTGAGACCCTTCAGATACGGGAGGAACGCGGCCATGAACCGTTCCTTCTCGTCCTGCTTCTCCGTGCCGACCTCGCCGGAGGGCAGATACAGGCTCGCGACCGTGACACCGGGCAGGTCGACCTCGATGTAGCGACCGCTCGCGTCGAACTCCTCGCTCCCGGCGCCCCCGAAGCCGCCGAACCCGATCTGCACGCGCTCGGGCGCCCGCCGCGAGTAGAGGGAGACACCGGCCCGCCCCTTGGCGGCGGCCGGCGCATGCACGGTGTGCCAGCCCTCGGGGTCGCGCACCTCGTCGGGCAGTTGGTGCGGCTCGGCCCGCACCTCCTGCAGGCAGATCACATCGGCTTCGGTCCGGGCCAGCCACTCGACGAAGCCCTTCTTGGCGGCGGCACGGAGCCCATTCACATTGACGCTGGTCACAGTGAGCATTACGGCACGATACCGACAACCAGTTACGCATACATGTACTATATTCCGCATGAATATCCACCCTCGGCCCTTCGATCACGCCGATGCCGTCAAACTCAACGACCAGGTGCAGCTCGAATACGCCGAGCGATACGGCGACGAGGGCGATGTCACACCGCTCGACGCGTCGATGTTCGAGCCACCGAACGGTCTGTATCTCCTCGCCTACGATGCGCAGGACCGCCCGGTCGCCACCGGCGGCTGGCGCTCGCAGGAGCAGAACGACGAGGGCTACTCCGACGGAGACGCCGAGATCAAGCGGATGTTCGTGATACCCGAGGGCCGCGGCAACGGGCTGGCGCGCCGCATCCTGGCCGCCCTGGAGGCCGACGCGCGGGCGGCGGGCCGTAGTCGCATGGTGCTGGAGACCGGGGACAAGCAGCCCGAGGCGATCGCGCTGTACACGACCAGCGGTTACACCTCATGCGAGAAATTCGGCCACTACCGCACGTACGAGAACAGCATCTGCTTCGCGAAGCCGCTGCAGTAGCAGATCTCACCGCCCCGGGCCTCAGGCCTCGGCCGCGTACCGCCAGAACTCCCGCATGACCGCGGGCGGGGTCGGTCCGGCCATTTCCAGCTGCGTGAGCAGGACGGCGACGGTGCCGGTGGACGGAATGAGGTGCGCCGTCGTTCCGGTGCCGCCCACCCAGCCGTAGCGTCCCGGTACGTTCCAGGGATCGATGGCCTCGACATCGACCGAGCCGCCGAAGCCCCAGCCCTGCCCCTCCAGGAACAGCGTGCTGTCGTCGCGCTGCGCCTGCGTCAGATGGTCGGTGGTCATCTGCCGCACCGACTCGGCCGACAGCAGCCCGCGTCCGTCGGCACTGCCCTCGGCGAGCAGCATCCGGGCGAAGGAGTACCAGTCGTCCACGGTCGAGACCAGTCCGCCGGCACCGGACGGAAACGCCGGCACGCTGCTCCACTGCCCGTCGGGCGCGTCGACCAGTTGGAGACCGCCGCCCTCCGGGTCGGTCCGGTAGTAGCTGGTGAATCGGTCGATCTTGTCGGCCGGTACCGCGAAACCGGTGTCGGCCATGCCCAGCGGCGCGAACAGTCGCTCGGCCAGGAACTCGGGCAACGGCCGGCCCGAGACCCTGGCGATCAGCACGCCCAGGATGTCGGAGCAGGTGTTGTACAGCCAGGCCTCGCCCGGCTGGTGCAGCAGCGGAATGCGGGACAAGGTGGCCATCCACACGTCCGGCGCCTCGATGAGCCGGGGCTGCGGCGGTCCTTGCTTCAGCTCGCTGAACAGCAGTCCGACCACCGGCAGCGAGAAGTCGGACGGGAATCCGCACCCGGCCCGGAAGGTGAGCAGATCGGCCACCGTGATCGCCCTGACAGCCGGTACCACGTCGTCGACCGGGGAGGCCGGGGTGCGGACCACCTTCGGTGCCGCCAGTTCCGGCAGCCACTGCCCGACCGGGTCGTCCAGCGCGATCCGGCCGTCCTCGACCAGCATCATGACGGCCGCGGCGATGACGGGCTTGGTGATGGATGCGATGCGGAAGATCGAGTCCCTGGCCATCGGGGCCGTGCCGTCCGCATCGGCACAGCCGACCGCCGTCACCTCGACCCGGTCACCATGGGCGACCAGGCCCACGGCTCCCGGCGCCGCCCCGCCGCCGACATGCTTCTCCAGGAGATCGCGCAGATTGCTCATCGGTCCACCCTCTCGCTGGTGCGCTCAGAAGCAGGACTGCCGCACCGCCCCGGACTCATCGGTCCCGGACGTCACTCCCCCCGGCTCGGCGCACCCGCCCGACACCCACGTAGAAGCCGCTGCGTTCCCGCACCGGTGCGGGCTCCTCCTGGTACCACTCCGTGGCGAACACCAGCCCGGGCTCGATGAGGTCAAGGCCGTCGAAGAAGGGCTCGACCTCGCTTCGGGTACGCATCCGCAGCGGGATCGCCCCCTTCCTGTACGCGGTCTCGGTCTCCTGCCGGAGCTCGGGATGCTGGTCGGCCGTGCCGTGCGAGAGCACCAGGAAGCTGCCCGGGGGCAGGGCGTCGACCAGGGTGCGGGTGATGCCGTACGGGTCCTGGTCGTCGGGCAGGAAGTGCATCAGGGCGATCAGGGACAGCGCGATGGGCCTGCTGAAGTCCAGCAGCTCACGGGCGTGTTCGAGGATCGCCCTCGGCTGCCGTACATCCGCGTGGATGTAGTCGGTGACACCCTGTGGGCTGCTTATCAGCAATGCTTCCGCGTGGCTCAGGACTATCGGGTCGTTGTCCGCGTAGACGATCCGGGCGGTCGGTGCGATGGCCTGGACGACCTGGTGCAGATTGGGCGCCGTGGGGATTCCGGTGCCGATGTCGAGGAACTGGTCGATCCCGCCCAGCGCCAGCCAGGCGGAGGCCCGGTGCATGAAGGCCCGGTTCCGCGCCGCGTTGCCCCGCGCCTCCTCGGGCAGCTTCTCCCCCACCTGTTGGTCGACCGGATAGTTGTCCTTGCCGCCCAGCAGCCAGTCGTAGACGCGCGCGGGGTGGGGCTTGCTGGTGTCGATCTGGGACTTGGGTATTCCGGCCGGCACAGGACACTCCTCCGTACGGGGAAATCACGAGCAGCTGAGAACCCGGCCCGACATGGGAGCACCCCCGGCAGGACCCACGGAACGGGCAAGCAGTGCCAGCGTAGTTGGCCCCGCCTGCACCGTCCTGTCCCGGGCGCCGGGGAACTGCCGACGACCGCTCCGCGGCCTCGCGCGGCGGTCCGCGCCCTCACAAATCGTCGGCCAGTGACGCGGCGCCGCGGCCGTCGTCGGGCAGCACCACCAGGCGTACGGCCATCTGGCGTGCGCCCGGCGGGTGTTCACCGGGCTCGCTCGCGTACTTGTGCAGCAGCGCCTGGTACTCCTCGGTGAACGCGGCGACCTGTTCCTTCGTCATCCGCAGCCCGGCGCGGTAGATCTGGTTCCAGCCCTCCGAGGCGTCGTACCCGGCGTACGCCCGCACGACCAGGCTCAGGTCATGAGTCATCTTGAGCGCGCCGATCTTCACGGCGGCCTCGCGTTCGTCCGCCGTCATCTCCAGGCCGGGCGGCGTGAAGATGTTCGTCATGAGCGACTTCCACCAGCGCTCCCGCCCGGTGGAACGCTCCTCGATCTCCGCGATCAGCTTGAGGTCGGCGAGCTTGCGCAGGTGATAGCTGGTGGTACCGGTGGACTCGCCGAGGGCCTTGGCGACGCTGGTGGAGTTCGCTTCGCCGTGTTCGCCGAGATAACTCAGGATGTCGCGGCGCACCGGGTTGGACAGCGCCTTGTAGAAGGCCTTGAGGTCCGGACCGGTGAGCACTCTCGTCTCGGGACGCTCGACCATGGCCACCAGCTTAGTGCAGAGGTTCTCTGCAATCATTGCAGAGAATGTTTGCAGAACATCTCTGCAATCGCTATTTTGGTCCGGAAGGCGCCACCGGGCGCCGGGAATCGCGGGGGCGGAGATGCGCAGAGACCTGACGGGAAGACTGTCGCCGACAGCCGGGACGACACCCTTCCGGGCGACAGCGGGAGCACCCCTGGCGGGCACCCATGTCTGACTCACTGGACGCCCGGCTGCGGGACGAGATCGACGACCAGGTCGCGGAGGCGTTCGATGCCTACCTGTCCGACCGGCTGACGGAACCAGGACCGCTGCGCGACTCCCTGGCCGCGGGTCGCGGCGCCCGGGTGGTGCTGGGCACGGTCGCACTCGGCGCCCTCGCAACGGCGCTCGCACCACCCGGCGTTGCCGCCATCTGCTGGATCTGGGGCGCGATCGCGGTGATCGATGTCGCCTGGCTGTGGGCCGCTCGCCGTCGTTGACGGTCCGTGATGCCTCTTCCCCACATGGGCCTGTCGCGGAAGGCAGGCCCGGAACGACAAGATCCCGCCCGATCTTTCGATCGGACGGGATCTTGTGTGTGCGGTGGACCTGTGGGGATTTGAACCCCAGACCCCCTCGATGCGAACGAGGTGCGCTACCAGACTGCGCCACAGGCCCTTGCAACGAGTGAAACTTTAGCACCCCTGCGGGGGTGCTCGGAAATCCGGTCCGTGCTGGTCAGCCGAGTCGGTGTCGCAGCGGGGCCCGGAGAGGCTCACTCGTTGGCGGCACGGGGGCGTTCCCCGTCCTCGTACTGGTCGAAGAGCGGGGTCCGGCCGCGGTCGCGGGTGCGGCGGGACTGGTTGGTGCGCTGGCGCGGCGCCGGGTCGACGGGGGGTGCCACGGGGTGCGAGGTGCCCGTCTGGGTGGGCTCGGCAGTACTGGAGCGGGCCGCGCTCCAGGTCTCCGGGTTGCCGACCTCGACGCCGCCCGTGGCGCGCGGGGCGACCGGCGCGGTGACGTACGTCGGCAGGGGGACCGGGACCGGCTCCCAGCTGTCGCCCTGGACCCGGCCGCGTTCGCGCTGCTGGTCGACCCATTCCGCGTGGTCCGTCTGCTCGACCAGGGCGCGGCGGCCGGCCTCCTGCGGGGAGACCGCCGGTGCGGGCTCGGGCTCGGGGCGGCGCGCTTCGGGCTCCTCGTCGGCCTCGGCGGGGGCCGCCGAGGCCGGCTGGTGCCTGCGGGGACGGCTTTCGCGCAGATGCTGCGCCGCCACTTCGGCCCGGCGCCGGTCCATGGTGAAGGCGAACCGGCGTCGCTCCTGGGCGCGCAGATGCACGATGTACGTGCTCAGCAGCACCGCCGGAACCGCGGGTGCCCAGAGGAAGCCGAGGCCGCCGACCGCCGCGACGACCGCGCCGAGGGTGAAGGCGAGGAAGAGGACGACGGTGGTACGCCGGCGGCGCGCGAGGACCTGGAGTCGCTGGGCACGCCGGACGCGCTCGGCGTCCGTCCCGCCGGTGCGCGGACGCACACGCCGCGCGGGACCGGGTCCGGGGCGTTCCCGGTCCGGGCGCCCGGGCGTGCGCGCCGGGTCGTACACCCGGGCTTCGGTATGCGCCGGAGGCGCGGCGAAGGCCCGGACATCCACGGAATCCATTCGGTCCGTGACGACGTCCGGGTCGGCGTCGGGCCCCGCCTCCTCGGTGGTGCGCTCCCGCAGCTCCTTGGCATACCGGCGCTCCATGGCCGCCCGTCCGGACAGCAGCCGGATGGCAGTGCTGAAGCGTTCCGTCGGACGGGCTTCATTGAGCTCGTCCTGCCTGCGGAGCCACATCGGCACCAAGTAGGCGGCCCAGGCCCCGACGATGACTGCATAGATGAGGCCGCTGCTGCTCACGTCTCACACCGTAGAGGGGTTTGCGCGGAGGCATCCGCCAATTGGCCCGGTGTGTCGCACGATCCGGCTGATATCAAGGACTTTTTTTGTGATTGTTCAGATCACCAGTGGGTGTTTGCGCGCTCGATTGCGGTCACATGCCGATCAATATCGAACACTTATTTTATTTCCCGTGGCGTTCCGGGTCGTGCCTGGTGCCAGCGCCGGAGCAGCCCGTCGGGTACTTCCTCCGCGGTGAGCGCATAGATGAGATGGTCCCGCCAGGCGCCGTCGATGTGGAGATAGCGCGGACGCAGACCTTCCTCACGGAATCCCAGTTTCTCGACGACCCTTCTGCTGGGCCCGTTCTCCGGCCGAATGCACACCTCGATGCGGTGCAGTCCGACCCTGCGGAAGCAGTGATCGACAGCGAGGGCCACCGCGGTCGGCATCACACCGCGGCCCGCCACGTCCTGGTCGACCCAGTAGCCGATGTGACCCGAGCACATCGAGCCCCAGGTGATCCCGGCGACCGTCAGCTGACCGACCAGACGGCCCTCGTACTCGATGGCGAAGGGCAGCATCCGGCCCGCGGCGGCCTCGGAGCGCAGATGACGGACCATCTGGCGGTAGGTGGGGCGCTGGGCCACCGGGCCGCCCGGGGCGGGCGGCGGCACGGTCGCCTCCCAGGGACGCAGCCAGTCACGGTTGCGCCGGTTGACCTCGCGCCACATGCGCTGGTCGCGCATCTTTACCGGACGGAGGGTGATCTCGCCGTCGTTGAGGACCACCGGCCAGGTCGGGACGTTCAGCTCGGGCTCCCGGGTCGGGGGTGATCGCCGCCGCGAAGCTGGTCGACGGCGTGCAACAGGAGACGTGCGAGGACGGCGAGGCCGTCGCGCACCCCGCCGGTGGAGCCCGGCAGGTTCACGATGAGTGTGCGGCCGGCGATGCCCGCGAGGCCACGGGAGAGCGCCGCGGTGGGCACCTTGTCGCGGCCCTCGGCGCGGATCGCCTCGGCGATGCCGGGGATCTCGTGGTCGAGGACGCGGCGGGTGGCGTCGGGGGTGCGGTCGGTGGGCGAGATGCCCGTCCCGCCGGTTGTGATGATGACGTCGTACCCGGCGGTCACCCCGTCGCGCAGCGCCTGTTCGACCGGGTCGCCGTCGGGCACGACCTGCGGCCCGTCGGTGGCGAAGCCCAGGCCGGTGAGCGCCTCTGCGATGAGCGGTCCGCCCTTGTCGGCGTAGACACCGGCCGAGGCACGGTTGGAGGCGGTGACGACGAGAGCGGAGTACGTGGCGGTCGGCGCGCCGCCGAGCGGAGCCTCGGGTGGCCGGTCCTCGCCGGACTGCCCGGTTCCGGGCGCGGTCATGTGGCCGCTCCGTCCGGTGCGGTGCGCCGGTACTCGCCGGACTTGCCGCCCGACTTCGACTCGACCCGTACGTCCGTGATGACTGCCGCCTTGTCGACCGCCTTGATCATGTCGATCACGGTGAGCGCGGCGACCGAGACGGCGGTCAGGGCCTCCATCTCGACGCCGGTGCGGTCGGTGGTCTTCACCGTGGCGGTGATCTCCACCGCGTCGTCGGCGACGCGCAGGCCGACCTCGACGCCGGAGACGGCGAGCGGGTGGCAGAGCGGGATCAGGTCGGGGGTGCGTTTGGCACCCATGATCCCGGCGACACGGGCGGTGGCGAGGGCGTCGCCCTTGGGGACTCCTTCGCCGCGGAGCAGCTCGACGACGCGCGGCGAGACGAGGACCCGGCCGCTCGCGCGGGCCACCCGCGCGGTGACGTCCTTCTCCGAGACGTCGACCATACGGGCCGCGCCCGCCTCGTCGATGTGCGTCAGCCTGTTCTGCGTACTCAACTAACTCCGCCTCGCGGTAGGGCGCCGGTTGCCCGCTCGGCCCGCACCGGAGTGCGGGCCGGGGGCCCGGGGGTGTCCCCGGGAAGGCACAGCGGCAGATACCGTACCGCCACCGCCCGGGGATCAGCGGAGCAGGATCACCTCGGTGTCCGTGCCGGGCTCGGCGGAGGTGACGTCCTCGGGCAGCACGATCAGCGCATCCGCCTGGGCGAGAGCGGCGATCAGATGCGATCCGGAGCCGCCGACGGGGGTGACGGTGCCTGCCTCCGCGTCGTACGTACCGCGCAGGAACTGGCGCCTGCCGGACGGCGAGGTGAGCGCCTTGTCGGTGTTGAGCTCGGCCCTGACGGTGGGGCGGTTCACGTCCTGGAGCCCCATCAGGGCGCGAATCGCCGGGCGTACGAACAGCTCGAAGGAGACGTACGACGAGACGGGGTTGCCCGGGAGCGCCAGCAGCGGCGTGTGTTCCGGTCCGATCGAGCCGAAGCCCTGCGGCTTGCCCGGCTGCATGGCGACCTTGCGGAAGTCGATGCCGCTGCCGGGCTCGTCCTCGTCACCCACCGACGAAAGGGCTTCCTTGACGACGTCGTACGCGCCGACGCTGACGCCCCCGGTGGTGACGACGATGTCGGCGCGGATCAGCTGGTCCTCGATCGTGGCGCGGAGCGTGTCGGCGTCGTCGGTGACGGCGCCGACCCGGTAGGCGATCGCTCCGGCGTCCCGGGCGGCGGCCGTGAGCGCGAAGCTGTTCGAGTCGTAGATCCGGCCGCCGGTCAGCTCCTCGCCGGGCTGCACCAGTTCGCTGCCGGTCGAGATGACGACGACGCGCGGCCGGGGCCGTACCTTCACCGTCGAGCGGCCGATCGCGGCGAGCAGCCCGATCTGCGGCGGACCGATCACCGATCCGGCGCGCAGGGCCAGATCGCCCGGCTTGACGTCGCTGCCGCGGGCCCTGACATGGGCGCGGGCCTCGACGGGGCGGTGCACACGGACCTCGCCGCCCGCGCCCTCGGGGGCGGCGCGGTGGGCGCGCATCGCGTCGACGGGGCCGCCGCCCGTACCGCCGTCGGTCCACTCGACCGGGATCACGGCCTCTGCGCCGGCCGGCAGCGGGGCGCCGGTCATGATGCGGGCGGCCTCGCCCGGGCCGACTCTCCGGTCGCCGGGCAGCCCGTCGCTGCCCGCCGCGATGTCACCGATGACGGTGAGCACCGCGGGGAACTCCTCGTCGGCGCCCTCGACATCGGCCACCCGGACCGCGTACCCGTCCATCGAGCTGTTGTCGAAGGGCGGCAGAGCGATCTGCACGATGACGTCCTCGACGAGGACGCAGCCCTGTGCGTCGTGCAGTTGCAGCTCGATGGGTTCGAGCGGTCGCACTGCGCCGAGAATGTCTTCCAGGTGCTCGTCCACCGACCAGATCGTGCTGCTCAAAGTGCTACATCTCCTCGGTGACGTAACTGCGGAGCCAGGTCCGGAAGTCCGGGCCCAGGTCTTCACGTTCGCACGCGAGTCTGACAATGGCACGGAGGTAATCGCCCCGGTCACCGGTGTCATAGCGGCGCCCCTTGAAGACGACGCCGTGCACGGGGCCGCCGATCTTCTCGTCCTCGGCAAGGAGTTGAAGGGCGTCGGTGAGCTGGATCTCGCCGCCGCGGCCCGGCTCGGTCTTACGCAGTATGTCGAAAACGGCCGGGTCCAGGACATAGCGGCCGATGACGGCGAGGTTGCTGGGCGCCTCGGCCGTGTCGGGCTTCTCGACCAGGCCGGTGATGCGCACCACATCGCCCTGGGCGGTGGGCTCGACGGCCGCGCAGCCGTACATGTGGATCTGCTCCGGCGCGACCTCCATCAGCGCGATGACACTGCCGCCCTCACGCTCCTGGATCTCGACCATGCGGGCCAGCAACGGGTCGCGCGGGTCGATCAGGTCGTCGCCGAGGAGGACCGCGAACGGCTGGTCGCCGACGTGCGGTGCGGCGCACAGCACGGCGTGGCCGAGGCCGCGCGGGTCGCCCTGCCGGACGTAGTGCATGGTGGCCAGGTCGCTCGACTCCTGGACCTTCTGGAGCCGTTCGGCATCTCCCTTGCGGGTGAGCGCGGACTCCAGTTCGTAATTGCGGTCGAAGTGGTCCTCAAGGGGGCGCTTGTTGCGGCCGGTGATCATCAGGACGTCGGAGAGACCGGCGGCCACCGCTTCCTCGACGACGTACTGGATCGCAGGCTTGTCGACGACAGGCAGCATCTCCTTGGGAGTGGCTTTGGTGGCCGGCAGGAAGCGGGTACCGAGGCCTGCGGCCGGGATGACAGCCTTGCTGATCCTGGTGTGCGACTGAGTCATGCGCAGAACCATAACCGGTGCGTATGGGCGGAAGATGAGGCTCCGGTTAATTTTGTACGCCTATATACACATACAAGAGATCCAGGGTGCCCGTTGAACACCAACATGTCTCAAAAGTCACTTCTCAGGCGTGAACTGCTGGCCGCGCGGCGCCTTCTGACCAGGGAAGACGTGGAGAACGCCGCAATGGTTCTGTCGCGGGGCGCATTGAGTCTTCCGGAGCTCGCCGGGGCGCGCACCGTCGCCGCATACGTCTCGGTGGGGAGCGAGCCGGGCACCCGCGCCCTGCTGGACGCGCTGCGTGAGCGGGGCGTACGGGTGCTGCTGCCGGTACTCCTCGCGGACAACGATCTGGACTGGGCGCCGTACGAAGGGGCCGGTCGTCTGGTCCGGGCCGGCCGCGGGCTGCTGGAGCCGGACGGGGAGCGCCTCGGTCCCGACGCGGTCCTGGACGCCGACGCGGTCCTGCTGCCGGGCCTGGCGGTGGACGCGCGCGGCATGCGGCTCGGTCGTGGCGGCGGCAGTTACGACCGGGTGCTGGCCCGGCTCGCCGCGGCGGGGGCGCATCCGGCGCTGGTCGTCCTGCTGTACGACAACGAGGTGGTCGCGCAGGTCCCTGAGGAACCGCACGACCACCCCGTCGACGTGGTGGTGACACCGGCCGTGATCCGCCGGATGGGCCCTACGGTTTGAGGGTCAGGGTGTCGGTCGTCGAGTGGGCGACGGCATTCGTCCCGAAGGACCAGTCGAGCAGTTCACCGTTGACCCATTTGTCGGTCTGATCGGTGTAGTGCGCGCTGAACGCGTGCCCGGAGGCGCCGGTGAGGTTGATCCAGCGGGACTTGTCCCAGTCCCCCACGTTGACGACCATCCGCATCGACGGAACCCAGACGACGTCGTAGCCGCCCGCCGCGTTCCAGCCGGTGGCGTTCACCGCGGCCTCGCCGCCGCCGAGGTTCCACGGGCCGCGGTTGAGGACCCGCTGGAGCAGACCGGGGCCCTCGGTGCCGAGGGTCTGGTTCTTCAGGGTCAGCTGGTGCAGCCGGCCCCAGCTCCAGGTGGTGATGTCCTTGCCGAGCTTGGCGGTCAGCTCCCAGCGGGCGTCCTCCATGGCACGGGCGAAGAGTTCGTCCCGGTTCCCGGTCGCCTCGTCCCGGCCGCTCTTCGGCGACTTCCACCAGTCGCTGTTCTGGTCGTCCATCAGGTTGGCGACCACCTGGTACCAGCGGTCACCGCCGTCCGGCTGTGCCGTGTCCGCGTCGCGCCGGCCGCATTCGCGCACCAGCTTGTCCTGCTCGTCGACCGGGCCGGAGGTGTCGGCCCGTGGCACATTGAGGCACTCGCCCTCGACCCGCAGCTCCTTGGGCAGCTTGTTGCCGAAGGCCAGCTTGAGGATGTTGCGCCAGACCGCGTTGAAGTACGCGGCCGCGGCCGAGTCGGACTCCTGGGTGTAGTCCCAGCCCTCAAGGAGCTTCTGTGCCTCGCGGACGCTCTTGTCCGAGACATTGATCTTCAGCAGCTCGGGCACCAGCTTCGGGGCGATCGCGCTGGCGTTGTCCATCTGCATCTTCTGCATGTCTTCGGTCGAGATCTTCCCGCCATCCTTGATCTTCGACTCGATGAGGTCGTTGATCCGCTGGCTGCGGGCGCCGTAGCCCCAGTCCTTGGTCAGCAGGTGGGGGTACTTCTCGTCGATGACGGCCTGGTTGGCGGTGACGATGTAGCCGCGCTTCGGGTCGTACTCGTAGGGCAGCTCGTCGAACGGGACCGGCTTGTCCTTCCAGCCGTACGCCGAGGACCAGCCGGGGCTGGGCAGGGTGCCGTCGCCCTGGAGACGGACCGGGATCTTCCCGGGTGCCTGGTAGCCGATGTGGCCCTTGTTGTCGGCGTAGATGAGGTTCTGCGAGGGAACCTCGAAATGCTCGGCCGCCTTGCGGAAGGACGGGAAGTCCTTTGCGCGGTTGAGCTCGAAGACCGCGTCCATGGAGTGGCCGGGGTCCAGCGCGGTCCACTTCAGGGCGACCGCGTAACCGTCGGCCCGGTCCGGAGCCGCGTTGGTGACGGGGGCCTTCTGGCCGACCTTCTCCAGCTCGCTGCTGCGGTCGGAGACCAGCGGACCGTTGTTGGTCTCGCGGACGGTGATCTCCCGGCTCTTGCCGCCCGCGACCTTGATGGTCTCCTTGCGGACGGTGAAGGGCTTGACCTTGCCGTCGTACAGGTAGCCGTCGCCGGAGACCTTCTCCAGGAAGAGGTCGGTGACGTCCGCGCCGAGGTTGGTGAAGCCCCAGGCGATGTCCTGGTTGTGGCCGATTATCACGCCGGGCATGCCGGAGAAGGTGTAGCCGGCGGTGTCGTACTGGCACTTCGCCGTGATCTCACGGCAGTGCAGCCCCATCTGGTACCAGAGCGAGGGCAGCTGCGGTGCCAGGTGCGGGTCGTTGGCGAGCAGCGGCTGGCCGGTCGTCGTGTATTCACCGGAGACCACCCAGGAGTTGGACCCGATGCCGCTGCCGTTCGGGCCGAGCAGCGCCGGGATCTGGTCGAGGGTGTCGGAGAGCGAGGAGAGCTGGGTGTTCAGGCCCTCGGTGGCGCCCGCCATGGTGTTCGAGCCGATGCTGTCGGACGGTGTCGCGTCCGGGTCGAACTTTCCGGTCACCGGGGAGATCGCGCCCTGGCTGACGATCGGATCGCGCTCTTTGTACGGGTACTCCGGGTAGAGATCCTCGATCTGCTTCGCGTCGAGCCTGCTGGTCATCAGCGAGCGGTCGATCTCGTCCTGCATGTTGCCGCGCAGGTCCCAGGCCATCGCCTTGAGCCAGGCAACCGAGTCGACCGGGGTCCACTCGGCCGGCTTGTAGTCGTTGGTGAGGCCGAGGGCGGCGTACTCGACGGAGATGTCCTTGCCGTCGCGCCCCTTGAGATAGGCGTTCACGCCGTCCGCGTACGCCTGGAGGTTCTTCTTGGTGTCCGCGGACAGGACGTTGTCGTACTCCTCCTGTGCGACCTTGCGCCAGCCGAGCGTGCGCAGGAAGGAGTCCGTCTCGACCTGCCCGGAGCCGAACATCTCGGAGAGTCTGCCCGCCGTCATATGGCGGCGGACGTCCATCTCCCAGAAGCGGTCCTGCGCCTGCACGAAGCCCTGGGCGCGGAAGAGGTCGGCATCGGAGTCCGCGTACAGCTGCGGGATTCCGTAGCTGTCGCGCTTGACGTCGACGTTGCCGTCGAGGCCGTCGAGCTTGATGGAACCGGTCGTCTGCGGGTACGAGGCCCGCACGGTCGATACGGACCAGAACGCGCCGTAACCGATACCCGCGACAAGCGCCAGCACCAGAACGATCACGATCAGGCGGGCACGTCGCCCCTTCTTCCTGCCGGTCTTCCCACCGGCGGAACCGGTGGTGCCGGAAGAGGCGGTTGTGTTGGCGGGCATCGCTGTCCTTCGAGGGGCAGGTGGTCCTGGGAGTGCAGGAGCAACCATAGGCGCAGCGCCCGGGCGGCTCTGACGCGGCATCGGCATGGTTCGAATTGCGCAGCGGTCGTACGAACGATCGAACGCGTCAAGAAAACGTTAAAGATTAGGTAAGGTAACGAAGTACCGGCCGTCAACGGCCGATGCCGAGGATCGAATTCGGCAGGCGTACGCAGGGAAGGAACGGCCACTGACTGTCCACACGCTCAACGAACTCCTGCTCGTCTGCTCACTCGTCCTGCTCGTCGCCGTGGCGGCGGTACGCATCTCGTCCCGCAGCGGGCTCCCCAGCCTGCTCCTGTACCTCGGCATCGGGATCGCCATAGGGCAGGACGGCATCTTCGACGTCAAGTTCAGCAATGCGGAACTGACCCAGGTGATCGGCTATGCCGCACTTGTCGTGATCCTCGCCGAGGGTGGCCTGGGTACGAAGTGGAAAGAGATCAGACCCGCACTGCCGGCTGCCGCGATGCTCTCGATCGTCGGCGTCGCGGTGAGCGTCGGCGTCACCGCGGCCGGGGCGCACTACCTGGTCGGCCTGGACTGGCGGCAGTCGCTGATCATCGGCGCGGTCGTCTCGTCGACGGACGCCGCCGCGGTCTTCTCCGTGCTGCGCAAGGTGCCGCTCCCCGCCAGGGTCACCGGGGTACTGGAGGCCGAGTCCGGCTTCAACGACGCGCCCGTCGTGATCCTCGTGGTGGCCTTCTCGACCAGGGGACCGGTGGACAGCTGGTACGTACTGGTCGGCGAGATAGCCCTGGAGCTCGCGATCGGTGCGGCCGTCGGTCTCGCCGTCGGCTGGCTCGGCTCGTTCGGACTGCGTCATGTGGCACTGCCCGCGTCCGGCCTGTATCCGATCGCCGTGATGGCGATCGCGGTGTCCGCGTACGCGGCGGGCGCCCTGGCCCACGGCAGTGGCTTCCTCGCCGTCTATCTGGCCGCGATGATCCTCGGCAACGCCAAACTGCCGCACTGGCCCGCCACCCGCGGCTTCGCCGACGGGCTCGGCTGGCTGGCCCAGATCGGCATGTTCGTGCTGCTCGGACTCCTGGTCACCCCGCACGATCTGTACGACGACTTCTGGCCCGCGGTCATCGTGGGACTGGTACTGACCGTGGTGGCGCGTCCGCTGGAGGTCTTCATCTCGCTGGCGCCGTTCCGGCTGCCCTGGCAGGAGAAGGCGTTCATGTCCTGGGCGGGGCTGCGCGGCGCCGTACCCATCATCCTGGCGACCATTCCGATGGTGTCCGGAGTCGAAGGCTCCACCCGGATCTTCAACATCGTCTTCGTGCTCGTCGTCGTGTACACCCTCATCCAGGGACCGACCCTGCCCTGGATGGCGAAGGCCCTGAAGATCACCGACGATCCGGCCGAGGCCGCCGACCTGGGCATCGAGTCGGCGCCGCTGGAGCGGCTGCGCGGCCATCTGCTGTCGGTGGCGATCCCCGGGAAGTCGAAGATGCACGGTGTGGAGGTCGGGGAGCTGCGGCTGCCCGCCGGGGCCGCGGTCACCCTGGTCGTACGCGACCAGAAGAGCTTCGTGCCGGCGCCGTCGACCGTACTGCGCCGCGGCGACGAACTGCTGGTGGTCACCACCGACCCGGTGCGCGACGCGGCGGAGGAACGGCTGCGCGCGGTCGGCGAGGGCGGCAAGCTCGCGGGCTGGCTGGGGACGAGCGGTGGCAAGAGCCTCGCCGGGCCTCATGCGGCACATGATGTGGCGCACGCGCTGAAAGCCGTGAAAAAGCTGGGGAAGACCGACGGGCCGAAAGCGCATCGCTGAGAGGGCCGCAGGGGCGCGCGCTGTCGATCCGAGGCGGGGGCGGGGGCCTTGCACACAATCAGAGGTGTGCAAGGACGTCCACCTGTATCATGAAGGAAACCTGATCGGCCTCCGCAGTGGGGTCGGCCAACCCGATCGACCAACCTGAACGACCAACTCTGCCTGATGCAGAGCTGGCGCGACCGTATGGCGGTCGTGGCGTCCTCCGCCTCTGCTGAGCGCCCGGCATCTACCGCAGTTCCGCGCGAAGAGGACAGCTCTCGGCAGCACCCGCACGAGCCCGCACACCTGTGCCCGGCCCGGACCTGCGGGAGCTCGGCCACCAGGCGGCAGAAAGGCATGGACCGTGGCGTCCACGGTCTCCGACCGCCCCGGTTACGGGCAGTTGCTGCGCACCCCCGGTGCGTGGACGTTTCTCCTTCCGGGCTTCGCCGCACGGCAGCCCTTCGCGATGCTGACGATCGGCATCGTGCTACTGGTTCAGCACACCACCGGCTCCTACGGCAGCGCGGGTTCCGTCGCCGCCGTGACCGGTGTCTCCATGGCCCTGTTCGCACCGCAGACCGGCAAACTCGCCGACCGTTTCGGCCAGCGCGCGGTGCTGCTGCCCGGCGTCCTGGTGCACACGGCGTCCGTATCGGCGCTGACGGCGCTGGCGTTGGCGGACGCGCCCCTGTGGGCCCTGTTCGCGGCGGCCGTGCCGACCGGTGCGTCCGTTCCGCAGATCGGTCCGATGGTACGGGCCCGCTGGGCGGCCGTACTGGGCGCGGCACCGGGCCGCAATGCCTCACCGCTGATGTCCACCGCGGCCGCCTTCGAATCGGTGACGGACGAGTTCACCTTCGTCATCGGCCCGGTGCTCGCCACCGCACTGTGCACGGGAGTGCACCCGGCGGCCGGTCTGATCACGGAGGCCGGGCTGACCCTGGTCGGCGGACTGCTCTTCGCCGCGCAGCGCCGCACACAGCCCGCAGTGCGCAGCACCGAGTCCGGCGCCTCCCAGCGGCATGCGTCCGCCCTGTCCGTACCGGGTGTACGGGTGCTCGCGGTGGCCTTCCTGGGCATCGGCGCGGTCTTCGGCGGCATGCAGGTCTCGCTGACCGCCTTCGCCGAGGAGATCGGCCGGCCCGGGGCGAACGGTCTGCTGTACGGGGTCTTCGCGGCCGGCAACATGCTGGCCGGGATCGCCTGCGGCGCCATCGCCTGGAAGAGCGGGCCGCGGCGGCGTCTGATCGTCGGATACGCGGCCCTGACCCTGACCGCGTCCGGACTGTGGGCCGTGCACTCCGTGCCCCTGCTGGCCGGGCTCGGACTGCTGGTCGGACTCTCCATCGC
The DNA here is from genome assembly GCF_042882185.1 of Streptomyces sp. NPDC058239. NCBI lineage: Bacteria > Bacillati > Actinomycetota > Actinomycetes > Kitasatosporales > Streptomycetaceae > Streptomyces > Streptomyces sp. NPDC058239. Next base: position 240,118 of record NZ_JBHVWS010000006.1, read on the forward strand.
CCCGGCCCTGATCAGCGGCTACACGCTGGTCGAGGCGCTGGTGCCGGGGTCCGCCCGGACCGAGGCGTTCACCTGGCTGACGGGCTCGGTCGCCCTCGGCCAGGCGGCCGCGGTGACGGTCGCCGGGCGGCTCGCCGACGCCCACGGCGCGAGCACCGGTTTTGTGGTGCCGCTGGTGGGGACCGTACTGGCGCTGGTCACCCTGGTGTCGCTGCGCTCCAGGCTCGCACCCGCCGCTTCGGGACGGACCGTGGCACGTGGTGTCGGTCACCGGGAGCCGGTCACGGTGGACTGATCCAGCGGAATACGTCAGTATGGAGCGTCGTTAGCACTCATTGAGTGAGAGTGCCAGGAGGAGCAAGTGCCGACCTATCAGTACCAGTGCACCGAATGTGGCGAGGGCCTCGAGGCGGTGCAGAAGTTCACCGATGATGCCCTGACCGTGTGCCCGAGCTGTGAAGGACGCCTGAAGAAGGTGTTCTCGGCGGTCGGCATTGTCTTCAAGGGTTCCGGTTTCTACCGGAACGACAGCCGTGGCTCCTCGTCGAGCAGCACGCCGGCGTCGGCCTCGGCGAAGGCGTCCGGTTCCGCTTCGTCCGATTCGTCGTCGTCGACGGGGTCGGACACGAAGTCGTCCGCTTCCTCCTCGTCCGCCGCGTCTTCTTCTTCGTCCTCCTCGTCGTCCTCGACGAGTGGCACGTCGGCCGCCTGAGCCGAACCGCACTTCCCCGAGGACCCCACCGATCTGTTCGGCGGGGTCCTCGGCGTTTTCCCGCGCCGCTAGTGTGATCGCATGGCGAACGCAGAGATCGGTGTCATCGGCGGCTCGGGCTTGTACTCCTTCCTGGAGGACGTCACGGAGGTGCGTGTGGACACCCCGTACGGACAGCCGAGCGACTCCCTGTTCCTCGGCGAGGTCGGCGGCCGCCGGGTCGCCTTCCTGCCCCGCCACGGACGCGGCCACCATCTGCCGCCGCACCGCATCAACTACCGGGCCAACCTGTGGGCGCTGCGTTCCGTCGGCGTACGTCAGGTACTCGGCCCGTGCGCGGTGGGAGGCCTGCGTCCGGAGTACGGGCCGGGCACCCTGCTCGTGCCCGACCAGCTGGTGGACCGCACCAAGGCCCGGACGCAGACGTACTACGACGGAGAGATCCGGGCCGATGGCGCAGAGCCGAACGTCCTGCATCTGGGCTTCGCCGATCCGTACTGCCCCGATGGGCGCAGGGCCGCCCTGGCGGCGGCTCGCGCGAAGAGCTGGGAGCCGGTGGACGGCGGGACGCTGGTGGTGGTCGAGGGGCCGCGCTTCTCGACCCGGGCCGAATCGCGCTGGCATGCGGCGATGGGCTGGTCGGTGGTCGGGATGACCGGGCACCCGGAGGCGGTCCTCGCCCGTGAACTGGGCCTCTGCTACACGACGATGACGCTCGTGACGGACCTCGACGCAGGCGCGGAGGCCGGGGAGGGCGTCTCGCACGGGGAGGTGCTGAAGGTGTTCGCGGCCAACGTGGACCGGCTGCGCGCGGTGCTCTTCGACGTGGTGGCCGCGCTGCCTGCGGAGGCGGACCGCGACTGCCCGTGCTCGCATGCGCTGGACGGGCTCGAGACGGGGATCGCGCTTCCCTAGCCGGGTGGGTGGGTGACGGCCGCGGCGCGGGTGGGTGACGGGGTTGTCCACAACGCCGGGGCGGTCCACAGGCTTCGGCGGGAAACCCGTGGACGGTGGATCGTGAGGGGTGTTCGTCCGAAACTCCTCACGGCAGGTGGTGTTGGCCATGTTCCCGTCGTCCCAGTCATTCCCGTCGTCCCAGTCGTTCCCGTCGTCCCGGTCGTTCCCGTCGTCCCCGCGTGTGCCCTCTGAACGATCCGTTCCGGCCATGGCTCCGGGGCGTCCGGCGTCGGCTCCCCCGCCCTGTGGTGTGCCCGCGTTCGAGCCGTTGCGGGTGCGCGGAGGTGGTGGGCACCGGCTGCGGCGAGCTCTGTGGCGGCAGCGCCACGCGCTGGCCGCCGGGCTGGCCCTGACGGCTGCCGCACTGGCCGCGACGGGGCTGGGCGGGAGCGGCGCGGGCGGCGATGCGGCGCATGGAGCAGGGGCGGGGGGTACGGCCGGGTCGGCGCCGGAGCGGGCGCGGCGGCCGGTCCCCTTGGTGTCCGCGCCGGTCAGGATCGCGGATGCGGGGACGGTGCGGCTGTTACGGCCGGGGGACCGCGTCGACGTGATCGCCGCCGAGGGGGCCGGAGCCGATGCCCGGGTGCTGGCGAAGGGCGCGCGGGTGGCAGATGTACCGCAGGCCACGGCCGAAGGCCCCGCGGAGGACGGTGCGCTGATCGTGCTGTCAGTCCCCCGGGGCACGGCCGCATCGCTGGCCGGTGCGGGTATCTCGGCCAGGCTGGCGGTGACCCTGTGCTGATTCGTGCTGATGACCCGTCAAGTCACCTGCCCAAAGGCGCAGATCGGGTGGTTCCATCGCTTACTGCCGTAAGTTGCGGAGGAGTTTGCTCCGCCTACGGCACATGCGAAGGAAGGCTCACCCGTGAGCGAGAAGAAGAAGGTCAGTCTGCTGGAAGGGTTCAAAGCCTTCCTGCTGCGCGGCAATGTGATCGACCTGGCGATCGCCGTCGTCATCGGCGCCGCGTTCACACAGATCGTGAACGCTGTCGTCAAGGGCGTCATCAACCCACTGGTCGGTGCGTTCGGCACCAAGGACCTGGAGAGCTACAGCTCCTGTCTCAAGGGGCCCTGCGTCACGGACCCGAAGACGGGCGAGGCGACCGAGGGCATCCGGATCCTGTGGGGCTCGGTGCTCAGCGCCACTCTCGGCTTTGTGATCACAGCGGCCGTCGTCTACTTCCTCATGGTGCTGCCCATGGCCAAGTACCTTGCCAGGCGGGCGGCCATGCAGGCCGCGAAGGAGGGCGTGCAGGAGACGCTGGAGGTCAGCGAGCTGGAGGTGCTGAAGGAGATCCGCGACGCCCTCGTCTCACAGCGCGGCGGCCCGGGAGGCGGGCCCCTCGGGCAGGACCCCGGCCGAGGTCACGACCAGTAGCGGGACGCGCGGCAGGAAGACCGGCAGCAGCGCAGTCGGACCACCACGGAGCGGGGTCTCAGATGTGGTGGGGCGGCTTCTCGTCGAGAAAGCGCGCCAGATCGGCGGCGCTGCCGCCGGCCGGGGCCCGCTCGCCCCACCCTCGGTCCGTATCGTCCGCAGACTGCTGGTCCAGCGGATCGTCGAAGATCAGAGCCGGTTTGGGTTTCGTCTCTTCCGGCTGGGTCGGCTTCGAATCGCGCGGGCCGGGGGCGGGGGCGGTGCTCATATGTCAAGGGTACGGCCGCGGTCAGCGATCCTTCGGGTCGAGCGCCCACAACCCGAGGACGACGACGAACGACAGACAGAGGAAGCCGGCACCCCACCAGGCCGTGCCGGTGTTGCCCTCCATCCACTCGTCGACGATGACGGTCAGGCCCCAGAGCTGTCCGATGACGACGGTCATCGCCAGGGCCAGCCGGGCCGTCAGTTTCGAGGTTCGTTCGGGTTCCTGGTCGGTGCCGGCACCCGGGCCGGGACCGGTGTGGCGGACCCGGGGGTCGCCGTAGCCGCTGGTGGCACGGATCTGCGGATAGCGTTCGCGGACGGGGCGGTTCAGTTCGGGGCGGGCGCTGCCCGGGCGGTACTCCGGATGGTCGGGGGGCTCCTGGTCACGGGGCTGCCGGGCGTCGGTCATGTCCGTCTGCCGGGGGTCTCGGCCGCGGCGGCCCGGGGTGCCTCCGCGCCTGCGCCTCTGACCGCGGGGCAGCCGATGCGGGACGCGAGGTCCGGACGGTCGGTGCTGAGCTGGCGGCACAGGCCGTGCTCGATGCTCTCGCCCGAGCGGGTCGTGCCGACCGCCCAGACGCTGCCGTCGGTCTGCTCGGTGAGCACCACCTTGGGCAGTGCGCGGGGCGGTGGCCCGGCGGTGACCTCGCCGGTGCGGGCGTCGAAGATGCCCTCGTGGCAGGGGCAGTACAGCTCGCCCTCGGAGCCGTTGTCCTTGCGCCAGAGCACGGCACAGGCGAGATGGGTACAGATCGCGGAGTAGCCGACGAGGGTGCCGTCGTCGAGCCGGACGGCGACCGCCCGGTCCTCTTCGTCCGGGTAGCGGAAGGCGATGGACTCACCGGGCAGAAGCTGAGCGGTGATCTTCTTCGGCGCGGGTGCCTTGGCGTCGTCGAGGTCGCCGTGACGCGGAAGGATTCCGCCGGCCACGCCGAGGCCGCCGACGGCGAGTCCGCCCGAGACGGTCGCGACGATCCGGAGGTAGTCCCGCCGGGTGGTGAGGGAGTCGGCGGCGATCCGGTCGTGCAGGGCTTCGCGCGGATCGCCGGAGGGCGGCTGGTCGGTGACGCTCATCGGCGGACGTCCTTCCCGTTGATCTCGACGACAGGAAGGCCGCCGGGCACCGGCCACTGGACCTTGTCGGCGGGTACGACCATGGCGACGCCGGTGCGGACCTCGCTCCGGCCGAAGACGAAGGTGTCGGCGACCTGGACGCCGGGGCGCTCGGCCTGGAGCTCCTCGACCGTCCCGTAGAACAGCGCTCCCGTCGGGCAGACGGTCGCGCACATGGGGGCGAGGCCGTAGGCGGTGCGGTCGTAGCAGAGGTTGCATTTCATCTGCAGCTTCGCCTGCAGATCGATCTTCGGAACGCCGAAAGGGCAGGCGTTGACGCAGTTGGCGCAGCCGATGCAGCGGGTGGTGTCGGCCTGCTGCACCACACCGTCGGCGGTCACCAGGATCGCGTCGGCAGGGCAGACCTCGGCGCACGGAGCGACCGGGTCCTCACAGTGCATGCAGACCGTGGGAAGGGAGGCCACGGACCGGCCCTCGTCGGTGTAGTCGAGGTGGATCATCGACTTGCCGCGGTGCGAGTCGCATTCCCGGCAGGCGGAGACACAGGCCTGGCAGCCGATGCAGCGCCCCGGGTCGATGAAGATCGTTCTGCCCATCATGCGGCGATCAGCCCCTCTCCGAGGTGCCACGGCCCTGGGGGGACGTGGGCGGCAGCGGGTCGGTACGGGAGACCTGGGCCTCCGGGTAGGCGACATGGCCGGGCGCGACAGGAGGTGCGGGAACCTCGTCGATCGTTTCGGCGTGCTCGATACGGCAGGCGCACACCTTGTACTCGGGGATCTTGGAGCGGGGGTCGAGGGCGTCGATGGTCAGGGCGTTGGCCGCGGCGGGTACGGGCCAGTGGTACGGGATGAAGACGGTGTCGGGGCGGATCGCCTCGGTGACCAGGGCGGGGAAGACCTCGCTGCCGCGCCGGGTGACGACGCGGACCGGTTCGCCGTTGCGGAAGCCGTGGGAGGGGTGGAGCTCCGCCCAGGGCCGGGGGGTCTGTTCGACGAGGCCGCCCAGCCGACGGGTCTGGTTGCCGGAGAGGAAGTGGGCGACGGTGCGTCCGGTGGTCAGCGACATGGGGTGCTCGTCGTCGTACGGGTCCATCGGCGGGTGCCACTCGACGACCTGCAGATGGATCTTGCCGTCGGGGTGGTAGGTCTTCCCGTCCTCGAAGAGCCGGGGGGTGCCGGGGTGGTCGGTGGAGGGGCAGGGCCAGACGATCCCGCCGGTCTCCTCCAGCCGTTCGTAGGTGATGCCGTAGTAGTCGTTGACGGTGCCGGCGGAGGCGGTCCGCAGTTCGTCGAAGACCTCGCGGGAGTCGGCGAAGGCGAATTTGTCGCCCTCCCCCAGACGCTTGGCGAGTTCGCACATCACCCAGGTGTCGGTCCGCACACCGGGGGGCGGGTCCTGGGCCTTGTTGTGCTTGACCACCCGGGCCTCGGCGTTGGCCATCACCCCTTCGTCCTCGGCCCAGGTGGTCACGGGGAAGACGACATGTGCGTTGGCAGCGGTCTCGGAAAGGAAGAAGTCGAATTGGGCATGGAACTCTGTGGCGTCGTACCCCTCCTTGACCACCTTGTAGTTGGGAAGGGAGACGAAGGGGTTGTTGCAGATGCCGATCAGTCCGCGGATCTCGCGGCGCTGCATCTGCCAGACCATTTCCATCATCGAGGTGCCGGCGGGAGGGAGCTCGGACTCCTCGATGCCCCAGATCTCGCAGATCTGTCTGCGGTGCTCCTCGTTCATGATCGAGCGGCCGCCGGGAAGGAGGTCGGCTTTCTGGCCGTGCTCGCGGCCGCCCTGCCCGTTGCCCTGGCCGGTGAGGGTGCCGTAACCGGCGCCGGGCTTGCCGATGTGGCCGGTGGCGGTGCAGAGGTTGATCACGCTGAGGCAGTTCTCGACGCCCTGCGAATGGTGCTCGATGCCACGGGCGTGCCAGGCCATGGCCTTGGGGGCGCGCGCGACGGCGCGGGCGACCTGGACGATCTGCTGGGCGGGGATGCCGCAGATCTCGGCGGCCCGGGACGGCGGGTACTCGCCGGCCTTGGCCTTCACCTCCTTCCAGCCGGTGGCGTGGGCGGCGAGATAGGCCTCGTCGGTCAGGCCCTCCTCGATGACCACGTTCAGTACGGAGTTGAAGAACGCCGAGTCGGTGCCGGGCTTGAGCGCGACATGGATGTCGGCGGTGCGGGCGATCGCGGTCTGGCGCGGGTCGATGACGATCAGGCTCGCGCCGCGGTCCCGGGCTCCCCACACGTACTGGGTCATCACGGGGAAGCACTCGCCGACGTTGGAGCCCGCGATCAGCAGGCAGTCGGTGAGCAGCATGTCGGAGAAGGGGTTGCCGGCCCGGTCGATACCGAAGGCGAGTTTGTTGGCGCCCGCGGCGCTGACCATGCAGAGCCGGCCGTTGTAGTCGACATGCCGGGACTTGAGGGCGACCCGGGCGAATTTGCCGACCAGATAGGTCTTTTCGGAGAAGAGGCTGGCGCCGCCGAGGAGGCCGAAGGCATCGTTCCCGTAACTCTGCTGGATGCGCTTGATCTCGGAGACGGTGAAGTCGAGTGCCTCGTCCCAGGAGACCTCGCGGAAGTCCTCGTCGCGGGAGCGGCGCAGGAGCGGGGCGGTGAGCCGGTCGGGGTGGTTGACCTGCTGATACGCGTTGATGCCCTTGGGGCACAGCCGCATCCGGTTGATGTCGTGGTTGCGGGGTTCGACGCCGAAGACCTTGCCTCCGCGGTCGACGCGCAGATACATCCCGCACTGGACCCCGCAGAAGCAGCAGTGGGTGGGGACGAGCGTCTCGCCCTCCTGGTCGGCGTGCCACCGGTCGGCGGGGATGCCTCCCGCGTCCCGGAAGGCCCGCGTGCCGGGCGGAGCGAGGGAGGGGTCGAGAGGGACGGCCGTACGGGGGTCGGCTGCTCGCGGATCCGAGGTCACTTGAAGCCCTTCTTCACCTGGGAGAGATAGGCGCTGCCGCGCAGCACCCGCTTGCAGCGCGGGCAGTATTCGGCCCACTCGTCGAAGCCGAGGCTGAGGTCGCGCATGGTGCCGCGGAGGTTCTCGACGTACGGCCCGGTGTCGATGGGCTCCTCGCAGCGGCGGCAGCCGAAGACCTCCTGGTCCTGGCGGGCGGTGTATTTGAACAGCTGCATGCCGACCGCGGCCGGGCGCTGGACGATGTGGAAGAACTTCCCGAACGGGATGTAGATGAGGGTGAAGACCACCGACACCATGTGGAGGATCGCCAGGAATTCGTACCCGCCGCCGTGCAGGAAGATCGACGAGAAGGTGAGCAGCAGACCGGTCACGGAGATGACGATCAGGGCGATCAGCGGCACCAGGTCGTAGGCGAAGCGCTGGCCGGTGATGGCGCCGCGGTCCTTCATCCGCCGCCAGAGGAAGTACGAGGCGCCGGGGATGACGAGCACGGCGGCGATGTCCAGGCCGTGGAACATCAGCCAGCCCAGGATGTCCAGGGAATCGAAGCCGATGATCTTGAAGCCCCAGATGCGCATCTCGTAGCCGGGGCCCGAGCCGGAACCGGAGGTGAAGGTGAACCAGCCCCAGGTCAGCGGGAAGGTGATCAGGGAGGCGAGGATGCAGCCCCAGAAGATCAGCTGATGGGCGGCCCAGCGTGCGTAGGAGCGGGCGCCGAGGAATTTCTGGAAGCCCAGATAGGTGGCGATCATCCTGGGCAGTGCGGTGGGGGCCTGGCGGAAGTTGGCCACGGAGAAGAAGCTCCGCCACCCCTGCTTGAACAGGCGCCGGGCACCGGGCGCGGAGACCCAGACCGTGTAGCGGTAGGCGACGCCGAAGGCGAGGAAGACGGTGGCGACGGCGTACGGAATAAGGGCGGAGTCGAAGTTCTCCAGAAGCCGGCTGCCGAACACGATCGCGAGGATCAGCAGGGCGGAGACGATGGCGCCGGCCGCGGTCGCGCGGGCAGTGGCGGACCGGAGCGCGGCAGCCCGGGGCCCGGTGGCCCCGGGGGGCGGCGGGACGGCGGACACTCCGGCGGAGACAGTGCGTGCACCGGGGGCGGGCTGCGCGGCGGAGGCGTCTGGTGGCTCGGTCACCCCGTCACCGTAGGGTTGTATGGGGTGGTTGGTCCTGTTTTGCGGCTCGGCGGGGTGAGCCCGTTCGTCCGACCGGCTCGAAGCCCGTCGGACGGCTCGCAGTGCGTCAGACGGCCCGCAGTCCGTGGGACGAGAAGATCTCGCGGGCCGAGGCGGCCTGCTCGGGGGTGGGTGACGGGGTGTCGTGCAGGGTGAAGGGCTTGCCCAGCGCCTGCCACTTCGCCTCGCCGAGCTTGTGGAAGGGGAGGACATCGACACGGGAGACATTGCCGAGGGAGGCGGCGAAGGAGGCGACACCGTCGACGTTGGCCGGGTCATCGGTCAGTCCCGGCACCAGTACGAAGCGGACGTGCACCTCTTTGCCGAGGCCGACGAGGCGGCGGGCGAAGTCCAGGGTCGGCTCCAGCGGTCGGCCGGTGACCTTGCGGTACGTGGCCCGGTCCCAGGACTTGATGTCGAGCAGGACCAGATCGACGTCGCGCAGCAGGGCGTCGGTGGCGCGGGCGCCCAGGAAGCCGGAGGTGTCCAGGGCGGTGTGCAGCCCCAGCCCGTGCTTGAAGCGGTGGAAGAGCTCACCGGCGAAGACCGGCTGCAGCAGTGGTTCGCCGCCGCTGATGGTGGCGCCGCCGCCCGCAGCCCGGATGAACGTCGTGTACTTGCCCGCTTCGGCGACGAGGTCGTCCGCCGACATCCGGGTGCCGCTGCGCATCCGCAGGGTGTCGACGTTGTGGCAGTAGAGGCAGGTCAGTGGACAGCCGGCCAGGAAGGTGACGAAGCGGGTGCCGGGGCCGTCGACGCCCGTCGACAGGTCCCAGGAATGGACTGCTCCGGAGACCGGCCGACGGGTGGCCGCACCCGCCGCAGTGACGGAGGTGCCGCTGTCGCCGATGTTGTCGATGTTGTCGATGGTGTCGATGGTGTCGAGGAGTGTGGCCATGGCAGGGCCTCCTGTGCGGGCGGAGCGTTCGGTGGCCGGGCGCGACGGGTGCGGAGCGCGCGGCGCCGGGGGCCTACGGGGGATGGGCTCCCGACGCCGCGCGGTTCAGGGGACTCGGAACGATCGAGGAGGATCAGAGCGAGCCGTGGAAGGTGCGGTTGATGACGTCGTACTGCTGCTCACGGGTCAGCCGCACGAAGTTGACCGCGTATCCGGAGACCCGGATGGTCAGCTGCGGGTAGCGCTCCGGGTGCTCCATGGCATCTTCGAGAGTCGCCTTGTCGAGCACGTTGACGTTCATGTGGAAGCCGTCGCTCGCCATGAATCCGTCCAGCACGCCGGCGAGGTTCCGGATCCGCTCCTCGGGGGTACGGCCGAGTGCGTCCGGCGTGATGGTGTTGGTCAGCGAGATGCCGTCCTCGGCATCGTCGTACGGCAGCTTGGCGACCGACAGCGCGGAGGCGATGTAGCCGTGCTCGTCGCGCCCGTTCATCGGGTTGGCGCCCGGGGCGAACGGGGCGCCGGAGCGGCGGCGTCCGGGGTGTTGCCGGTCTTCCTGCCGTAGACGACGTTGGAGGTGATGGTCAGCACCGACTGGGTGTGCACCGCGCCCCGGTACGTCGGGTGCTTGCGGACCTTCTCCATGAAGTCGTGGACGATGCCGCGGGCGATGGCGTCGGCCCGGTCGTCGTTGTTGCCGTACGCAGGGTAGTCGCCCTCGATCTCGTAGTCCGTCGCGAGACCCGTCTCGTCCCGGATCACCCTGACCCGGGCGTGCTTGATGGCGGAGAGCGAGTCGGCGGCGACCGACAGACCTGCGATGCCGCAGGCCATGGTGCGCAGGATCTCCTGGTCGTGGAGGGCCATCTCCAGGCGCTCGTACGCGTACTTGTCATGCATGTAGTGGATGACATTGAGCGCGTGCACATACGTCCTGGCCAGCCAGTCGAGCATCGCGTCGTACCGCCCGGCGACGGTCGCATGGTCGAGGTACTCGTCGGTGACCGGCTCGAAGCCGCTCACCACGAGCTTGCCCGTCCTCTCGTCACGGCCGCCGTTGATCGCGTACAGCAGCGCCTTGGCGACGTTCACACGGGCGCCGAAGAACTGCATCTGCTTGCCCACCGCCATCGCGGAGACGCAACAGGCGATCGCCGTGTCGTCGCCGTACTTCGGGCGCATCAGCTCGTCCGACTCGAACTGGAGCGCCGAGGTGTCGATGGCGACCTTCGAGGCGAACTCCTTGAATCCTGCGGGAAGTCGCTGCGACCAGAAGACCGTGAGGTTCGGCTCGGGGGCCGGGCCCAGGTTGTAGAGGGTCTGCAGGGCCCGGAAGGTCGTACGGGAGACGAGCGGGCGGCCGTCCTCACCGATGCCGGCCATCGACCAGGTGACCCAGGTCGGGTCGCCGGAGTACAGCTCGTTGTACTCCGGGGTGCGCAGGAAGCGGACGATACGGAGCTTGATGACGAAGTCGTCGATCAACTCCTGCGCCCGCTCCTCCGTGATGAGTCCGCGCTCGATGTCGCGCTGGAGGTAGATGTCGAGGAAGTTGTCGATGCGGCCGATCGACATGGCCGCGCCGTTCTGCTCCTTCACGGCACCGAGGTAGCCGAAGTACAGCCACTGCACGGCCTCACGACCGGTGCGGGCGGGCCCGGAGATGTCGTGGCCGTACGACATCGCCATCGCCTTGAGCTCGTTCAGAGCCTTGATCTGCTCGGCGGTCTCCTCACGGTCCCTGATGACGTGCTCGGTCGGCCACTGCTCGCCGAGGGCGGCCCTGTCGGCCTCCTTGGCTGCGATCAGCCGGTCGACACCGTAGAGGGCGACGCGGCGGTAGTCGCCGATGATGCGGCCTCGGCCGTAGGCGTCCGGCAGTCCGGTGATGATGCCGGAGGAGCGGCAGGCCCGGATTTCGGGTGTGTACGCATCGAAGACACCTTCGTTGTGGGTCTTGCGGAGACGGGTGTAGATCTCCCTGACCTCGGGGTCCGCCTCGTAGCCGTACGCGTTCAGAGCGCCCTCGACCATCCGCCAGCCGCCGTTCGGCATGATGGCGCGCTTGAGCGGGGCATCGGTCTGGAGCCCGACGATCAGATCGCGGTCGGCGTCGATGCAACCCGGTTCGAAGGCATCGATCCGGGACGGGGTCTTCACGTCCACGTCGTGGATGCCGCGGGCGATCTCGTCCGGGAACATCGAAAGGAGCTTTCCCCAGACGGCGGTGGTCCGTTCGGTGGGGCCGGCGAGGAAGGAACTGTCGCCCTCGTACGGGGTGTAGTTCCGCTGGACGAAGTCACGGATGTCGATCGCGTCGCGCCACAGCCCGCCCCTGAAGCCGTCCCAGGCCCCACTGTCCGTCGTCGCCTCTGCCGCAGTCGCCGTCATGGCCCGCACCTTCCGAGATCGTCCGTGCGCCTCATTGCCGCTGCGTCCATTGCACTCCCGATTTCCGCAGTCCCGGGCCCGCAATGGTCCCTGCCGAAGGGCCCAAGGTCCCGTCGGATACCGGACCCGGTCCGGCATCGCCGCGCCGACCTGTGGTTTCTCCGAGGACTTTGGACCCTCGTTCGCTTGTGAATTCGTTCACAAGATTTTCGTCCCGCGTCCGGGGCGCGTCCCCCCCCCGGGCGCCGCCGATCCTCGTCTGGTGTGCTGGTTCCCATGCATGGAATGACTGCCCGCAGCCGCGCCGAGAGACATCGCGCTTCGACCCCGCTGGAACTCTTCTTCGACCTCTGCTTCGTCGTGGCCGTGGCGCAGGCGGGCGGGCGGCTGCTGCATGCCGTCGCCGAGGGCCACGCCGCCACCGGAATCGTCAGCTACGCGGCTGTCTTCTTCGCGATCTGGTGGGCCTGGGTCAACTTCACCTGGTTCGCCTCGGCCTACGACACCGATGACCCGCTGTACCGCGTGGTCACGTTCGTCCAGATCACCGGCGTGCTCATCTTCGCCGCCGGGGTGCCGCGTGCCTTCGACGCGGGCGACTGGACAGTCGGCGTCGTCGGCTACGTCGTGATGCGGCTCGCCCTCACCAGCCAGTGGCTGCGCGCCGCGTACTGCACCCGGGGCACCGAGCGGCGCGTCGCGCTGCGGTACGCCGTCGGGATCACCGTGGTGCAGCTGGGCTGGATCGGCATGCTGCTGCTGACCGACAACACGGGCGGAGCGCGTGCCACCGTCTTCGTCGTTCTCGCGCTCGCCGAGATGTCCGTTCCGGCGATCGCCGAGCGCGACCGCCCGACGAGCTGGCATCCGCACCATATCGGTGAGCGGTACGGCCTGTTCACGATCATCGTGCTGGGCGAGACGATCGCGGCGGCCACGGTCGCGGTCCAGGGGGCGGTGGCCGAGCACCAGGCGTTCGGCGAGCTGCTGCCGATCGCCGCGGGCGGGCTGCTGATCGTCTTCTCCGCCTGGTGGATCTATTTCGCCGTGCCGATCCATGACTACCTCCGCGGCAGCAGGGAAGCGTTCATCTGGGGATACGGGCACTACCTGATCTTCGGTTCCGCGGCCGCGATCGGCTCGGGCATCGAGGTCGCGGTGGAGGAGGCCGTGGGCAAGGCCCATGTCTCGGACACGGTGGCCGCCGCCGCGGTGACCGTGCCCTCCGCGCTCTTCCTGCTGATGGTGTGGGCGCTGCACGCCCGCCACTTCAAGCGCGATCTCGCGGAGCAACTGCCGCTCCCTGTGGCCGTGCTGGCGATCCTGGCCTGTACGTTCGCCGGGGGGTGGGCGGTGCTCGCGGCCGGCCTGGTGGCGGCGGCGACCGCGACCGTGGGGGTGATGCTGTCCCGACGGCCCGCCGTGACGCGATGAGCACACGGGCGGTGAACGACGAGTCGCGAGTGGCAGGTCGTAAGTGGTGAATCCAGTGAGGAGCACGCAATGACGGAAGACCCACGGAAGCCGGCAGACCACTCCGTAGCGCAGCGCACATCGCCCATGTCGTCCAGGCCGCTCGACGCGCTGACCGATGTCACCGGGCTGCGCGTGGGCCATGCGCAGGTGGCGGGCGCGGGCGCGCTGAGCGGCACCACCGTGGTCCTCGCCCCCGAGGGCGGTGCGATCGCGGCCGTCGACGTACGCGGCGGCGGCCCCGGCACCCGGGAAACGGACGCGCTCGATCCGCGCAATCTGGTGCAGCGCGTGGATGCCGTCGTTCTGACAGGCGGCAGCGCGTACGGCCTGGATGCGGCGTCCGGCGTGATGGCCTGGCTGGAGGAACAGGGGCGCGGGGTGCGGGTCGGCCCCGATCCGGCGCAAGTGGTGCCGGTGGTCCCCGCCGCATGCATCTTCGACCTGGGGCGGGGTGGTGACTGGCGGGCCCGCCCGGACGCCTCGACCGGCTGCGCGGCGGTGAAGGACGCGGCGGGTACGGAGCCGGGCGCGCCGGTCGTCGAGGGAGGTGTCGGCGCCGGTACGGGCGCGGTCGCCGGGCAGCTCAAGGGCGGGGTGGGCACGGCAAGCGTGCGGCTGGCGTCCGGAATCACGGTGGGCGCGCTCGTAGTGGTGAACGCGGCAGGCTCGGTCGTCGATCCGCATACCGGAGTGCTGTACGGGGAGTACGGCGCCGCGGAACCGCCGGTGTACCCCGCGCCCGAGGTCCACCGGGCGGCGCAGCAGCGCATGGCCGAGGCGCGGGAGGTGAACGCGCGCCCCCCGCTCAACACCACGCTCGCCGTCGTCGCCACGGACGCCGATCTCACCCGGGCCCAGGCGCAGAAGCTCGCGGGTACGGCGCACGACGGACTGGCGCGCGCCGTACGCCCCGTACATCTGCTGACCGACGGGGACACCGTTTTCGCGCTGGCCACCGGCGCCCGGCCGCTGGATCCGCAGAACCCGATCGCGCTCAACGACCTGCTGGCGGCCGGTGCGGACACCCTGGCCCGTGCCATCGTGAAGGCCGTCCGGGCAGCTCAGAGCGTCAACGGCCGCCCCGGCGGTGGCAGCTATCCCGCGTACAGCGATCTCTACGGCACACGCGGGCACCCCTCACGGCCGTCGCCGCACAGCCACCCGGCCCCCGACTCGCCTCCCGGGTAAGGAAGTTCGGACGAACCACCAGGAACCATCTGCGTGTGTCATACGTTTTCCTGAACCCCGGTCGCGATGTCGGACCCAGGGACTACGTTAAGCACGCACCAAGTAACACGCGGCGACGGCCTGGAGACAGCACCTTGAGCGATCCGTACGAGACAACCGAGCAGCACCTCGAGCGACTCCTGCGACGGGCACTCAACTCTTTCGACCTGCCCGACAGTACGGTCGAGAGACTCGGTACCGCACTCGCCCACAGCAGTTCCCTGCACTCCTCGCACCACAGTTCCGTACTTCACCGCGAGACCTACCGGCATACGTATCTGCTGTCCGACGGCACCCCTTTCACCCTGTGGGAGCTGGTGCACGGAGGTCCGCGGAGCACGAGGGACCCGCGGCCGGGGACGGAGCCCGACCTCCGCCACCACGAGCTGTACGACGACGAGGCCGATATCCATATCGCCGCTGCCCGGCTGACCGGCGGCTTCGGTGAAGTCCCGGTGTTCGGGGACGACGGTCCCCATGCCGACCTGGAGATACTCACGGTTCTGATGGCGGCTCCCCCGGTCCCGCTGCCCCGGATGTACGCCCCGGACAATTCCGCCGACCACGCCCGCCGCGTCCTGCGCCGCGCGGAGAACAGCGACGGCCCCGGCGAGGAGACCGCCCGGCTGCTGCGCGCCGCCTTCGCCCACCACATCACCCAGGTCTTCGGCCGGCAGTGCCAGGTGGACGGGCGGGACGCCGGATTCACGCTCTACGAGCACGCCTTCCTGCTCCTCGACGGCAGCGAGACGAGCCTGTGGGAGGTCGAGCACACGGCCACGCCGGACGGCCGCCACATGTGCGAGGTGTACGGCGACGAGGACGCCGCGCGCGGAGCCATGGAGAGCCGCACACGCATCTGCTGACCATGGGGAGGGCGGGGGCCCACGCCCGCGCCCGCACACGCTGGTGCCCGCACCCCCGAGGGGTGCGGGCACCTGCGCGCTTCAGAGCATCACGACGTCAGCGCGGGCTCCTTGCCGAGCTCGACCCCGGGCTCGGCAATGGTGTCCATGCCCTCGTCGCCACCCTCCACGTGCTGCCGCGGCCGCGCGGGCAGCGCGAACATCACCAGGAAGATCACTGCGAGCACCCCGGCCACCCACCACAGTGAGTGCTGGAACGCCTCCGCGAACGCCGGGCCCACCTGCTGCGGCGCCGGCCGGTCACTGATCGAGCCGAAGAAGACGACCGAGACCAGTCCGAGCCCGAGCGCATTGCCCATCTGCTGCACGGTGTTGATCAGCCCGGAGGCCGAACCCGAGTGCTCCTTCGGCACCTCGGACAGCACCACGTCCGTCAGCGGGGCCACGATCAGACCCATGCCGATGCCCATGACCACCAGCGGCAGGGCCATCTGCCAGGACGTGATGCCCATGCCGTACCGGTCGGACTCCCAGATGTAGAGCAGCAGGCCGACGACCATCAGCAGTGCGCCCGCCTGGAGGACCTTGCGGCCGAAGCGGGGCACCAGCTTCTGTACGGAGATCCCGGCGGCGAACGAGACGGCGATCGAGAACGGGACACCGGTGGTGCCGGCCCGCAGCGCGCTCCAGCCGAGGCCCATCTGCATGTAGAGCGTCCAGACCAGGAAGAAGATGCCGAGGCCGATGCCGAAGGTCAGCTGCACGGCGATGCCCGCCGCGAAGCTCTTTACCCGGAACAGCGACAGCTCGACCAGCGGCGAACCGTCCTTGCGCGCCTTCGTCCGCTCGAACACCACCAGGGCCAGGAACACCAGGAGGCTGCCGGCCATCGACACGTAGCCCCAGACAGGCCAGCCCAGCTCGCGCCCGCGGGTGAGCGGGTAGATCAGCATCAGCAGCCCCAGCGTCACCAGGGCGACACCGACAAGGTCGAGCCGGAGCGCCTTGGGGGCCTTGGACTCGGTGATGAACTTCCGTCCCAGG
Source organism: Streptomyces sp. NPDC058239 (assembly GCF_042882185.1). Classification (NCBI taxonomy): domain Bacteria; kingdom Bacillati; phylum Actinomycetota; class Actinomycetes; order Kitasatosporales; family Streptomycetaceae; genus Streptomyces; species Streptomyces sp. NPDC058239. The sequence continues at coordinate 256,517 of NZ_JBHVWS010000006.1, forward strand.
ATCAGGCCCGCGATGCCGACCGGCAGGTTGATCAGGAAGATCGGACGCCACTCGAGACCGGCGATGTTCCACTCGGTGAGCAGCGCGCCCAGCAGCGGTCCCGAGACGGCGCCGAGACCGACTATCGCGCCGAAGAGGCCGAAGACCTTTCCGCGCTCGTGCGCCGGGAAGGTGGCATGCACGATCGACAGCACCTGCGGAACCATCAGCGCGGCGGTGCCACCCTGGAGGATGCGGGAGGCGACCAGCATCTCCGGGTTCGCGGCGAAGCCGCAGAGCGCGGAGGCCAGTGTGAAGCCGCCGATACCGATGAGGAACAGCCGCTTACGGCCGTAGATGTCGCCCAGCCGGCCGCCGGTGATCAGCCCGGCCGCGAAGGCCAGGGCGTATCCGGCGGTGATCCACTGGATCGAGCTGAACGAGGCGCCGGTGTCGCGCTGGATGCTCGGGATGGCGATGTTGACGATCGTGACGTCGACCAGGTCCATGAAGGCCGCGGTCATCACGATGGCGAGCGCGAACCAGCGTCGCCGGTCCGACGGGTCCGAGGACACCGTGGGCCCGGATGCCGTGGACGGCAGAGATGCGGAAGAAGGCATATGAAGAAGCTAAACGGCCATTAGGTCAGGTCATGACCCAATGAATGGGCACCCTGATGAGATGACCCACACACCGGCACGAGGCTGAGCCCATGACCGACACCCCGGCACGACTGCTGAATCTGCTGTCGCTCCTCCAGACGCCCCGTGAGTGGCCGGGCAGCGAGCTCGCCGAGCGGCTCGACGTCAGCCCGCGCACCATCCGCCGCGACATCGACCGGCTCCGCGAGCTCGGCTATCCGGTCGAGGCCTCGCGCGGATCGGTCGGCGGCTACCGCCTCGTCGCGGGCACCGCCATGCCACCGCTGCTCCTCGACGACGAGGAGGCGGTGGCCATCGCGGTGGGCCTGCGGGCAGGGGCCGGCCATGCCATCGAGGGGGTCGACGAGGCGTCCGTACGGGCTCTGGCGAAACTGGAGCAGGTGCTGCCGTCGCGGTTGCGGCACCGGGTTTCGACCCTGCAGAACGCGACGATGCCGCTGACCCGCGGCGACGGCTCGACGATCGATCCGCACACGCTGACGGTGATGGCGGCGGCGGTCACCGGGCGGGAGCGGCTGCGGTTCGCCTACCGGGCGGGCGACGGCGCCGAGACGAAGCGGCAGGCCGAGCCGTACCGGCTGGTGAGCACGGGGTGGCGCTGGTATCTCGTCGCGTACGACCTGGGGCGCGAGGACTGGCGTACGTTCCGGGTCGACCGGGTCAGCGAGCCGTTCGCGACCGGGGCCCGGTTCACACCGCGCGAGCTGCCGACGGGTGATGCGGCGGCTTTCCTCAGCAGCTCCATCGCCCGGCGGCAGCCGGAGCTGGCGGTCGATGTGAGCTTCGCGGCCCCGGCGGGCTTCGTGTCCGCGCGGCTGCCGGCCTCGATCGGCCCGTTGGAGCGGACCGGCGAGAACAGTTGCCGGCTGCGGGCGGTCCTGTCGGACTCGCTGGAGTGGGTGGCGCTCCGACTGGCGCTGGTGGACTGCGAGTTCACCGCCCACGAGCCACCGCAGCTGGTGGAGTACCTGAGTCATCTGGGCGCCCGGCTGACCCGCGCGACAGCGCACTGACGCGCCGCCGCCCCAATGACGACCGCCCCGGCCGCCACCGAACAGACGGAAGGCCGACCTCCACCAAGCGCGCAAAAAAGGATGAGCCCCGGCGCCAGGGGGGGTGGGCGCCGGGACTCAGTTCAGGGGGTCACACGAAGCGACCTATTTCGGAGGTTACTGGACGATGGCTCAAGCTGCAGCGTCAAAACCCGTGTCGTGAGCCATTCGCTTCAGTTCGAGCAGCGCGTGCTTCTCGATCTGGCGGATCCGCTCCCGCGTCAGCCCGTGCTGCTTGCCCACCTCGGTGAGGGTCCGCTCACGGCCGTCCTCGATGCCGTACCGCATACGGATGATCGATGCGGTGCGGTTGTCGAGCTTGCCGATCAGGTCCTCCAGCTCCTCGCTGCGCAGCAGCGTCATCACCGACTGCTCGGGCGACACCGCGGAGGTGTCCTCCAGCAGGTCACCGAACTGCGTCTCGCCCTCGTCGTCCACGGACATGTTGAGGCTGACCGGGTCACGGGCCCAGTCCAGGACGTCACCCACGCGCTCCGGCGTGGAGTCCAGCTCGGCGGCTATCTCCGCGTGCTCCGGCTCGCGCCCATGCTCACGGTTGAACTCGCGCTGCACCCGCCGGATCCGGCCGAGCTCCTCCACCAGGTGGACGGGGAGCCGGATCGTACGGGACTGGTCGGCTATGGAACGGGTGATGGCCTGACGGATCCACCACGTCGCATACGTGGAGAACTTGAAGCCCTTGGCGTAGTCGAACTTCTCGACCGCGCGCACCAGGCCCGCGTTGCCCTCCTGGATCAGGTCGAGCAGGGGCAGCCCGGCCCGCGGATAGCGGCGGGCGACGGCAACGACCAGCCGGAGGTTGGAACGGATGAATATGTCCTTGGCACGCTCGCCCTCGGCGACCAGCGCCTCCAGCTCCTCACGCGTGGCTCCACCGGCTTCACCCTCCACCGCACCGTCGAGAATCTGCCGTGCGTAGACACCCGCCTCGACGGTTTGCGACAGCTCGACCTCCTTTGCGGCATCGAGCAGCGGCGTACGCGCGATCTCGTCCAGGTACATGCCGACCAGGTCGCGATCGGCGATCTCTCCGCCAGAGGCGCGAACACTGCTTGCCCGGCTGGTCCCGCCGGTGGCGGACGAACGACGGGCGACGGCACGGGTTGCCATGCGTGCTCCCTTGCTGAGTAGGTCGCGACACCCTCTCGGGTGCCCTGCATCCGATGGAAACAACGACTGGAATCCGGACAGAATTCCCAGGCCTGGCATTCATTTTCGCGATCATGCAGTACCCTGTGCCGCCGCGAAGGGAGTGCGCATGCCGAGCATCCAGACAGAAGTGCAGGTCAGGCCAGGCACCGAAGGCGATTTGGTGGCGCTCACGGACATCTACAACCATTACGTACGTGAGACCGCGCTCACATTCGATACGACCCCCTTTACGCCCGAACAGCGGCTGCCGTGGCTTCGTTCCCACCCTGAAGACGGCCCGCACCGTCTTCTGGTTGCTCAGGATGTCCGCATTGTCGGCCCCGCCTCGGTCCTGGGGTACGCCACCAGCAGCGCTTTCCGCCCCAAGGCGGCGTACGCGACCTCGGTCGAGGTGAGCGTGTACTGCGCCCCGTGGGCCACCGGCCGCGGCATCGGCACGCTCCTCTACTCATCCCTTTTCGAGGCGCTCGCCGACGAGGACCTGCACCGCGCGTACGCGGGCATCACCCAGCCCAACGACGCCTCGGCCCGGCTGCACGAGCGCTTCGGTTTCCGCCATGTCGGTACGTACGCCGAGGTGGGCCGGAAGTTCGGCACGTACTGGGACGTGGCCTGGTACGAGAAGCGGCTGGGGCCGCAGTCCTAGGGCCCGGCCCGGTCGCGGCCTAGGTCCACGGCCCGTTACGCACCGCGGGCGCCGCGCCTAGCGTGCTGCCGTATGAATGACACGACGAGCAGGCACGGCACTCCCGGCGGGAACGGCGCACCCGACACGACCACCGGTGCCACCGACGACACCACGGGCACGCTCGACGAGGCGCTGGAACGTCTCCACACCGCGGGCCCCGAACGGAACGGCTGGCTGAGCAATCACGGCCCGATGGCCGTCGAGGCGCTGGTCCGGCACGGTCAGGCACCGGCCGTCCACCGATGGCTCGACCACTACAGCCACAAGCTGGAGGACATGCCGGACACCGCGTCCCGGGTGACCGCGGAGAACTGGCGCGAGGCCCTGGGCGACCCGCGCCGGATCGCGGACTGGACTGTGTACTTCGAGCAGGAGACGGCCGAGCGCCCCTGGCGGGACGTCCTGACCGAGTGGTGGCCGCGGCTGCTGCCCGGCATCGCGGCGGGCGCCACCCACCCCGTGATCCGCGTCGGCCACTCCGTACGCACGCTGCTCGCCGGCGAGGCGAGCGCGCCCCGGATCGCCGAGCTCGCCCACGGCCTCGGTTACTGGGCCGCCCGCCACCAGCCGCTTGCCACGCCGACACCGCTGGCGCCCGCCCCGAGCGCCGCGGCCGCGCTGGACGCCGTACCGCCGGTGCCCGAGCAGAGCGGCGGCATCCGGGACCGGCTGGCGCAGCTCACCGCGCTCCCGGTGTGGCCGCAGCGGTTCACCGACGCCCCGGACGAGGCGCGGGCCCGGCTGGAGGAACTGGTGCGGGCCGCGACCCACCGCTATGCCACGCACGGGCACGGCGAACCGATCATGCTGGTGCATGCCGCGACCGCACCCAATGCCGTGCTGCGCACGCTGCCCGCGCTCCCCCGCGCGCTGTGGGTGCCGAGCCTGGAGGCCGCCTGGGCGGCGAGCGCCGCGGTCACCGCCGCGTACGGCCCGGCCGAGCCGGCCCCGTACACACCGACGACAGCGTCCGCCGAGGAGCTCTTCGCACGGGCGGCGGCGCACGGCGACGATCACACCATCAAGTTCACGGACACCGCACTGGACATCGGCGATGCGACGGCCCTCGCCGCCGCACTCCGCTCGATCGAGCTGAACCCGCCGGCCCTGTGACCGGACCTTGGACGGAGCTCAGCCGAACTGCACCGACCGCTTCGCGAGTCCCATCCAGAATCCCTCGATGACGCTGCGGCCCCGGTCCATTTCGCCCTCCGAGGCGCCGAGCGTCACGAAGAGCGGCGCGAAGTGCTCGGTGCGCGGGTGGGCCAGCCGGCCGGCCGGGGACTTGTGCTCGAAGTCCACAAGCGCGTCGATGTCCTGCGCCTGGAGCGCCCGGTTCCCCCAGTCGTCGAACTCCGCCGACCAGCCGGGGGTGCCGCCGCCCGCATGCCGCAGGGCGGCCAGGTTGTGGGTGAAGAAGCCGCTGCCGACGATCAGGACACCCTCGTCGCGCAGCGGCGCGAGCTTGCGCCCGATGTCCATCAGCTTCTGCGGGTCCAGCGTCGGCATGGAGATCTGGAGTACGGGGATGTCGGCACCGGGGAACATCTCGACCAGCGGGACGTACGCCCCGTGGTCGAGCCCGCGGTCCGGGATGTCCTGGACCGGCATACCGGCTCCGCGCAGCAGTTTGCGTACGTTCTCCGCCAGCGCCGGGGCGCCCGGGGCGGCGTACTGCACCTGGTAGTAGTGCTCGGGGAAGCCCCAGAAGTCGTAGACGAGCGGGACGGTCTCCGTCGCGCCCAGGGCGAGCGGGGCCTCCTCCCAGTGCGCGGAGACCATCAGGATCGCGCGGGGCCGGGGCAACTGCGCGGACCAGGCGGCCAGTTGGCCGGGCCAGACCGGGTCGTCGGCCAGCGGCGGTGCGCCGTGGGAGAGATAGAGGGCGGGCATGCGCTCCGCGGTGACAGTCATGGCACTCCCCATCCGCTGCTGATCGAGGTAAGTCTTTAACTGGGTCTCTTTGAGAAGGAAGGGTTCTTTAATCTTCAAGCTCCCACCTCCCGAGACCTTAGCTCTATCTAGTTAAACTTTCAAGAAAAGGTCGTACAGTGGAGTACATGACCACGGCATCCCCCGGCGAGCCCCGCTGGCTCTCCGACGAAGAGCAGAGCGTCTGGCGTGCGTATCTCCACGCCACCACGCTCATGGAGGACCACCTCGACCGCCAGCTGCAGCGCGATGCCGGCATGCCGCACATCTATTACGGACTGCTCGTCCAGCTCTCCCAGGCACCCCGCCGCCAAAAGCGGATGACCGAGCTCGCCAAGGACGCCAAGATCACCCGCTCCCGGCTCTCGCATGCCGTCGCGCGGCTGGAGAAGAGCGGCTGGGTGCGCCGCGAGGACTGCCCGTCCGACAAGCGCGGCCAGAACGCGGTCCTCACCGACGAGGGCTACGAGATGCTCCGCCGGTCCGCGCCGGGCCATGTCAGCGCCGTACGCCAGGCGATGTTCGACCGGCTCACACCCGAGCAGATGCGCTCGCTCGGCGAGATCATGCAGGTCGTCGCCACCGGACTGCAGCCGGAAGGCACGGACGCAGACCTGCCCTGGCTGCGCTGAGCAGTCACCGAACGCGGCTCTGCCCCGGTTCCGCCGAGCGGAACCGGGGCAGAGC
>NZ_JBHVWS010000007.1:0-25746 GCF_042882185.1 Streptomyces sp. NPDC058239
GTAACTCTAAACGCCCTCACCGGCGTCGCTACTAATGGCGTGGGCCCCGGCCCGGCTATCACCTGGGGCGACGGGGCCCTCCGTCGTGTGTACAGCGACCGGTCAGATCTCGAAGCGTCAGGCCTCGAAGACCTCGGCGACCAACTGTGCCTGCTCGGCCTGGTGGCGCTTGGCCGAGCCGACCGCCGGGGACGAGCCGTGCGGCCGCGAGATGCGGCGCAGGCGCTCACCGTGCGGGACGTCGGCGCCGACGGCCAGGTCCAGGTGGTCGATCAGGTTCAGGGCGATGAACGGCCAGGCGCCCTGGTTGGCCGGCTCCTCCTGCGCCCACAGGTACTTCTCGGCGTTCGGGTACTTGGCGATCTCGGCCTGGAGCTCGGCACCCGGCAGCGGGTACAGGCGCTCCAGACGGATGATCGCCGTGTCCGTGACACCGCGCTTCTCGCGCTCGGCCTCCAGGTCGTAGTAGACCTTGCCGGCGCAGAAGACGACCTTGCGGACCGCGTTCGGGTCGACCGAGTCGTCGCCGATCACCGGGCGGAAGCCGCCGGTGGTGAACTCCTCCGCCTTCGACGCGGCCGCCTTGAGGCGGAGCATCGACTTCGGGGTGAAGACGATCAGCGGCTTGTGGTGCGGGTTGTGCACCTGCCACCGCAGGAGGTGGAAGTAGTTCGACGGGAGCGTCGGCATGGCGACCGTCATGTTGTCCTGCGCGCACATCTGGAGGAAGCGCTCCGGGCGGGCGGACGAGTGGTCCGGGCCCTGGCCCTCGTAGCCGTGCGGCAGCAGCAGCGTGACGCCGGAGGTCTGGCCCCACTTCTGCTCGGCCGAGGAGATGAACTCGTCGACGACGGTCTGCGCGCCGTTGACGAAGTCACCGAACTGGGCCTCCCAGATGACCAGCGACTCCGGGCGGGCCAGCGAGTAGCCGTACTCGAAGCCCATCGCCGCGTACTCGCTGAGGAGCGAGTCGTAGACGTTGTAACGGGCCTGGTCGTCGGCGAGGTAGAGCAGCGGGGTGTAGTCCTCGCCGGTCACCTGGTCGACGAGGACCGCGTGCCGCTGGCCGAAGGTGCCGCGGCGGGTGTCCTGGCCGGCGAGCCGGACCGGGGTGCCCTCCATCAGCAGCGAACCGATGGCCAGGGTCTCGCCCATGCCCCAGTCGATCGTGCCGTTCTCCACCGAGGCCGCGCGACGCTGCATCTGCGGCATCAGACGGGGGTGGACGGTGATCCGGTCGGGGATGTTGACCTGGGACTCCGCGATGACCTTCACGACCTCCTGGGAGACCGCGGTGGTCACGGCGACCGGGAACTCGGGCTGGACCTCGGGGGTGTGTGCCGGAGCCGGCAGCGAGGTGGCCTCGCGGACCTCCGCGAAGACCTTCTCCAGCTGGCCCTGGAAGTCCTGCAGCGCCTGCTCGGCCTCTTCCAGCGTGATGTCGCCGCGACCGATGAGGGACTCGGTGTAGAGCTTGCGCACCGAGCGCTTCTTGTCGATCAGGGTGTACATCTGCGGGTTGGTGAACTCCGGGTTGTCGCCCTCGTTGTGACCGCGGCGGCGGTAGCAGATGAGGTCGATCACGACGTCCTTGTTGAACGCCTGCCGGAACTCGAAGGCCAGGCGCGCGACACGGACGACGGCCTCGGGGTCGTCACCGTTGACGTGGATGATCGGCGCCTCGATCATGCGCGCCACGTCCGTGGCGTACATCGAGGAGCGCGAGGACTCCGGGGCGGCGGTGAAGCCGACCTGGTTGTTGATCACCACGTGCACGGTGCCGCCGGTGCGGTAGCCGCGCAGCTGCGACATGTTGAGCGTCTCGGCGACGACGCCCTGGCCCGCGAAGGCCGCGTCTCCGTGGAGTGCGACGGGCAGGACCGTGAAGTCCGTGCCGCCCTTGTTGATGATGTCCTGCTTGGCGCGGGCGATGCCCTCCAGGACCGGGTCGACCGCCTCCAGGTGCGAGGGGTTGGCGGCCAGCGAGACCTTGATCTGCTCGCCGTCCAGACCGGTGAAGGTGCCCTCGGCGCCCAGGTGGTACTTCACGTCGCCGGAACCGTGCATCGACCGGGGGTCGAGGTTGCCCTCGAACTCGCGGAAGATCTGCGCGTACGACTTGCCGACGATGTTCGCCAGCACGTTCAGCCGGCCGCGGTGGGCCATGCCGATGACGACCTCGTCGAGGCGGGCCTCGGCGGCGGAGTCGATGACCGCGTCGAGCAGCGGGATGACGGACTCGCCGCCCTCCAGCGAGAACCGCTTCTGGCCGACGTACTTGGTCTGCAGGAACGTCTCGAACGCCTCGGCGGCGTTCAGCCGGCGCAGGATGCGCAGCTGCTCCTCGCGCTCGGGCTGCTGGGTGCGCGTGCGCTCCACCCGGTCCTGGATCCACTTGCGCTGCTTCGGGTCCTGGATGTGCATGAACTCGATGCCGGTGGTGCGGCAGTACGACTCTCGCAGCACACCGAGGATGTCGCGGAGCTTCATCATCGACTTGCCGGCGAAACCGCCGACCGCGAAGTCCCGCTCCAGGTCCCACAGGGTGAGGCCGTGCTCGGTGATGTCCAGGTCGGGGTGCTTGCGCTGGCGGTACTCCAGCGGGTCGGTGTCGGCCATGACATGGCCGCGGACCCGGTAGGAGTGGATCAGCTCGAAGACCCGCGCGGCCTTGGTGACGTCGCTGTCGTGCGAGGCGTCGATGTCCGTGAGCCAGCGGACCGGCTCGTACGGGATGCGCAGCGCCTTGAAGATCTCGTCGTAGAACTCGTTCTCGCCGAGGAGGAGCTGGGCGACGATCCGCAGGAACTCGCCGGAGGCGGCGCCCTGGATGACCCGGTGGTCGTACGTCGAGGTCAGCGTCATGACCTTGGAGATGCCCAGCTTGTTCAGGGTGTCCTGGGAGGTGCCCTGGAACTCTGCCGGGTAGTCCATCGCGCCGACGCCCATGATGAGGCCCTGTCCGGGCATCAGGCGGGGCACCGAGTGCACGGTGCCGATGCCGCCGGGGTTGGTCAGCGAGGCGGTGACTCCGGTGAAGTCGTCCATGCCGAGCTTGCCGTTGCGGGCGCGGCGGACGATGTCCTCGTAGGCCTGCCAGAACTCGAAGAAGTTGAGCGTCTCGGCCTTCTTGATGGCCGCGACGACCAGCTGGCGGTCGCCGTTCGGCTTCACCAGGTCGATGGCCAGACCGAGGTTGACGTGGTCCGGCTTGACCAGGGTCGGCTTGCCGTCCTTCAGCGCGAAGGAGTGGTTCATCGCCGGCATGGCCTTGAGGGCCTGCACCATCGCGTACCCGATGAGGTGCGTGAAGGAGATCTTCCCGCCCCGGGCGCGCTTGAGGTGGTTGTTGATGACGATGCGGTTGTCGAAGAGCAGCTTCACCGGAACGGCGCGGACGGACGTGGCCGTCGGCAGCTCCAGCGAGGCGTTCATGTTCTTCGCGACGGCGGCCGACGGACCACGCAGCGTCACGTACTCGGGGCCGGCCGCGGCCTCGGTGGCCGGAGCCGCGGCGGGCTTGGCCGGCGCAGGAGCGGCGGCCTTCGCGGCCGGAGCCGGCGCGGCCTTCGCCGGGGCTGCCGGAGCAGCGGCGGCGGGAGCGGCCTGTACGGGCGCCGGAGCCGCGGGCGCGGGGGCCTTCGCGGCCGGAGCCGGGGCCTGCGCCGGAGCGGCCTGGGGTGTGATGGCCGGTGCGGTGGCGGCCGGGGCCGGGGTCACCGCAGCCCCCGCGGCTGCGGCGCCGGGAACGGGCTTGTCCGCCGTGCCGGACGTACCCGGCTTGTAGTCGGCGAAGAAGTCCCACCAGGCGCGATCGACCGAACTGGGATCCTGGAGGTACTGCTGGTAGATCTCGTCGACGAGCCACTCATTGGGGCCGAAAGCTGCAGCCGGGTTCGAACCCGGGCTGGCTTGGTCGGTCGAGATGCTCGAGTTACTGGGGGACTGAGACGACACGGCGGCAACCGCCCTCTTCCGCTTCACAAGGTGATGGACAGCGGAAATCAAGGCTACGCCTCCCCAGCCGTTCCATGCAGGCCGGGCCGGTCTTCGTCGTGCAAGTCACATCGGAAGACGGGTTTCGGCGCAGGAAATGGCGGGAAACAAGCATGGTTCCGCTTCACTTCGGGTACGCGGGACCGCGGCTACGGCCCCCTGGACCGTACCCCTTGAACAGAACACGCAGAACGTGCCCTTCCGGTTCGAACCCTATGTCAACCTCGCGGTTGCCGGATCCCCGGAAGAGTGACCTGGATGCGGCAACCGCGAGCGGATTCGGCCACGCCGATTCGTCCGCCGTGCAGATCCACCGCCCAGCGGGCGATCGCCAGGCCCAGGCCCGTACCGCCGTCGCTGCCCGGACCGTGCGGGGACGGCACCTCGCCGCGGTTGAAACGCTCGAAGACCCGGTGCCGCTCGGACTCCGGAATGCCCGGGCCCTCGTCCAGGACCTCCAGTGCCAGGGATTCCGGTCCGGCCCCGCGCCGGGCCAGCACGGTGACCCGGCCGTGCGGCGGGCTGTGCTTGACAGCGTTGTCGATCAGATTGGCCACGACCTGGTGCAGCCGTTCCGCATCCGCGTGCGCGGTCAGCTCGGGCGGCGACACATCCAGATGCAGATGTACGTCCTTGCGGGTGTGGTTCCCGGAACCGGAGGGCAGCCGGCGGTGCGAGGCGGCAAGGTTCGCCTCCTTCAGTACACCCGACAGATACGGCCACACCTCGAAACGGCGGGCCTTCAGCGTGACCACCCCGTTGTCCAGGCGGGACAGGTCCAGCAGCGTCTCCACCAGCCTGCCGAGCCGCTCGGTCTGTTTCAGGGCCGTGCGCATCGTCTCCGGATCGGCCGAGGACACCCCGTCCACGACGTTCTCCAGCACGGCTCTCAGTGCCGCGATGGGGGTCCGTAGCTCATGCGACACATTGGCCACCAGCTCCTTCCGGTGCCGGTCCACGGCCTCCAGGTCGTCCGCCATGAGGTTGATCGTCTGGGCCAGGTCGCCGAGCTCGTCACGCCGGTCGGCGCCACTCACCCGTCTGGTGTAGTCACCGTGCGATATCGACCGGGCCACGGTCGTCATCTCGTCGAGCGGCGCAGTCAGACCGTGCGCCACGAACTGGGTGATCAGCAGGGTCGCGATCACCGAGAACACCGTGATGAAGCGCAGTTCGGTCCTGGTGCGCACGGCCACCATCAGCAGCCCGGTGGTGATGAACACCGAGACCACCACGAGCGTGCCCAGCTTGGCCTTGACCGAGAAGGGGCGCAGTCCGGAACCGGGCCGGGTCATGGCGCAGGGGTCTCCAGGGCGTAGCCGACACCGTGCACGGTACGGATCCGCTCCGCACCGATCTTCCGGCGCAGCGCCTTGATGTGGCTGTCGACGGTCCGGGTGCCGGAGGCGTCCGCCCAGTCCCAGACCTCGGCCAGCAGCTGCTCCCGGGAGAGCACCGCACGGGGGGTGTTGGCCAGACAGACCAGCAGATCGAACTCGGTCGGCGTGAGGTGGACGTCATCGGCGCGCACCCGGACCCGGCGCTGCGCGTGATCGATCTCCAGCTCGCCGAGGCGCAGTATGCCGCTGCGCGGCGTCACGGCGGCCAGTGCCGCACGCTCGACCCGGCGCAGCAGGACGTGCACCCGGGCCGCCAGCTCGCGCATCGAGAACGGCTTGGTCATGTAGTCGTCGGCGCCGACCCCGAGGCCGACCAGCATGTCGGTCTCGTCGTCCCTGGCGGTCAGCATCAGCACCGGCACCGGCCGCTGGGCCTGCACACGGCGGCAGACCTCCAGGCCGTCGAAGCCGGGGAGCATGATGTCGAGCACCATCAGATCGGGCTGCCATGCCTCGGCCGCGTCCACGGCCGCGGGTCCGTCGAGTGCGGTCTGCACCAGAAAGCCCTCGGCCCGCAGTCGGGCGGAAATGGCATCGACGATTGTGGCGTCGTCCTCGACCACCAGCACCCGGCGCTGCGCGCCCGGCGTGGCCGCGACACCGTTGTGGGTGGTGTGTGTCTGTTCCATCGCCCCGCCCCTGCCCGCTCTCACGGGGGCCATTCCCCCGGACGCACGGTCTTCGCTTGTGGATTTCGTGGGTGATCCCCGTTACCGGTCAGCAGCGTAAAGGCAGCGGACTGCTCTCGGCTACGCAGGGTGTAACGGCTTGGGCGCGACGAAGTGGCGGAGTGTCGGCCTTGTGGCACTTGGCCCCGGGCGTCCGGGGGCCACGGATACCCGGTGGGGGCTCTCAGTCCGTCCGAAGTGCGAGATGCACCACGTCGGGAACACCTCGGGCAACGCTGACCTCTTCCGTCCTAACCCCACTGAATCCGGCATTCTGCAAAGCCTGTTCGAACTCGGCGGACGGTTGTGCGGACCACACCGCGAGAACGCCGCCCGGTGTCAGCCGCTCCCGGCAGTCCGCCAGACCGTCGGGGGAGTACAGGCTCGTGTTGTCCTCCGTGACTGTCCAGTCCGGCCCGTTGTCGATGTCCAGGCACAGGGCGTCGTAACGGTCCGTAGTCGTACGCAGGTACGAAATGAGATCCGTCGTCAGGATCGCGGTCCGCGGATCGGCGAGCGCCGCACCGGAGATCCCGGCCAGCGGCCCCTCCAGATGCCAGTCCACGATCGCCTGCTCCCGCTCGACGACGGCGATCCGCCCCCACCGCGGCTCGGCGGCGGCCCGGACGAGCGAGAACCCCACCCCGAGACCCCCGATGAGCACCGCCGGTGCCGCCCGGTCGGCGGGCAGCGCGGCCAGCGCCGCGTCGATCAGCAGCCGCTCGGAACGCCCGTCGGAGGTGTCCATCAGAAAGCACCCGTTGGCGATGATCTCGAAGTCGTCCCCCCGCTCCCGCAGAACGACTTCGCCGTAAGGGCCTTCGCGGCGGTCGAGCGTGACGGGGGCGAGGGTGTCGGGGCCGTGGATGTCGGGCATGGTGCGAGTCTCCGGTGGCTGGCGGACAGGTTCGCCGCCATCCTGGCCGCTCGATGCGGCCGGGGGCCAGCGGATTGCCGGATCTGCCCGATCCATCCGATCCGCCCCCCGGGAGCGTGCTCCGTTGCGCGGCGCGGGGCGTGCGACGGACGGGAGTTACGCGCTCTGGGGGCGCGGAACGTCCGGGGTCACGCGCTCACCGGGCGCGCACCGCGCGCCGCGAGGAGGGCCGCCCCGATCACGTACGCCGACAGGGCCACCGCCCACGCCGCACCCTGCGGACCCGGCTGCATCGGCCAGGCCCACACCGCCGCCGCGCCGCCCGGGGTGTGGGGCGCCGCCAGATAGACGGCGCCGCCGTAGACCGTCATCGGCAGCCAGCTCAGCCGGGCACCGATCAGGGCGGCGGAGGCCGCGGCCACCCCGGTCGCGCCGAGCACATTGCGCACCATGCCTGGTGCGCCGAACTCCTCCGGGTGCCCCGGGACCGCCAGCGCGAGCGCCCCGGTCGCGAGCACGGTCAGTGCGAGCAGATGCAGCAGTCGGCGCGGCCACCAGCGGCGTACGGCGGTTCGGTCCAGCTCGTCGCTGTGCGCGTGCAGGCTGGTGCCGATCGCGGCGGAGGCGAGCAGCGGGGCCAGCACGATGACCGGGACACGGGCGGTGTGGTCGAAGTACGGCTGGTCCTCCAGCCAGTGGGCCGCCCAGGCGGCGACGAGGACGATGCAGGTCAGAGAGGCGACGGTGAGGGGGAGGGCGCGGGAGCGGATATAGAGGCGGGGGAGTGCGGCGTGGGTCGGCCGATGGCTCACAGGACCGGGACCTCCGAGGGTGTGCAGCTCTTCCGGGTGGCCAGGAAGCGGCCGAGCCAGACCTTGCGGTCGGCGTCCGGCATGGCCTTGAGACGGGAGAGATGGCGCGAATCGGGGTACCAGACCGAGTCTTCGCCGGCCAGCCAGCTGCGGACCGCGTCGTCCGTCCGATCCACTCGTTCGGCCTCCTTCCGGCTCTTTCCGTGCGAGTCGGCCGGGCAGTCGCGGTTCACCAGACCCAAGGCGGTGTTCGAGGCGTACTGGTGGGGATCGGTCAGCCGGTTCCGTGTGAGGCCCCAGCCCCGCGTCACGTGCGAGAGGGCGGCTTCGCCGTCCTTCGTGCCGAATCGGGAGTCCACGTATCTGACCGGCGCGCCCGGGACTGCCTCCAGACGTGAGAACACGCCCGCCAAGGCCTCGGACATCTGGGGCAGCACCGGGGCGTCGTATGTGTTCACGCAGATCTGCGGCGTGCCGGGGCCGGCCTTCGAGCAGACCATGCGCGCCGCGGCCGGATCGTTCCGGAAGAGATCCGCACCGGTGTGCACGACCACCGTCCCCGCCGCGATCGACAGGGCGAGCGGCACGACCGCGAGGTAGCGCCGCTTTGCCGCGTACGCGAGCAGTACGGCGGCGGCGATGCCGCCCGTCCATGCCACCAGAACCGGGGCGTACCACCACACAGGGACGGCCCCTTCGAGGTCGACCTGCTGGGCCGGGTTCAGGAACTGGGCTTCCGAGTCCAGATAGTTCGGGAACCCCAGGCCGACGTAGGCGCACACCGCCAGCACGGGAGCGATCAGCCGCCACCGCACCAACCGGCCGACGACGAACCCCACGAGGCCGATGGACAGCAGGAACCCGAGATCCGTGGCGACGAGTGAGAAGGACGGGCTGCCGGCCCCGGTGTACGGGGCGGTCGCCGCGAACGCCACGGCCAGTGCGACCAGATATCCGGCGGCCGCCCACAGCACGATCGGCGTCGCGGCCATTGTCGCCTGCGTGAGCCGGCTGCGCGGGGCCGAGGAAAGCAGCTCATCGGTCCGGCGGCGATGCTCCCGGCCGCCCTGCCAGCAGGAGGCCGCGGCAACGAGCGGACCGGCGAGCAGGGCCGACGCCGAGTGCAACTGGCTCTGGGTCTCGCCCCAGCTGCCCTGCCACTGGGATGCCTTGCCCCACAGCGGAACGAGGACGGTGAGGGCGACGGCGAGCCCGGTCCAGGGGGCGATCCCGCGCCGGAGCTCGGCCCGCAGCGCGGTGTATGCCCGTGCTTTTCCGTACAGGGTGGGGTTCGTCATCGATGCGCCACCGTCCCCCGGTGCGCCCGCAGCGCAGCGGTGTAGCCGCGCTCGATCGGGTTGCCGTCCGGCCCGTCCGCTCCGTTGTCCTCGCCGCCGAGGGCCGTCAGCTCCTGCGTCGTACCCCGGTACGCGATCCGGCCCGCCTCGATCAGCGTCACATCGGTGCAGGCCGCGGCGACATCCTCGACCAGATGGGTCGAGACGATCACGGTGGACGTGCTGCCCAGCTCGCGTATCAGCGCCCGGAACTCGACCCGCTGCTCCGGGTCGAGACCGGCGGTCGGCTCGTCGAGCAGCAGCAGGTCCGGATCGTTGACGATCGCCTGGGCGATGCCGACGCGCCGCACCATCCCGCCCGACAAGGTCTTCACCGGGGCGTCGATCCGGTCCGCCAGACCCACCCGGGCCACCGCAAGCTCCACGGCCGCGGGCACCGCCGCCGCGTCCATCTCCTTGAGCCAGGCCACATAGGCGACGAACTCGCGGACGGTGAAGCCCGGGTAGTACCCGAACTCCTGCGGCAGATAGCCGAGCTTGCGCCGGACCGCCGCCCGGCTGCGGTGGCCGGACTTCGCGCCGACCTCGCTGCCGAGCAGCTCCACCCGGCCGCCGGACGGTGCGGCGACCGTCGCGAGCACCCGGATCAGCGAGGTCTTGCCCGCTCCGTTCGGTCCGAGGAGCCCGTGCACACCGGGTGCGAAGTCGAGGTCGACGGCGTCGAGCACGGTAGTTCTGCGGTGCCGCACGGTCAGTTTCCTGACCTCGATTGTGCTGATGGCCGTGGTGCTGTTCATGCGTTCACGCTCACAACGTCTCCAGATGGTCGAAGGATCTACGGCGTGCGGCAAGCAGCGCGGCGCACACCAGCGCCCCGGCCGCCCAGCCGCCCTGTGCGGCGGGCCCTGCGAAGTACTTCGCTGCTTCGGCCGCCGGGCCGATCTCCGGGGGAGAGGTGGCGAAGGCAGGCAGGAGCACAGCGACAGCCCAGGCCACGGCGACGGACGAGGCGCCGGTACGGCAGCCGACGTACGAACCGAGGGCGAGCGCCGCCAGCGTCATCGCCAGCCCCGGCAGCAGCCATGCCGCCGGGCCCGGCCCCACGGCGGACGGGGGCAGTGCGGCCCCGGCGAGGGTGAGCGCCGGGATGCTCACGCCGAGCACCGCGGCGGTTCTCGTCAGCAGCAGCCGCAGCCCGCCGGCCGGGGTGGCGGCGGTGATCTCGTGCATCGGGTCCGTGTGCCGTCCGTAGGAGACGACGACCCCGGCGAGCGGCAGCACCGGCGCGACGACGAGGAGCAGCGGTCGCGTGGCCGCGCCGAGCCCGGCCCCGTAAGCCAGAGCGAGGGCCCCTACGGCCACCAGCACCAGCGCCAGCAGCCACGCACCGCGCAGCGCGGGCCCGGCGGCCCACAGCAGACGCCCGGTGCGGGTGGCGGACCCGGGAAGTCGGACCCGACCGTTCAGGACGGCCCCGGTTGCGGACACGAGGGAACGGACCCGGTTGCTCCGGGCGGGCCGGCTCTCCGGTGTCCCTTCCGCCGCCACCGCGGCCAGCACCCCCGCCCGCACCCCGTCCAGCATCGCCGCCGCCTCATGCCGTGCCCGTACCGCCGCCGAGACCCGTGCCGCGCACCCCCCGCACGTCTCCACGTGCTTCTCCAGGGACCAGGCGTCCGTCTCCGCCACCGAACCGGCTGCGTACCGGTCGGCCAGTTCTCCGTCCACGTGCCAGTGGGTCACGCCGTCGCCTCCCCTCATGCCGTGCCTCCCAGCGGACCGGCTTCCGGCGCCAGCAGTTCCAGCGCGGCGCGCAGCTCGCGTCTGGCCCGCATCGCCCGGGTCTTGACCGTGCCTTCCGGTATGTCCAGGAGCCGGGCCGTCTCACGGGTCGTCAGCCCGTCGATGACCGTCGCGCGCAGGACCTCGCGCAGCTCCGGCGAGATCCGGTCGAGTGCGGCGCCCACATCCCCGTACTCCAGCCCGGCAAGCACCCGCTCCTCGGCGGACGGCGCGGCGGCTGCCCACTCCTTGCTCCCGGCCCGCTCGGCCTCGGCCTGCGCAGCGAGACCGGCGCGGGCGTGGACCCGCTGCGCGTCCACCAGCCGGCGCGAGGCGATCACCCAGAGCCAGCCGCCGATCTGCCCCCCGCGGTGCGATCCGGCGGAGCGCCAGGCCGTCACGAAGGTGTCCTGAAGGACTTCCCGTACGGTCTCGGTATCCGCGCACCGTCTGCTCAGCCGGGCGAGCAGCCAGCCGGCATGCCGGTCGTAGAGCGTCGCCAGGGCCGCCGTATCCCCCTGTGCGACGGCACGCAGCAGCGCATCGTCGTCATTTCGGTCCTCCCCCGGGGAGCGCAACAGGTTCACACTCCCTCTATCGAGCACCGGACCCGAGTCGGTTCATACGTGGCTCATGTGGTTCACGCCATAGGCGTCGCGGGGGACGATCACGGAGGGTGGAACGTTGCTTCGGGGGCTGGTACGGAAAGGGGCCTCGCGCGGTGCATCAGGGTACGGACAGGGCGGTTCGCGAAGAAGAGCTCGCGGCGCCGCTGCTCGACGCCATACCGCGTCAGCGCCGTACGGAAGAGCCCGCCGTTCCTGGGGACCGCAAGGCCCGCCGGTGGCTGCGGCTGCTGCCGACGCCCACCGGTACCCCGTTCACCTTCGGGTATCTGCTGGTGCTCGTCGCCACGTCCCTCTTCATGGAGTGCGCCGATCCGGACACCGTCTCCGCCGTACTGCGCGAATCGAGCACGGATGTCGCGCATCTCGGCGAGGCCCCGTTCCTCGTCCTGGCCGCCAGTGCCCTGTGGGTCGTCGGCGGGCTCACCTCCCCGTACGTCCTCGGCTTCGCGCTCGTGCTGACCGCCCTGGAACGCCGCATCGGGGGGTGGCGCACCGCCGGTGTGTTCCTGCTCGGTCATGTCGTGGCGACGCTCGCCACGGAGATCCCGGTCGGGCTGTCCGTGGTGGCCGGTCATCTGCCGGAGTCCTCGCTGCACAGGCTCGACTACGGCATCAGCTTCGGGCTGATGGCGAGCGTGGGTGCGCTCGCCGGGCTGCTCACGCCGTGGCTCCGGGTGCTGGTGCTCGGCGGGGTCGGTGCGATGCTGCTGCGTGATCTGTTCGACCTCGGCAACCCCCTCACCAGCTGGGGCCATCCGCTGGCGCTGCTGCTGGGCGTGGCCTGCTGGCCGCTGCTGCGCCGGGCCGGTGCGGTCACAGGTGCGGTGGTCAGGGGCGTGGGGCCTTCTCGCCGTGCACCGCGAGATACTCGGCTGCCAGCCAGGGCGCCAGATCGTCGATGAGCACCGCGAGGACAGCCGGATCGGCGGAGGGGGTGCGGCCCGTGCGCGCGGCCACCCTCATCTGCTCGATCCGCTCCGGGTGGTCCGGGTAGTAGCGGGCGAACACCTCGGCGGACTCCACCAGATCGCTGGTCCAGCCGCCCCACTGCGGCATGACCAGGGTGAAGCCCGACCGGACGATACGGCGGGCGGCGCCGCGGCTGAGGTTTCGGCGTTCGGAGTCCGTGGTGGCTTCGGCGGCCCTCCGTCGCCAGCGCGGGAGCGAGAGGTGGAGGTCCCCGTTGGTCTCGCGGGCGAGCAGCGGGGTGGGGCGGTAGCGCGGAAGCTGTACGGCGAGGTCCTCGCCCAGCAGTGGGGTGCAGAGGCAGGCGAGGAAGAAGCCGAGGTCGTTGCGTTCGAGTTCGCTGGTGAGGGTGTCGGCGCCGAACAGCAGGATGCCGACGCCGTCGATCTGGCCGAACGAGGCGTCCAGCCCGGCCTCGACGGCCCGGGCCGCCGCCTCGTCGGCCTCGGTGGGTTCGGTGCGCAGGGCGAGCAGCAGGTCCAGATCGGAGACACCGGGAACGGCCGTGCCGCGCGGAATGCTGCCGTAGATGTACGCGCTGTGCAGCCGCGCGCCGTCGAACACTTCGGCGATCCGGGTGCGGGCAGCCGCCACCACGGGGGCGAAGGCCGCCGGCACCCGGCCCAGCGAACCCTCCCGCCGGATGGTGCCGTCCGGATTCATCCCTCGGTCGTCGTTCATACCGGCACTCTGCCCGGTGTCCCGTCCGGTTGCCGACCGGTTTTTCGCAGGTGGGCCGGGCCTCGGGACATCGGCCGGTCCGAGGTCCCGTGCCGTCGTCAGGGCGTCGGCGGCGACCACAGTGGTCACGGAGTGGAAGCCACAGACCGGCGGACTCGGTTCCCGAAGCCGGGAACGCCGCCGGATTAAAGCGGACGCGTCCGGAGTTCTCCGCTACAGAAACGGCCGGACCGGGCGGGGCCTGCGGAGCGAGCGCATTCAGTCGATCGCTCACAGCGAACATGCACCGGGGAACAATGGGAGGCTCAGAAGCATTGAGTCTGCATAACTCAACTTGAGTGCCGAAGGGGAGATCATGGCTACCGAGTCCAATGCGGTCACTCCGCTCGCCCTGCCCGTGCTGCCGCTCGACGACGAGGTCGTGCTGCCCGGGATGGTGGTGCCTCTGGACCTGTCCGACACCGATGTACGCGCCGCCGTGGAAGCCGCACAGGCCGCAGCCCGTGAGGGTGGCGGCAAGCCCGAGGTGCTTCTTGTGCCGCGGATCGACGGGACGTACACCGGCACCGGTGTCATCGGCACCGTCGAACAGGTCGGGCGGCTTTCGGACGGGGATCCGGGCGCGCTCATCCGCGGCCGTGGCCGGGTACGGATCGGGGCCGGGACCAGCGGGCCGGGTGCCGCGCTCTGGGTGGAAGGGACACGGGTCGACGCGGTCGTCCCCGATCCGCTCCCCGGAGCCGCCGCCGAGCTGGTCAAGGAGTACAAGGCGCTCGCCACCAGCTGGCTGAAGAAGCGCGGCGCCTGGCAGGTCGTGGACCGGGTCCAGCAGATCGAGGACATCTCCGCGCTCGCCGACAATTCCGGATACTCACCCTTCCTCACCACTGCCCAGAAGGTGCAGCTCCTGGAGACCGTGGACGCGGTCGCCCGGCTGAAGCTCGCCATCCAGTGGCTCGGTGAACACCTTGCCGAGCAGGATGTCGCCGAGTCCATCGCCAAGGACGTCCAGGAGGGCGTCGACAAGCAGCAGCGCGAATTCCTGCTGCGGCGCCAGTTGGAAGCCGTACGCAAGGAGCTCTCCGATCTCAACGGCGGCCCTGGTTCCGGCGCAGACGAGTCCGACGACTACCGGGCCCGCGTCGAGGCCGCCGATCTTCCCGAGCACGTCCGTGAGGCCGCCCTCAAGGAGGTCGACAAGCTGGAGCGCTCGTCCGACCAGAGCCCCGAGGGCTCCTGGATCAGGACCTGGCTCGACACCGTCCTCGAACTGCCGTGGACCGAGCGGACCGAGGACGCGTACGACATCCGCGGCGCCCAGGAGATCCTCGACGCCGAGCACGCGGGCCTGCAGGACGTGAAGGAGCGGATCACCGAGTACCTGGCGGTACGCAAGCGGCGTTCCGAGCGCGGCCTCGGCGTCGTCGGCGGGCGGCGCGGCGGTGCCGTCCTGGCGCTGGTGGGTCCGCCGGGCGTGGGCAAGACCTCGCTCGGTGAATCCGTCGCGCACGCCATGGGACGCAAGTTCGTCCGTGTCGCGCTCGGCGGTGTACGGGACGAGGCGGAGATCCGCGGCCACCGGCGTACCTACGTCGGTGCCCTGCCGGGACGTATCGTCCGGGCCATCAAGGAGGCCGGAACGATGAATCCGGTCGTCCTGCTCGACGAGATCGACAAGGTCGGCTCCGACTTCCGGGGCGACCCGGCCGCCGCCCTCCTCGAAGTCCTCGACCCGGCGCAGAACCACACCTTCCGCGACCACTACCTGGAGGTCGAACTCGACCTCAGCGATGTCGTCTTCCTGGCGACGGCCAATGTGCTCGAAGCCATTCCGGAGGCCCTGCTCGACCGTATGGAGCTGGTCAGGCTCGATGGCTACACCGAGGACGAGAAGGTCGTCATCGCCCGCGACCACCTGCTCCCGCGCCAGCTGGAGCGGGCCGGTCTGGAGAAGGACGAGGTGACGCTCGACGAGTCCGCGCTGCGCAAGCTGGCCGGCGAGTACACCCGCGAAGCGGGCGTACGAAACCTGGAGCGGGCCGTCGCCCGGCTGCTCCGCAAGGTCGCGGCCCAGCACGAACTGGGCGACCGGGAGCTTCCGTTCACGGTCACCGAAGCGGATCTGCGCGGTCTGATCGGCCGGCCGCACCATGTTCCCGAGTCCGCCCAGGACCCGGCCGAGCGCCGCACCGCGGTGCCGGGCGTGGCCACCGGACTCGCGGTGACCGGTGCCGGTGGTGACGTGCTGTTCGTGGAGGCGTCGCTGGCCGACCCGGAGACCGGGGCGTCCGGACTGACCCTCACCGGTCAGCTCGGCGACGTCATGAAGGAGTCCGCGCAGATCGCGCTGAGCTTCCTGCGGTCGCACGGCGCGGAGCTGGAGCTGCCGGTCGCGGATCTGAAGGACCGCGGCGTGCACATCCACTTCCCGGCGGGCGCGGTCCCGAAGGACGGCCCGAGCGCCGGCATCACCATGACGACCGCGCTGGCCTCGCTGCTCTCCGGACGGCTGGTCCGTACGGATGTGGCGATGACCGGTGAGGTCTCGCTCACCGGACGGGTGCTGCCGATCGGCGGCCTGAAGCAGAAGCTGCTGGCCGCGCACCGGGCCGGGATCACCACCGTGGTCATCCCGAAGCGGAACGAGGCCGACCTGGACGATGTCCCGGCCGAGGTCCTGGACACCCTGGAGGTCCACCCGGTGACGGACGTCCGCCAGGTGCTGGAGATCGCCCTCGCCCCGGCCTCCGCGGCCAGGCGCGAGGAGAGGATCCCGGCCGCGGCGTAGGCGCCATGGCGTGACGGGCGTGGCACCACGTGCGCGACCGGTACGGACGGCCCGCCTTCCCGGCAACGGGCGGGCGGGTCGTTCCGCGTGCGCCCAGGGTCCTCGCTTCTGGGGGCGTACGGCTCAGGGGCGGTAGACGGTCCCCGGGGCCGGCTCTGCGGGCGCCATCAACTGCGGGACGGTGACGAAGGTGTAGCCCTGCTTCTTCAGCGCGTCGATGATGCCCGGCACGGCGGGCACCGTCCCCTTGTAGATGTCGTGCAGCAGGATGATGCCGTCCCGGCTCGCCTGGTCCAGGATGCGCTTCTTGATCAGCGCCGAGTCGGTCGTGGAGTAGTCCTTGGCGGTCGCGCTCCACAGGATCTGGGAGAGCCCCAGGTCCTTGCTGATGTCCGAGACGGTGTCGTCGGTACGGCCCTGCGGCGGGCGCATCAGACGCGGCTTCTTGCCGGTGATCTCCGCTATCGCGTCCTGGGTCTTCTCCAGCTCGGCGCGTATCTCGGCGGGCTTCTTGTCCGTCAGGATCTCGTGGGACCAGGTGTGGTTGGCCACCTCGTGCCCCTCGGCGGCGAGCCTGCGCACGGTGTCGGGGTGCTTCTTGACGTGGTTCTTGCCCAGCAGGAAGAAGGTCGCGTGCACCTTCTTCTCCTTGAGGATGTCCAGCAGATGCGGGGTGTCCTCGCCCGGTCCCGCGTCGAAGGTCAGGGCTATGCACTTCGCCTTGCGGCAGTCCACCGGACCGAAGGAGCCCTTGGCGTCGGAGCCCGCGTCGCCGCGCGCGGAGGCCGGCGCGGTGGTCTGCATGGAGCAGCCGCTCAGCGTCAGGGTGAGTGCCGTCACAAGAGCGGCGGCCAACCCCGTACCGATCGACTTCGTCTTCATGGACAAGGCGGGTCACTCCTCCGTAGCTGAACAAGGCGCACGGTGTGCGGCAGGAAAGGACTATACACACGGCGTATACACCGGGTGTATAAGGGGTCCTTCATTGTCGGTTCGGAGGGCGAAACACCTGGTCAGGTGGCGCGAACAGGGCAGAGCCCCGGCGACTGGGCGGGTCGCCGGGGCTCTGCTGTGCGAAGTGTCGGACCGGTCGGGCGCGGCGGGCCGGCTCAGCCGTTGGCGAGAGCCTGTACGCGGTCGAGGGCGCCGTTGAAGTGGTTGTGGTCGCCGACGTAGGGGCCGGACGAGGTGTACTGCCAGATCGTGTAGTAGCTCCAGCCGGCCGGGAGTTCACCGACCGTGGTGTTGTAGCGGGCCACCCACAGCGGGTTGGTGGCGCCGAAGCTCGCATTGTTCCCGGTGCAGGTCTGCCACCAACTGGTCGCGGTGTAGATGACCGCGTCGCGTCCGGTGCGCGCCTTGTAGGTGTTCACGAAGTCGCGGATCCAGGACACCATGCCTGCCTGGGTCTTGCCGAAGCACTGCGCGCCGTACGGGTTCCACTCGATGTCGAGCACACCGGGCAGGGTCTTGCCGTCCTTCGACCAGCCGCCCCCGTGGTCCACGAAGTAGTTGGCCTGGACGGCGCCGCTCGTGGTGTCCGGGGTGGCGAAGTGGTACGCGCCCCGGATCATGCCGACGTTGTACGAGCCGTTGTACTGCTGGGCGAAGTACGGGTTCGTGTAGTACGTGCCCTCCGTGGCCTTGGTGTAGGCCCACTTCACGCCGCTGTTCCAGAGGGTCGCCCAGTCGACGTTGCCCTGGTGGCTGCTGACGTCCACGCCTTCGGTCTGGACGGCGCGGGTGTCGCGCGGCAGTCCGCCCTGGCCGTCGTGGGTGATGACGCCCATGCCCATCGTGGCCGTGCCGCGCGCGGGCTTCTTGGCCGCGGCGGCGGTGTCGTGGGTACCCGCGGCGCTCGCCGCGCCGGGCAGGGTGAGAAGGAGGGAGAGGGCTGCGAGCAGGGTTCCGGCCGCGGCGAAGCGCGAGCGACGGGATGTTCCGGATCTGGATCTGAGCACCGGCATGTGAGTGCCTCCGAGGCCTTGGTGGGGGGACGTGCTGATCCCAGGGGGACGCCGGGCGAACCCCTGCCGGCATGTCATGGTGTGAACATGCCATGCATGACGCTACGCACGTAGACCCGCGCTACGGAAGGGGGCCTGGGTGCTGCCGTTGGTCTACGCCTGCGAAATACTGGCCAAGCTGCGGCGATGACCAGCGGCGAAAGAAACTTTCAGCGGCAGGAAAGCTCATGAGGGGTGTTGACGTGCACGGGAGCGAAAGCGGTAGTGAACCCGGCGCGAGCGGAGAAAGTGGTGTGGACCACGCATTCCTTGCCCTGGAGAGGGAGTTGGCCGTCTTTCTGCGCCGGGCGCGAGCCAGTTCCGGGGAAATGGCGCGCGAGGTCCACCCCGAACTGGAAGCCGCCGCATACGGACTTCTCGTACGACTGGAGTCGGCCGGACAGCAGCGGGCCACCGATCTCGCGGCCTACTTCGGGGTCGGCAAGGCAACCATGAGCCGTCAACTGCGCGCCCTGGAGGCCCTCGGGCTGGTGGCGCGCGAGCCCGATCCGGCCGACGGCCGGGCCTCCCTCGTCCACCTCACAGCCGAGGGCCTGGCCCGCTACCGCAGCGTCCGCGACGCCCGACGCGACCGCTATGTGCGCAAGCTCGCCGACTGGGACCGGATCGAGGTGGCCGAACTGGCCCGGCTGCTGCATCACTTGAACGCCCGGGCCGAGGACTGACTCCCCGGCCCGCCCCCCGGTGCGCCGTCACAGCACCGCGTAGACCGCCGTCGCGTCGTCGTGGGTCTTGCTGCGGCGCAGATACGTGCGCTCCGCGTCCGCGCCCTCCAGCGCCCTGACGCGGTCGATCAGCCCCTGCGTGCCTTCCTTGTGGAGCACCCCGAGGCAGTCCGCCCAGTCGCCCGCGCGGAACATCTCGGTCCAGCGGGCCGCCCCGTCGGTCATCGCTGCCAGCGCCCGCACCTGGCCGAGCGGGGTGCGCCCGGTGACCGCGCGGGCCGCCACGGAGGGGTCGGCGGCGGCGGTGAAGAAGCCGCCCTCCTTGTTGCGTACCTGTGCGTCGGTGATCGCTTCGTCGGCCAGGGAGCCCGGCGGCAGGCGGTCCAGCCGGTCGTCGAGGAGGGGGTGCACGGCTCCGTCGGGTGCCTCGAACAACAGTACGGAATCGGACAGCACCAGGTGCTCGATCTCATGCTCGTCCCAGCGCGCCATGACGACCGTCGCCTGTGGCGTCCTTACGTGAGAAAGGTCACATGAGGAGCGGTGTGCATCGGCGGTGTGCCGAATGGACTCGGCCAGGATCTCCTGGAGGGTCAGATCCCGTCGCGAACCGGACAGTTCGACCAGTGAGCCGCCCAGTCGTGCGGTGAACCAGGGGACCGAGTGCGCACAACCGTCGTCCCCCTGTGGCGGAGTCACTCCGTCGAGCAGGATCAGCGTCCCACCCTGGCCGGAGGCGGGCAGGGCGGTGGCGGCCCAGTCCTCGTTCGGTCGTTCGGCGCTGCCGGCGACGGTGGCGAGTTCGATTCGCATACAGCCAGTCTGCACGACGCCTTCACGAGCCCTGCACTGCCCAAGGTTGGCCTGTACCAGCAGGTCAGACGGATGCCTGGAGCGGAAGGAAAGGCTCCGTGCGGCGTGCGGGCGGGCATCCTGCCAAAGCCTGGGCGGAAGTTCCAGCCGACGGGTCAGGTGTGCCGGACGTGCCCCCGGGGGAGACTTGTTGGTCAACTCCGGAGTGATGTTCACTCGTTCAGGTGGCCGAGTGGTTGATGCGCGTCCCCCTCTCAAAAGCACTGGAATGGTCAGAAGCCGTACCAGGAGTCGGGGCGTTCGTTCACATGTGACCGTGCGTCACCTCTGCTTCAAGGGCGGACGAGTCAAGAATGCGAGCACCGGTGCAGAAGAAGCGGCCTCGGAGCAAGGGCAGCAAGCACAGCGGTTCCGGGGCGACGCCTCCGGCACCCGCCGAGAGCGGGAGCACCCGGCGCACCGTGCGCGTACGCAGCCGGCTGGTTGCCGGTGTCGCGGTCGTCGGCATCACTGTCATCGCCGCGGGCGCACCCGCGGCCCTCAGCGCTTCCTCCGACCTGAACGAGTCGCAGCGGCTGGTCACCCTCGCCGAGCTGAACCAGCAGGCCATCGTGCTCGCGCACGCCCTCGCGGACGAGCGTGACGAGGTCACCGCCTACATCGCGGCCGGCCGTGACGAGAAGTCCGGCCCCGCGGCGGAAGGCAAGGGCGACCCCGGCAGCCGGAGCGCCCGCGTCGACCAGCAGGTGGACGAGATCAGGGGTGCGGCCCCGGCCGCACTGCGCCGCGACCTCTCCACCATTCCCTCCCTGCGCCGCGACGCGCTCAGCGGCAAGGGCACCGCGCTGGAGGCCCATCAGGCGTACTCCGAGGTCATCGCCAAGCTCCACGACCTCGCCGACGAGCTCGCCGAGAAGACCCCGCCGCGCGCCGCCGAGTCCACCCGCGCCCCGCTCGCCCTCGGCCGGGCCACCGAGCAGGCCTCCGCCACCCGCGGGCTGCTGATCGCCGCGCTCTCCGTACCCCGCAAGGTCACGACCCCGCAGATCGACCCGATCACCGGGCTGCCCGTCCAGACCCAGGACGAGGGCAGCAGCAAGGACGACCGCACCCGTGACGAGCTGAGCGCCGCCGCCCAGCAGGCCCGGGTCGGCGAACTCTCCTCGCTCGCCGACTTCGACCAGGCCGCGGGCTCCACCGCCCGCGACAAGCTGTCGTCCACCGTCACCGGGTCCGAGGTCAACAGCGCGGAGAAGTACCTCAACTCCCTCACCGACCGCCCCGAGCTGTCGGACTCCGACCAGAAGGCCGACACCGAGAAGGTCGAGACGGCACTCTCCGCCCGGATCGACCGGATGCGGGGTGTCGAGTCCGCCCTCGGCACCGCACAGGTCCAGCGTCTGGAGCAGCTGCGCGACGACGACGTCACCGCGCTGGAACTGCGGATCGCGCTGCTCGGCGGCTGTCTGCTGATCGCCGTCGGCGTCTCCACCGCCGTGGCCCGCACCCTCACCCAGCCGCTCGCCGTCCTGCGGATCGGTGCCGCCCGCCTCGCCGCGGAACCCGCCACCGCCGAACCGGTCCGCTACACCGGCCGCAACGACGAGTTCGCCCAGGTCGTACGGTCCATCAACGCCCTGCACGGCCAGCTGCACGGACTGCTCCACGAGTTCAACGGCCGCTTCGAGAGCCTGCAGACCGAGCGCGCCGAGCTGATCGCCGGACGCGAGGCCCTCACCGTCCAGCGTGCCGAACTCCAGGTCATGGCCTCCGACCTCACCGCCCAGCTGGAGCGGCTGAAGAACACGGTCCACCACACCTTCGTCAACCTCTCGCTGCGCACCCTCGGCCTCGTCGAGCGTCAACTCGGTGTCATCGAGAGCCTGGAGGAGCGGGAGCACGACCCGGAGCGGCTGGCCACCCTCTTCAAGCTCGACCACATGGCCACGGTCATGCGCCGCCACAGCGAGAACCTGCTGGTCCTCGCCGGCGCCGAGCACGGCCACGGGCATGCGGGCCCGATCCCGCTGGTCGACGTGTTGCGTGCGGCCGTCTCCGAGATCGAGCGGTACGAGCGGGTCACCATCCAGTCCCTGCCGCCGCACGCCCAGATCGCCGGTTTCGCCGCGGACGACCTCAGCCACCTCGTCGCCGAACTCCTGGAGAACGCGACCTCCTTCTCACCGCCGGATTCCCATGTCCAGCTCTCCGGCTGGCTGCTGGAGACCGGAGAAGTGATGCTCTCCGTCCAGGACGAGGGCATCGGGATGTCCGCCGTACGGATGGGCGAGCTCAACACCCGGCTCGGCGACCCCACGTTGTTCGAGGCGGGCGAACAGAGTGCGGACGGAGCCGGGCTCGGACTCCAGGTCACCTCCCTGCTGGCAGCGCGCCACGGCGTACGGGTACAGCTGCGCGACCACGCGGGCACCGGCGGGGTCACGGCGGTCGTCGTCCTGCCCAAGGCCCTGCTGCCGAAGGCGCCACCGGCCGCCACACCACCACCGATGAAGGTCCCGGGGGACGCCCCCGCGCTGAACCTTCCGGGGTCGGTCGCCGAGGCCAACTCCAACGCACTGCCGGGGCGTACGCTCGCCCTGCCCGGCGACCCGCTGATCGCCGCGGCCGAGCAGACGATCCGCGAGTCCGGGGCCACCCCCGAGCCCGAGCCCGAGCCCGGGCCCGCGGCGGGCAGCGCCCCCGCACCCGCTCCGGCCGCCGCCGAGGCCGAGATCACGATGCAGGTACGGCTCCCGGTGGTTCCGGAGTTCGAGGACGTCCCCGAGTTCACGGCGCCCGACCCGTACGCCATCGGCCCCGACCGCCACGAGCGCACCGCCGACGAGTCCCCGGAGCCGTACACCGCGCCGGCCCCGGCCCCCTCGCCGTACACCGCCCCGGCCCCCGTGTCCGCCCCGGAGCCGTACACCGCACCCGCACCCGCCCCCGCACCCGCCCCGGCCCCCGCACCCGCCCCGGCCCCCGTGCCCGTCGCCGACGCCCTGCCCGGCCCCCGGCAGCCGGAGCAGTACTCGCAGCCGCAGCAGGAGCGCATCACCGACAAGGGGCTGCCCAAGCGCACGCCCAAGGTCGTCAAGCCCACCACGGCACCCAGCACCGAGCGCAAGGGCAGCCTGGACAAGGAGGCGCTGCGCCGTCGGCTCGGCGGCTTCCACCAGGGCGCGAAGGACGGCCGCCGGGACGTCGAGGCGGAGATCGCCGAGATCACGGCGACCCAGCCGTTCCCCGGGGCCCCCGCACACGCCGGGCGCTCCGCACTTACCGAGCACAGTGAGCCGGCCGACCCCAGCGACGGCCGAACCGATGAGACGGGGGACACAGTCGAGGAGGCACGCAGTTGACTGCGCCCAGCACATTCGGGCTGAGTACCGAGGCCCGGAACCTTCACTGGTTGCTGAGCAATCTGGTGGAGGAGGTGCCAGGGGTCCACTCGGTCACCGTCGTCTCGTCCGACGGACTGATGCTGCTCTCCTCCGACCCCGGCCATCTGACCACTCAGAGCACCGGCCGGCAGGACGGCCCCAAGGGCTCCAGCGCCGACCTGGCCACCATCGTCTCCGGCATCGGCAGCCTCACCGTCGGCGCCGCCAAGCTGATGGGGGGCGGCGGCGTCAAGCAGACCATGGTCGCCATGGACGAGGGCAGCGTCTTCGTCATGTCGATCAGCGACGGCTCGCTGCTCGGTGTGCACGCCACCCCGGACTGCGACATGAGCGTCATCGCCTACCACATGGCGCTCTTCGTCGGCCGAGCCGGACACGTACTCACCCCCGAACTCCGCAGTGAACTGCGCAAATCGATGGAGAGCGCCCAGTGACGCCCGCTGCTGAACCCGCCCGCAGGCTTCCCGTCCGCGGGTCCGACCGAAGGCCCGCACGGGTCCGCCCGTACTCGCTCACCGGCGGTCGCACCCGCTTCGGCCACGTCCTGCTCGTCGAGACGTTCGTCGCCGCGCTCGAAGCGCCCGAGGAGCGCCGCGAGCTGACCAATGGCAACCTGGCCACCCGCGTCATGCCGGAGCTCCAGGCCATCGTCGAAATCTGCCGCCGGATGCGTACGGTCGCTGAGATCTCCGCCCTGTTGAAGATGCCGCTCGGCGTGGTCCGGGTGTTGCTCAGCGACTTGGCCGACCAGGGAAAGATCCGCGTGTACGGGACCGGTCACGGCACCGGCCAGCCCGACCGCGCACTGCTCGAAAGGGTGCTCAATGGACTCCGCCGTCTCTGAGTCGCCGCTCTTCGCCCCGCGCCGGCCGAGGGCCAAGGACCAGGCCGAAGAATCTCTGCAGGCCTGGCAGTTGGACCACACCAGGGCCCCCGTCGCCACGAAGATCGTGGTCGCGGGCGGGTTCGGCGTGGGCAAGACGACCTTCGTGGGGGCGGTCTCCGAGATCACCCCGCTGAGGACCGAAGCGATGATGACCCAGGCCAGCGAGGAGACCGACGATCTCTCCGCGACACCCGACAAGGTCACCACGACCGTCGCGATGGACTTCGGCCGGCTCACGCTCGACGACGACCTCGTGCTGTACGTGTTCGGCACACCGGGCCAGCAGCGCTTCTGGTTCATGTGGGACGACCTGGTGCGCGGCGCGATCGGCGCAGTCGTGCTCGCCGACACCCGGCGGCTCGCCGACTGCTTCCCTGCACTCGACTACTTCGAGAGCTGCGGCCTGCCGTACATCGTCGCCGTCAACCACTTCGAAGGAACGCCGGGGTTCGAGGCGGATGACGTCAGGGAGGCCCTGACTGTGCCGCCGCACGTGCCTGTTGTGATCATGGACGCGCGTAACAGGATCACCGTCGTCGAGTCGTTGCTGGCCCTCGTCGGCCATGCCCTCGACGCCACCCCGGCATAGCTCGCACGCAACACGTAACGGAGAACCGCGATGCGGAAGATACTCATAGTCGGAGCCGGTCAGTCCGGTCTCCAGCTCGCCCTCGGACTGCAGTCCCGAGGGTACGAAGTCACCCTGATGTCCAACCGCACCGCCGACGAGATCCGCTCCGGCCGGGTCATGTCGACGCAGTGCATGTTCGACACCGCGCTCCAGTACGAGCGTGACTACCAGCTCAACTTCTGGGAGTCCCAGGCCCCGCGCATCGAGGGAGCCGGCGTCTCGGTCGCCGCCCCCGACTCCTCCCGCGCCATCGACTGGGTCGGAAAGCTGGACGGCTTCGCCCAGTCCGTCGACCAGCGCGTGAAGATGGCCGGCTGGATGGAGACCTTCGCCCAGCGCGGCGGACAGCTCGTCATCCACGGTGCCGCCGTCTCCGACCTGGACTATTTCTCCCGCACCTACGACCTGGTGATGGTCTCCGCGGGCAAGGGCGAGCTGGTCTCCATGTTCGGCCGGGACGCGTCCCGTTCGCCGTTCGACGCCCCGCAGCGCGCCCTGGCCGTCGCGTACGTCCACGGCATGGGCCCGCGCCCCGAGCACCCCGAGTTCGACGCGGTCCGCTGCAACCTCGTTCCCGGCGTCGGCGAGCTCTTCGTGATGCCGACCCTGACCACGTCCGGCCGCGCCGACATCCTGTTCTGGGAGGGCATCCCGGGCGGCCCGCTCGACGTGTTCCAGGGCATCAAGGACCCCTCCGAGCACCTCGCCAAGACGCTGGAGCTCATGGAGCGGTTCACGCCGTGGGAGTACGCCCGCGCCACCAAGGTCGAACTGACCGACGCCAACGGCACCCTGGCGGGACGCTACGCCCCGACCGTTCGCAAGCCGATCGGCCGGCTGCCCAGCGGCGGTCTGGTGCTCGGTGTGGCGGACGTCGTCGTCGCCAACGACCCGATCACCGGCCAGGGCTCCAACTCGGCCTCCAAGTGCGCCAACGCGTACCTGGAGTCGATCATCGAGCACGGCGACCGGGAGTTCGACGCGGACTGGATGCAGGCCACGTTCGACCGTTACTGGGACACCGCGCAGCACGTCGTGAAGTGGACCAACGCGATGCTCGGCGTTCCGCCGGAGCACGTGCTGAACCTGATCGGCGCAGCCGGCCAGCTCCAGCCGGTCGCCGACCGCTTCGCCAACGGCTTCAACAACCCGGCGGACTTCGAGAACTTCTTCTTCGACCCGGAGAAGACGAACGCGTACCTCGCCGAGGTTTCCGCGGCCGCGTCGGCCGCCTGACCGCAGCAGTCGGGGGGGGGGGGCGGGGGGGACGCCGCCGGCGGGGCGCCCCGCCGCAGGGGCGAGGGCAGCGGCCCCCCCGGCCCCCCCCACCCCCGCCCCCCCCCCCCCCGCCGCCGGGCCCCGCCGGGCCGAGAGGCAGCCGCGCCGCCAGCCGGAAGCCGCCGTCGGGCAGGGGCCCGGTGTC
>NZ_JBHVWS010000007.1:25756-133627 GCF_042882185.1 Streptomyces sp. NPDC058239
GGGGCGGCGCCGGCCCCCGCCCCCCCGCTGGGGCCCGCCGCCGCGGGCGCCCCCCCCGGCCCCCCCCCCCGACTGTCATGTGCGGACGTCACGGCCCCCGGCTGCCTACCCCTCGGGCGCCGACGACGAGCTGTATCCCGCGTCCGAGCCCGAGGACGCCCCCTGCGGGAGCTGCGGCGGCTTGAACGCGGACAACGGCGCGCCCTGCGGATCCGGCCGTACGGCACCCAGCAACGGATTCGATGCCACCGGCGAGACCTTCACCTGCGAGCCCGGCCGGGGCGCCTGCACCACCTGGCCGTTGCCGATGTACAGCGCCACATGAGTGGCCTTCGGGAAGTAGATCACCAGGTCGCCCGGGCGCAGTGCGTTGAGCGGCACCTTCGGCAGCTGCCGCCACTGCTCCTGCGAGGTCCGCGGAATGACGCGGCCGGCCTTCGCCCAGGCCTGCGAGGTGAGCCCCGAGCAGTCGAACGAGTCCGGCCCCTCCGCGCCCCACACATACGGCTTGCCGACCTGCCCGATCGCGTACTTCACCGCCTCGCCGCCCGCCCGGGACGGCGACCTGGTCGAGGACAGGGCGCCCGAGGCGGCCAGGGCGCCCTGAGCCTTCGCCATGCCCTGCTGTTCCAGCCGGGACAGTTCGGCGAGCTGTGAGCCGGAGAGCGTGGCCAGTCTCGCCTCGACGGCCTTGAGCCGCGACTGCACCGCGTCCCGCTGCTTCTTCTGCTTCGTGGCCAGGACCTGCTGCCGGTCCAGCACCTTGCGGGACTCGGCCGCCAGGTCGTCGGCGCGCTTCTCGGCGCCGGTCAGCCGCTTCACGGTGGCCGCCCGCCCGGCCGCCGCACGCCGGACCACATGCTCCTGGTCCAGGAAGTGCTCGGGATCACGGGCCAGCAGGAGCTGCATGTACGAGGAGATGTCGGACTGCCCCTGGTACTGCTCACGGGCCAGCTGCCCCGCCTCGTCGCGGCTGTCGGACAGCGCCATCCGGGCGGCGACGAGGGAGGCGTGGAGCTTTTTCGCCTGCGCCTTGCGCTTCTTCAGCTCCGCCGCGGTCCCGTTGTACGTCTCGGTGGCCTCCTCGGCCTGCTGGTACAGCTTCTGCAGCTCGGTCAGCAGCTGGGCGACGCTCTTGTTCGTGGCCGCGGGGGCGGCGGGCGACTTCGCGGTGGGGCCCGCGGCGGGGCTCGGGTCCACGGGTGCGGCGGCTGCCGGCGAGGTTGCGACTAGCGTGGTCAGGGTCGCGGTGCAGACCGCACGCAGGATTCCGCCTGACACGACATCACCTCCGGTGACGGGGCGAGTCATGGGACTTCCCCATGAGTGAGCGCAGGAACCAAGTACGGTCACTCGGTGTCACGAGATGCAAGAACCGCGCGGTGTGGCGGCAGGCGGGTTCGCCCGGAAGGCGGCGGGCGGGTGGGGGGCTCCTGGGCCTTCGCTCAGGCGACCGGGAAGGCGTAGAAGATCCGGTCGCGCTGGACGACGGCGGTCTTTCCGGCGGCCAGCACCCGGTACGGAGCGGTGACCGTGGGCCCCTTCGGATCCTGCGACCCGATGTCCTGGAACTTCCACAGCCGTCGCCCGTCCTCCGCCGCGAACGCGGTGACCTGGGCGCCGTCCGCGGCCAACAGCGTCCTGCCGGTCGTGCTGAGCGTCACCGCGGGGGCGGCGGTGCCGGGTGCCGCCTCCGTCGAGCGCCGCCAGCGCAGCCGCCCCGTCTCCCGCTCGACCGCGCCCACTTCCTGGTTGCGGTTGGTGGTGTGCAGAAGCGTTCCGGTGGCGACGGGGCTCCCGTACGGGGTCCCGGTGGTGCCGTTCAGCGTCCACTTCGGCTTGCCTGCGGGGATCTCGAAGGCCTGGAGATCGTCGCCCACCGCCGCGTACAGCAGGCCCCGGTCGTCACCCATGGCCGCTCCGTCCGGTGCGATCGTCCCGAACGACCTGCTCCAGAGCAGCTTTCCGGCCTTCTGGTCGAAGCCCCGGAAGACGGCTTTGCCCTTGGCGGCCTTCACGTCGCCGGGTGTCAATGTGCCTGTGCTCTGACGTACGACGAAGTCGTCCTGCCCGACAGCGACCAGCCGGTAGACGGGGGCGGCCGGTCCGCGCCCGGTGGGTACGGGGGTCCGCCACAGCTCCTTGCGCTGCATGACGTCGTAGGCGAAGAGGTACGACTTGACGACCTGGGTGTCCTTGCCGCGCTTCTTGCCCTTCTTCGGAGCCGGGGCCTTGACTGTGACCTTGTTGGAGCCGGTGAACCAGACCACCGGTCCGAACGAGCCGACGACCCCCGACACCGCGAGGTTCGGCGCCCCGGTGAATCCGTCCGCGTATCCCGCCCGGTGCGCGACCTTGCCGTCCTTCGGCGACAGCCACAGGAACTCGGACGGACCGGCGACGAAACAGAGATCCTCCCCGGCCGGCAGCGCGGCCCGCCCCTTGGCGGCGTCCTTGTTCTCCCAGACCCGGCGCCCGGTACGCAGATCGATGCCGGCCGCCCCGCTCTCGCTGGTCAGCACCAGCAGCCGGTCGTTCCAGAGGGCGGCGGTGAGCGGCGGCGGTTCGGTCGCCGGGTGCGTGTACACCCAACGCGGCTGAGGCGGCAGTCCCGCGACGGTGGGGCCGCTGCGGCTCGGCGCGGGCTTGGGATCGTCCGTCGTCCCCCCGTCACCGGACCCGAGTGCGAGCCCCCCGCCCCCGCCGATCACCAGCCCGGCGGCTCCGGCGGCGAGTCCGATGAAGAGGCTGCGCCGGCCGACGTCGGGGGAGGAGGGGGCGGCCGGGGAGGGGGCGGGAGCCGCGGGGACCGGCAGCGGACGGGGCGGCAGCGCAGCGACGGGCGGGAGCACGGCAGGAAGCCCGGCGGCGGGCGCGGCAGGGGGCGCGGTGAGTTCGCGCGGTACGGACAGCTGGGTCGTGGGCCGGTCGGTCCTCGGGACTTGACGCCCGATGTTCCCCAGCTGAGTGGTACTGGTGTCCCCGGCAGGGGCGAGTTCGCTGCCGGGCGCGTCCGGTGCGCCCGGCGGTGTGGCGTCCACAGGTTCGTCGGCGGGCCCGTCGACCGGCACATCCACCGAATGACCCGCCGAGACCAACTCCTGGACCCTCACGCCCTGTTCCGTCACCGCAGCCGCCAACTGCTCCGGCAGCCAATCGCCCTTTGCCAGGCCCGCCGCCCCCTCGAGGGCCAGCTCCGCCGCCACCGTTCCCGCACTCGGCCGGTCGGCCGGGTCCTTCGCGAGGCAGCGGGCGATCAGGTCACGCAACATTTCCGGGACCGCGTCGAGTTCGGGGTCCGTGCGGGCGATCCGTTCGGCGCCCTCGGCGGCCGGGCCGTCGGCGAGCGGGGTCGTGCCGGTCGCCGCGTATGCCAGCAGCAGGCCCAGCACGAAGAGATCCGAGGCCGGTCCGGGCTCCTCTCCCGCAACTTGTTCCGGGGTGAGATAGCCGAGCCGTACGGACAGCTGCCCGCCGGGCCGGGCCTCGGCGGCGGCAGCAGCGCCCAGCGGGCCGAACGCGGTGAGCCGTGGCCCGTCCTCGGCCAGCAGCACCGTCCCGGGAGCCAGGCCCTGGAGCACGGCCCCGGTGGCATGCACGCGGGAGAGGGTCTCGGCGATGCCCGCGCCCAGTATCCGCACGGCACGCTCGGGAAGCGGCCCCATGACGTCGATCGCCTCGGAGAGCGTCATCGCGGGTACGTAGGGGCCGGCTGTCCACGGCAGGTCGTCGTCCGTGTCGTCGGCCGGGGTGTCGAGCTGCGGCTGGACCCAGCCGCCGGCCAGCCGGTCCGCGGTGCGGGCCTCCGCCTGGAAGCGGCGCCGGAAGGCGGGGAGCGCGGCGAGTTCGGGGCGGGCGGCGGTGACCATCACGGCTCTGTCCGCGGCCGTGTCGTGCGCGAGGTACTGCACGGCGCTCGCGGTCTCGCGGCACCGCGCCAGCACGGCGTACGGACCGATGCGGCGTGGATCGTCCTGACGCAGCGCCTCCATGGCGCACCCCCTTGCTGACCGTGCCCGGCACCAGAGCGTCGATCTTAGACCGATCCCTCCGGCCCGGCGGGTGCCGCACCCTCAGTCCGGCTTCGACCAGGGCCACTTGGGGCTGTGCCGCTCACGGCCCTCGGGGGCGTACTCGTACACCCAGCCCCGCGGAATCCCCAGCCGCTTGGAGTGACCGGCCGGCACCCGGCGGTACGCGTACACGGTGGCGGGCCCGCCGTCGGCGGCCGGCACCGGGACCTCGTACCACTTGGGCGGATGGCCGGTCGGGCCGACGAGTACGGGCAGGACCCGCCCGTCCAGGGGTCCGCCGGTGAAGGGGGTGTTCTCGCTTCTCACCGCCCCAGTCTGACCGATCAGCCCTCGGGCAGCAGATGGGCCGCCCCGCCGATCACCGGGATCAGCCGTTCCGCCAGCCGCCCGGCCGGACCTGCGGCGTTCTCCAGAGGCAGCAGCTCCGCCACCGCCGACGCGGTCGCCGGGTCCGTCGCCGCCGTCGCGGCCAGCAGCGCGATCAGCTGGTCGACCAGCCAGTCGCGCAGATCGGCCGCGGCGGGCTGCTTCCCCTCGTCCAGCCATATCAGGGACGCCGCTTCGACGGCCGCGATCCAGGTGCGCACCATCATCCGCAGCCGTGGCCCGGGCTCGGCCCCCGCATCCGCGCCGCCCCGGCCCAGGTGCAGCAGGATCTGCTCGGCCGCCGCCCGCCGCACCTCGTCGACGATCGCGGTCGTACGGGAGGTCTCGACGACGCTCCCGCCGCGCAGCAGCGCGCTGAAGCCGGCGTCGTGCTCGTCCACGAAGGCGAGATAACGGTCGAGCACCCGCAGCACCCGCTCGGTGGGCGGCCCGACGGGCGGCTCGCTGAAGCACAGGATCAGTTTCTCGGCGGCCGACCTCAGCGCCGCCTCGTACAACTGCTGGCGCCCGCCCGGGAAGTAGCGGTACACGAGCGGGCGGGAGACCCCGGCGACCGTCGCCACCTCGTCGAGCGAGACCTCGTCGGGAGCCCGGTGCGCGAACAGGGTGAGCGCCGCGCCGAGGAGCTGGGTGCGGCGCTCCTCGACGCTGAGCCTTCGGTACGCACGGGTCGGCGGCGCGGCAGCGGTCATGCCATGAAGCCTAAGCGCTCCGCCCGAACGGGCAACGGGGCGTCGGCTCAGGCGAGCAGGCCGGAGCTCTTCCACAGCCTGCGTCCCACCCCGTTGAGCACCCCGATGTCGTCCAGGAAGTCCGTCAGCCGCTTCGCGCCACTCTGCATGATCTCCGCCCGGTGGCCGCTCGCCTTCACCTGGGCGACGGCCTCACGGCGGTCCAGGCCGACGTTCTCGTACACCAGCGGGTTGATGAAGCAGACGGAGAAGACACGGGCCGCCTCGCCGCAGCTCACCCGGGTGAACTCGCGCTCCCAGCGCGGGGCGGTCACCATCTGGCGGCGCAGTTCCTCGCGGGCGTACCGGACGTGCCGTGCCTCCTCGACGACATGGATGCGGGTCACACCGCGCACCAGCGTCTGGACGCGCTCGTCCGGGAACGTCAGCCGCTGCATCCAGTCGAGGATCTCCTCGCCGAGCAGGGTCGCGGCGAACGAACCAGGTGTGGTGGAAACGGTCTTCAGTACGCGTGCGAGGTTGTGATAGACGCGCGGTACCGGGTAGTCGGGCGAACCGCTCCACTTGATCATGCGGGCGAACATCATCGAGTGCCGGCACTCGTCGGCTATCTCGGTGAGCGCGTAGCGGACGTGGTTGCTGGTCACCCGCTTGTCGTAGATGTGCCGGACGAGCAGCTGCATGAGGATGATCTCGAACCAGATGCCCAGTGAGGCCAGCGAGGCCGCCTCGTGCCTGGCCAGGTCCATTCGCTGCTCCTCGGACATCCTCCGCCAGAGCGGGGTGTCGTAGAGCGAGACGAGTTCGGGCGGCCAGAACCACTTGCCGTCCTCGATCGCCGAGTCCCAGTCGAGTTCCTTGTCCGGATCGAAGGAGTGCTTGGCCGAGGATTCGAGCAGCCGCTCGGCGATCTGCTCGCGGTCCCGGAGCGGGCCGAGTGCATCGCGAAGCAACTGCACATCGCGTTCGGTCACTGTCGTCATGGCTGGAGGCACCTCACACATGGGTTACCGGCGGTCACTTCTTATGAGACTCCCTGTCAGCAAGGCCGTCAATCCCTTGCGCACGACTTGTTGACCCGGCGTCTACCAACGTGTGAACCTGCCAATTGGCGCAACCACCACGGAACTTACCGGAGCACGCAAGGCGAGAAGGAGCCGTCCGTGTCGACACACGACCTCTACACCACCGCCCCCGACGCACCGCTGTGGCAGGTGCCCGCCTCCGGCGCCGCCCGCTTCAGCTGGGACTACGACGACGGCCGCGAACGCCTGCTCGCCCTCTACCAGAAGGGCAAGGACAAGCAGTGGGACGGCAACAAGCGCATCGACTGGTCCCTGGAGGTCGACCCCGCCGACCCGCTCGGCACCCCGGACGACGTCCTCACCCTGTACGACACGCCGCACTGGGCGAAGATGACCGACAAGGACCGGGGCGAGCTGCGCAAGCACTACACCGCCTGGCAGTTCAGTCAGTTCCTCCACGGTGAGCAGGGCGCCATGGTCTGCGCCGCCAGAATCGTGGAGTCCGTCCCCGACCTGGACGCGAAGTTCTACTCCGCGACCCAGACCATGGACGAGGCCCGGCATGCGGAGATTTACAGCCGGTTCCTGCACGAGAAGGTCGGGATGCTCTACCCGATCAACGACAACCTCCAGGGCCTGCTCGGCGACACCCTGCGCGACTCCCGCTGGGACATGCCCTACCTCGGCATGCAGGTCCTCATAGAGGGCCTCGCCCTGGCCGCGTTCGGCATGATCCGCGACACGACGACCAAGCCGCTGCCCAAGCAGATCCTCGCGTACGTCATGCAGGACGAGGCCCGGCACGTCGCCTTCGGGCGGATGGCGCTTCGCGACTACTACAAGCAGCTGAGCGACGCCGAACTGCGCGAACGTGAGGAGTTCGTCATCGAGGGCTGCTACCTGATGCGCGACCGGCTCAGGGGCGTCGAGGTGCTGGAGAACTTCGGCATCGGCAAGCAGGAGGCCGAGAAACTCTCCGAGCAGTCACCGTTCCTGCAGCTCTTCCGCAAGCTGCTGTTCAGCCGGATAGTGCCGTGCGTCAAGGACATCGGCCTGTGGGGCGAACGGCTCCAGAAGGCATACGTCGACATGGGCGTCTTCGAGCTCGGCGACTCCAGCCTCGACCTGCTGATGGCCCAGGACGAGGAGCTGGCCGAGCAGCTGGACCGGGACCGTTTCGCGGCGGAGGAACAGGCCAGGGTCGCCGAGGTCGAAGAGGCGATAACGCAGGGCGAATCGAGCCGGTCCGGGGACACGGACGGGGGCTGAGGACGAACGGCAGTCCGACGGGGACCCGGAACTCAGAGCCTTGAGACGAATCCCCGCACCAGCCCGGCCACCTGCTCCGGCACTTCCAGCAGCATCGCGTGTGTCGCCCCGATGCCCTGGGCCGTGATGCCCGCCCGCTCCTCTGCCAGCTCCGCCAGATCCCGGGCCAGGCCCTGCCCGTAAGCCTCCAACAGCTCGTCCAGCCACTCCGGGCCGGGCGTCGGCGCCACCCGGTGCAGGGCCCGGACCAGCAGCAACGGGCAGGGGACACGGCGGAACAGCGCGAACAGATCGAGGGCGTCCAGAGCATCCAGCATCTCCAGTGCGCACTCCCGCTCCGGCAACAACTGCCAACCGCCGTCGACGAGTCCCCGCGCACTGGCGCGGAACGACGCCGCGGCCCGCTCGTAGGGGATGCCCAGCCCCATGCTGTACGTCGCCTGCTGCTCCACGTACTCCGCAGGCATCCGCTGCCCCGCCGACGCCCGGGCCAGGCCCCCGATCTCGGCCAGCCGCCGCGCCACCTCGTCCGGGTCCAGCCCCGGGTACTGCGCGGGCGTGCCCCACCAGAAACCGTCCAGGTTCACCGCCCCCGACACCCGGTCCGGCCGCTCGGCGGCGTACAGCGCGGCGACCATCCCGCCCAGCGAATGCCCGACGGGCAGCACGGCGCCGGAGACCCCCAGGGCGGCGAGGGTCTCGTCCAGGTCGCTCAGCACCACGTCGAACGACCATGACGCGGCGGCGCTGCGGCCGTGTCCGGGCAGGTCCACGGCGAGCACCCGGTGGCCCGCGGTGAGGTGCGGGGCGACGGCGTCCCAGTCGGCGAGGGAACGCGAGGCCGCATGGAGCAGAAGAAGGACCGGCCGGCCACCGTCGTCGGGGCCGCCGTGGTCGCGTACATGAAGAACGGTCATGCAGTCACGGTAGGGCGCGAAAAGCGGCTCAAGATCGTTCGACAGCACGACGCAACGGGGCACTTTCCAGGGCCATAATGGATGTACGCCGTCCGCCGGTCCCGGAAGGATGGCGCGTATGACGACTCCGCCCCCGCGCCTCACCGCAGGCTCCGCAGCCGCCCGCCGAAGCCTTGAAGGACTGGCCCTGGGCGATGCGTTCGGCGAGCGGTGGTTCCCGCTCTTCCGCGAGCCCCGGCAGGCATTCGACGAGATCAAGGCGCGTCGTACCCCCGAGGAACCGGTCTGGCACTGGACCGACGACACCGCCCTGGCCCGCGCCCTGCTGCGCGTCATCGACGAGTACGGCCGGGTCGAACAGGACCGCCTCGCACTCTGTTTCGCGCTCGCCTTCGAGGCCGACCCGGCCCGCGGCTACGGCCACGGCATGCACATCCTGCTGCCCGAACTGCTGACCTCACCGGCCGACTGGCGCACGCTGGCGCCCGAACTCTTCGAGGGCGGCAGCCTCGGCAACGGTGCCGCGATGAGGGTCGCACCGCTCGGCGCGCACTTCCACGAGGACATCCCGCACGCCGCCGAGCAGGCCGCGCTGCAGGCGGCCGTCACCCACGCACACCCGGAGGGCATCGCGGGCGCGGTGGCCGTCGCGGTTGCGGCGGCGCTGTCGGTCCGCGGCGAGTTCACCCTGGCCGCGGTCGCCGACCGTACCCCCGAAGGGCTCGTACGCGACGGCCTGTGCCGAGCCATGGACGTGCCCTTCGCCACCGAGCCGTGGAAGGCTGCCGATCTGCTGGGCAACGGACAGCGCATCCGCGCCGACGACACGGTCCCGTTCGCCCTGTGGACCGCGGCCCGGCACCCGGACGACCTGGAAGCGGCGCTCTGGGCAACGGCCGAGGGCTTCGGTGACGTCGACACGACCTGTGCCATCACCGGCGGCGTCGTCGGCGCGGCCACGGGGGTAGACGGAGTGCCCGCACGGTGGCTGCAATGCCGGGAGCCGCTGAACTGAGCCGTCAGCCCTGCGCGGCCGGCGCCGGGAAGGGCTTCCGCAGAGTGAACGCCTGCTCCGTGGGCCCGTGTTCACGCAGATGGAGCAGGAGCTCCTCGGCGTCCCGCACCGTCGGGCGCACGCCCGCCGGCACCCATCACGGGGCCGGCCCGTCGGTCGCTGGGTGTCATGGCCGCACGGTGATCAGCGCATTCTCCACCGCAAGGGCCATTCCGAGCAGTGGGACGTCCGCCCCGCGCTCAGCGGCCAACTGCAGCCCGACCGGGCAGCCGTCCGCCGTGAACCCGGCGGGCACACTTGCGGCGGGATGCCCGCTGAGATTGAACGCCCAGGTCAGCGCGGTCGAGTAGAGATCGCCCGGACCGTCGTGGCCGTGCGGGCGGTTGGGGGTGGTCGGGGTGAGCAGCAGAGGGGTTCGGGAGAACAGGGCGTCGAGCCGGAGGTCGTTCTCGCGGCGGATCTCCGTGGCGGCCGGGGACGGCTCCCCGCTCCGGACCGCCTGCCATGCCTCTCGCGGGTCGAGCAGCTCGCACGTACGGTCCACGAGCCGCACCACCCCGCCTGCCACGAGCCGGCCCACCGCGCGTCGGACGACCGACTCGACTTCCGGGTCGACCTCCGCGTACCCCAGACCGGGGCTGAAGACAGCGGGGATCGGAAGGTCCGCCGTCGTCGGTTCGCAGCTGTCCAGGACACAGCGCAGATAGGTCTGGGCCTGGGCCGCCGAACGGGTCAGCACCCCGGCGGAAGCGAGCCCGGACCGGTCGGGGGAGGGCAGCAGGCCGTTCGTCGTCTTCAGGCCGAACACCCCGCACCACGCCGCCGGAATCCGTACCGACCCCGCCCCGTCGCTGCCGGTCGCCAGCCCCACCAGATCCGCAGCGACCGCCACCGCCGAGCCCGCCGAGGAGCCGCCGGGCGTGCGCTCGGGGTGCCACGGGTTGACCGTACGGCCGTGGGCGCCCAGCCCCCAGGTCTGCCAGGGCGTGCCGGGGCCGGGCACCGAGGTCGCGCCGACCGGGACGCCACCGGCGGCGACCAGTCGCCGGGCCGCGTACGAGCGGATGCCGGCCGGCCCCTTGACCGCGAACGGCATACCGGCCAGCGGTAGCTGACGGGCCTGCTCCTCGACGGCGAGCGCCCTCTCGGGCCACACCTCGATGAACGCGCACAGGCGCGGATCCTCCCGCCCGATCCGTTCCAGCGCCCGGCCCACCTCGCCCGCATCCGTCACGCGGTCAGTTTCCCAGAGCCGCCTGCATGACGGAACGGGCGATCGGGGCCGCGCTGCCGCCGCCGCTGATGTCGGCCCGGTTCGCGGCGGCGTCCTCGACGACCACGGCGACCGCGACGGCCGGCTGCGCCGAGTCCGGCGCCTGCGCCCAGGAGATGAACCAGGCGTAGGGCCTGCCCGAGTTGTCGATGCCGTGCTGTGCGGTGCCGGTCTTGCCACCGACCTTCACCCCGTCGATCGCGGCGTTGGACCCCGTGCCCTGCTCCACGACGTCGACCATCATCCGCCGCAACTGCACGGCCGTCCGAGGGCTCATCGCCTGGTGGTAGGTGTGCGAGCCGTTCCGGTGGACGGTCGAGCCGCTTCTCGTGGTCGTACGGTCCACCAGATACGGGTACTTGAGGTCGCCGCCGTTCGCCACGGCCGAAGCCACCATCGCCATCTGGAGCGGTGTCGCCGTCGTGTCGAACTGCCCGATCGACGAGAGCGCCAGCTGGTCGTCGGACATCTCGGTGTCGAAATTGCTCTTCGCCACCCCCGACGGGATCTTCAGCCCGGTGTCGTTGAAGCCGAACTTCCGCACCGCGTCCACCATGCCCTTCAGCCCGACCCGTACCCCCAGCTCCGCCATCACGGTGTTGCAGGAGACCCGGATCGCCTCGGCGAGCGAGGCGTTCTCGCAGCCTTCCGCCTCATTGGGGAGCGTGGTCGACGTACCCGGCAGAACATAGGGGGACGGGGTGTCGGTCTCGTCGTCGGGGTCGGTGACGACGCCGGAGTCGAGGGCGGC
This sequence comes from Streptomyces sp. NPDC058239, assembly GCF_042882185.1. Lineage (NCBI taxonomy): Bacteria > Bacillati > Actinomycetota > Actinomycetes > Kitasatosporales > Streptomycetaceae > Streptomyces > Streptomyces sp. NPDC058239. Next base: position 37,120 of record NZ_JBHVWS010000007.1, read on the forward strand.
CGCCGCCGTCACGATCTTGAAGGCGGAGCCCGGCGGATAGGTCTGCCGGATCGCCCGGTTGAGCATCGGCTGGCTCTTCGCCGCGTTCAGCTGCTGCCAGGCGTCGGTGACCGACGAACCGGTGCCGGAGAGCCGCCCGGGATCGTACGAAGGAGTCGATACCAGCGCCAGGATCCTGCCGGTCGACGGCTCGACGGCGGCGACCGCGCCCCGCCGCCCGCCGAGCCCGTCGTAGGCGGCGCGCTGCATCGAGTCCTTGATGGTCGTGACGACATTGCCGCCGGGCTGCCGGCTGCGGGTGATCTCGTTCCACAGGGGGAACGGGGAGAGCATCGAGTCGGTGCCGGAGAGGATTCCGTCCTCGGCGTTCTCGATCAGGGTCGTGCCGTACGTCTGCGAGGCGTAGCCGGTCACCGGTGCGTACAGCGGGCCGTTCTTGTACGTGCGCTCGTACTTGAGCTGCTCGCCGGTGTCCTCGGTGCCGGTGACGGACTTGCCGCCGACCAGGATGTTGCCGCGCGGCTGGCTGTAACGGGCGATCGTGGTGCGGCGGTTGGCGGGATTGTTGTCCAGGCTGTCGGCATCGAGGACCTGGATGCGGGCGGCGTTCAGCAGCAGCGCCACCAGCAGCAGCAGACAGAGCGCGGCGGCCCGGCGGATGTAGCGGATCACGGCCTGGCCTCCGGGGTTCGCGGCGGGTGAGGGATCACGGTTCGCGGGGACGGGATCACAGCTCGTCCTCCGCCATCGGCGCGATGACTCCGGTCTCCACATGGTCGGGACGGGGCCTGCGGGCCTGGTCGCTGACCCGGATCAGCAGCGCCACGATGATCCAGTTGGTGACGACGGACGAGCCGCCCTGGGCGAGGAACGGCATCGCCATGCCCGTCAGCGGGATCAGTCCCATCACCCCGCCCGCGATCACGAACACCTGGAGCGCCAGGATCGAGGCGAGACCGATCGAAAGCAGCCGCCCGAAGGGGTCGCGCAGGGCGAGGCCGGCCCGGTAGCCGCGGGCGACGAGCAGTGCGTACAGCAGGAAGACCGCGGTCAGTCCGGTCAGGCCGAGCTCCTCGCCCGCGGTCGCCAGGATGAAGTCGGACTTGGCGGCGAAGCCGATGAGGATGGAGTGGCCGAGTCCGAGCCCGGTGCCGAGCATCCCGCCCGCGGCGAACGCGAACAGCGACTGTGCCAGCTGGCTGGGGCCCCGGCCGGCGTCGATGGACGCGAACGGGTCGAGCCAGTCCTGGACCCGGCTGTGCACATGCGGTTCGAAGGAGCCGACGACGAACGCGCCGACGGCGGCGAGCAGCAGACCCACCGCGATCCAGCCGGTCCGGCCGGTCGCCACGTACAGCATGATCACGAAGAGGCCGAAGAAGAGCAGCGAGGTGCCCAGATCGCGTTCCAGGACCAGCACACCGACGCTGAGCAGCCAGATCGCCACGATCGGGCCGAGTACCCGGCCGGTGGGGAGCTGGAGCTTCCAGATTTCGCGGCCGGTGTAGGCGAGGGCGTTGCGGTTCGCGGCGAGATACGCGGCGAAGAACACAGCGAGCAGGATCTTGGCGAACTCGCCCGGCTGGAAGGAGAATCCGCCGACCCGGATCCAGATCTTGGCGCCGTTCACCGCGGGGAAGAAGATCGGCACGATCATCAGGACCAGGGCGGCGGCGACCGAGAGATAGGCGTACCGCTGGAGCACCCGGTGGTCGCGCAGGAAGACGACCACCGCGATGAAGAGCGCCACGCCGAGCGTGGACCAGATCAGCTGGGTGGGGGCCGCCTGGTCCTTCGGGGTCTCCAGGTCGAGCCGGTAGATCAGCACCAGGCCGAGCCCGTTGAGCAGTACGGCGATGGGCAGCAGCAGCGGATCGGCGTACGGGGCACGGAAGCGGACCGCGAGATGGGCGAGGAGGGCGAGCAGCCCCAGGCCCGCGCCGTAACCGGCCACATCGGGCGGGACCGCGTCGTTCCTGGCCAGGCCGACGGCGGCGTAGCCGTAGACGGGGATGAGGACGGCCCCGACGAGGAGCAGCAGCTCGACTCCGCGCCGCTTGGGCAGACGTAGATCGGGCGGGGGTGCGTCCGCCGTCGTTGCGGTCATGCCACGCAACGTAGCAAGAGGTGGTGTCTATTTCCCTTATGTCATAGCGGGTATGTCCACAGACGTGTTCATCAGGGTCTGCCCGGCGGCAGGCGTCGGCGCGTGTCTGGCTGACGCCCCCTCACTCCTCGTGATGCGGTCCGGATTCCGGATCGCCCCGGCTCTCCGTCACCTCGCCGTCCAGCCGTACGTACTCGGGGAGCGTCAGCCGGGCCACCGCCCCGCCGTCCTGGGCGTTGGAGAAGGTGAGGTCGGCGCCGATCACCTCGGCCTGCCCGACGGCGATGGTCAGCCCGAGACCGTGTCCCTTGCCGCTGCCCTCGGTACGGAACCGCTGCGGGCCGTCGGCCAGCAGATAGTCCGGAAAACCGGGCCCGTGATCGCGTACGGTCACCACCGGCCCGTCGACCGTCAGTACCACCGGGGGGCGGCCGTGCTTGTGCGCATTGGTGATCAGATTGCCCAGCACCCGCTCCAGGCGTCGCTTGTCGGTCTCGACCTGTACATGCCCCTGCCGTCGCCCTGCGGCGGTTCTTCCGGAACGGATCTCGGTCTCCGTTCCGGATACGCGCACCACGCGTTCGACGAGCGGCGCCAGTTCGTGGACATCGAGATCGACCTGCTCCGTACGGGCGTCCAGCCGGGAGATCTCCAGCAGATCCTCCGTCAGCCCCCTCATCGTCCGGACCCGGTCCCGTACCAGTTCGGACGGCCGCCCCGGTGGCAGCAGTTCGGCGGCGGCCGAGAGGCCGGTCAGCGGGGTGCGGAGCTCGTGCGCCACATCGGCGGTGAACCGCTGCTCGGTCAGCAGCTTGCGCTGCAGCGTGGACGCCATCGTGTCCAGCGCACCGGCGACGATCGCCACCTCGTCCTGCGGGCGCGAAGGGTCCGTCGTGCGCGGATCGCCGACGCGGGCGTCGAGGTCGCCCGCACTGATCCGGCCGGCCACCCGGGCCGTCTGGTGCAGTCGCCGGGTGACCCGGGTGACGGCGAACGCGCCGACGAGCAGGGTGGCGCCGGTGGCCAGCAGGGAGGAGCCGACGATCGCCCCGTCGAGATCGTTGATCGTGCGGGCGCTCTGGCTGTAGTCCACCTCCGTGGCCAGCGCACGGCCGTCGGCCGGAGCCGCCGCCCACATGACCGGACGCCCGTTGTGACGGGCGACGAGTGTGCCGCGGTCGCCGCCCGCGGCCAGTGCGCGCAGGGAGGCGGGCAGCCCCGGCGGATCGATGCCGGAACCCGGCGGGAGCGCCTCGCCCGTCTCGTACGCGGCGGTGACGTCCTCCAGCCGGGACAGCGCCTTGTCGCGGGCCTGGTCGACGGTCTGACGGGTCACCGCGCTGTGGACCAGCACGCTCAGCAGCGCGGCGAGGGCGCAGCACATCACGGTGATGAAGACGGCCGACTTCCAGGTGAGCGTCGCGGTCCAGGCGGGCGCGCGCAGCCCGCGCCGCCTCGTTCCGTGCCGGCCGGCCCCGCGCCGCCTCATCGGCGCTCCGCGGAGACGCCGACGGACGGTGTGGCGGTGGGGCCGGCGGTGGTGGATCCGGTAGTCGGCCGGGCGGTCGTGGGGTGCGGCTGCGGGACCCGGGACGCAGGAATCCGCAGGATCTCGTCCTGGGTGGGCAGCATCGCGCGCTGCCTGCCGTCCCAGGACCAGGCGGTGCGGTACTCGTATCCGGTGATGGCCGACGGCACCCGCATGATCAGATCCCGCCCGGCCAGCTCGACGCTGATCACGGCGTCCGCGGTGGACAGGATCCGGGTCAGCCCGCCCGCCTCCGGCATGTAGACCCGCACGGAGAGCTGCCGGCCGGGCAACCGGACGCCGATCACCATCTCGTCCTTGCCGTCGCCCGTCAGATCGCGGAAGTACGGCTGCAGCACCGGACAGGAAGCCGGCTCGGTATGGCACGCGACGATGTGGCGGACCGTGTCGGCGGGGAGGTCGGCCGCGCCGCTGGACCGGTTGGGCCGGGCTTTCAGGCCCGCCTGCACCACCGCCACCGGATCCAGACGGTGCACGTCGCCGTCCGGCACCTCGATCCCCGGGATGCGTGCGGTCTCGCCCTCGCCGTAGTCGTACGGAGCGGCGGAGGCGGGCGGCAGCTCGGGCCAGAGCCGGGCGGGCCCGATGGCGGTCTGGGTCGCTCCGGCGCTCCGCAGCCCGCCGCCGGTGCCGCAGCCGGCCAGCAGCACTGCGCCGACGACGGCCCCGAGGGCCGCCGCCGTGCGGTACTGCACCCGGCGATGCGGACGCATGGCACCCTCCCTTCCCGCGGTCCATGCCTCATAGACCTTATTAGGAAGGAGGTCCTTTTTGCTTATTTAGTACCGGTTGGTGCGTTGTCTGGAATGCTGCTTCAGTGCTGGTAGGGGTTCTGTCCCTGTCCACCCGGTGCGTATCCCGGCTGTCCCTGTCCCTGCACCTGTCCGAACGGATTGCCGTCCTGCGAGGCGGCATGCTGCGCCAGCAGCTGTTCGGCCTGCTCCTTCGGGATCTGCTGCTCCCCGCCGCAGAACGTGCACTGCGTCGCAAACTTCGTCGAGAACGGGAACAGCGGCACGAAGAACAGCGTGAACTTCGTGACCCGCTTGCGCAGCGTGTGCGCGGCGGGATTGCCGCACCAGCCGCAGACCATCGTCAGGATGGCCAGTTGGTACAGATAACCCCGCGTACCAAAAATGATCATGTTGTGGGTCCCTTCCCCGTATTACCCAGAAGCGCCTGCCGGCAGAGCGCCAGCAGCTTTTCGTCCTCGTATGTGTCGTGGCTGCCGTATCCACCGTCCATCGCGTTGTGACGGCGTACGGAGGCGAGTTCTGCGCGCAGCACATGTGCCACGTCCGACCCTGCACCAGCGACACCCGTCCGCGCCAGACATTCCGCCACCCGGACCCGGACATGACGGTTCTTCTCCCAGGCCGCCAGGAGCACCGGCACGGACTCGTCGGCCCGCCCGGTCACGTCCCACAGCGCGATCGCCCCGTCCACCCGAAGCCACAGCTCCTCGTGCCCGAGCAGTGCGCGCAGCCGGGGCGCGGTCACCGCCGCCCGCGTTCCGAGCCTGCCCAGCGCGTTCACTGCGGAGCGCCGTTCGTGGGCCCGTTCCGCCTGCAGGCCCTCGATCAGTACCGGCAGCACGGCGTCGGCGTCCCCGTCGACCGCCCACAGGGCCTCCGCGGCCTCCGTCGCCGAGGCGTTCCCGGGGCGGCGCAGCAGAACACGCAGCTCCGGTACGGCACTGTGCGCCGCGGGCCCGAACGAACCGAGCGCCCGCAGCGCCGCCGTACGCAGCCACTCGCCCCGGTACTCCGGCGCGCCGCGCAGCACCCGAAGCACCTCCGGCATCGCCTCGTCCGCCCGCAGCGCGGTCAGCCCCGTGAGCAGCGGGCTCGCTTGGTCGTACGCCCTCTCGTCGAGACGGACCTCGTCGAGCCTGCGGCGCAGCAGAGTGGTCAGCGGGGCCGCGGCCGCCCCCAGACAGCCGATGGCGAACCCCACATCGTGCGGCACCTCGGGCCGCTCCAGCGCGGCGGCCAGCGCGGGCACGGCACGGGCATCGCCCAGCCTGGCCAGCGCCTTCACTGCGCTGCCGAGCCCCGGAGGCCCGCTCGGCCAGTCCTGAACCCAGGCGTCGGGGTCCGCCGCCACCCGAGCCGCCAACGCATCGGCGGCGGGCGCGGCGAGACCGAAGAGCTCCTCCAGCACATGCGCGGCGGCCTCGGCCAGCCGTGGCTCGGGGGTGGCGAGCTGCTCGCCCACCAGCCGGACCAGCTCCTCGTACGAGCCGCGCCAGGCCCGGATCAGCCCGCTGCTCATCCGGAGCGCGTCGATCCGTTGGTGGTGGTCGGGGCTGCGCAGCTGATACGTGAGCAGCGCCGTCCGCTCGGCGACCCGGTCGTCGAGCCCGACGTGCAGCGTCCGCAGCAGGTCCGCCGTCCAGGGGGTGGCGCGACCCGAAGTCTCCTCGTCGGACAGCGCGCGCAACTGCCCCACCAGGGTCACAGGTGCGGCCCGCTCCTCGACGGGCGGCTCCCCGGTCCCGGCCGCCTCCGAGTGCGCGTCGACGGCCGCGACGGCCTCTCCCGGACCGGCCTGCGCATCGGCCGCGGGCGCCGCCCCGGCCCGACGCACGGGCACCGGGCGCAGCTGCCGCAGCAGCCCCGTCACCACTCGTACGACATCGCCCGGCAGCGCATCCGGCGCGCACCGCGCCAGCTGGGCCAGCGCGGCGAGCCGCAACCCCGGCGGGAACCCCTCACCGGCCAGCCGGGTCAGCCAGCCGGCCGCCTGCCCGGCCAGCGCACGATGCCGCAGAGCGACCCGCCCCGCGGCCTCGACCAGGGCGAGCTGCACCTCCTCGGCCGGCTCCACCGGCAACCGCTCCCGCAGCAGCGCGAGGACCCGCACGGGGTGGCTGTGGAGCGTGGCGAGCGCCAGGGGCGCGGAGAGCCGCGCGCCCGGGTCCTCGTCGGCCATCAGCTCGAAGAACACCCCGGCACCCGCGGTGACGGCGGTCGCCGCCATCGCATAGTTCGCCGCGCCCTCGATCTCGTCCTCGTCGATCTCGTCCTCGTCGTCCTCGTCCAGATCGATGCCGCCGATGCTGGTGAGCAGTTCGACGATGCTGCCCCGGTCCTGAACGCCCGGATCCACGACGAGCTCGAAGAGAAACGGAATGCAGGCCAGTGTGCAGGCGTACACATCACCCTGGTGGTGAACGGCCCCGTACATGCCGTCCAGCGCCGCCTCGCGCTCCGCCGGATCGGCGGACGCGAGACCCCGCAGCATCGCCGGCACATCATCGGCAGGCCCGTAGGCATGCTCCATCGAGGCCCAGTCGACCTCGTCGATTCCTGCGAACACGCCATCGCCTCCCCACGCAATTCCACGAAGCAGTGTCTGCGAGGAGTGTGCACCACGGCTCGGACGCTCCGCCCTCCACATGCGGTCTTTTCCTGACGGACATGACAAGATCGTCCGCCGTGCGCTATGGGCTCCGGGGGCGAATTCCGGACGTGCCGATCGACCGATGAAAGCAGCCCGTCCCGCGATCGGGGGCAGGACGGCGGCCGTCCCCACCCGGTCCCGGAACCCTGCCCGCCCCTACCGCGCGGCCGGCAACCGCCCTGCCCGGTCCGGATTGATGAGCGGCCCCAGCAGATCCCCGTACCGCTCCAGCCGCGCCCCCATGTCACCGGCCAGAAAGACCAGCTTCCCCGGTGCCCGGCACTCCTCGATCTCCGCCCAGGTGACGGGCGCCGAGACGGTCGGTTCGGGCCGGGCGCGCAGCGTATAGGGCGTGGCGGTCGTCTTCGCCGCCGCGTTCTGGCTGAAGTCGACAAACACCTTTCCCGGCCGCAGGGCCCGCGTCATCCGGTGCACGACCAGCTCCGGAAGCTCCTGTTCCGCCTCGACGGCCAGCCCTTTCGCGTACGCCGACACCCGATCGGCGGGGGTGGGCTCCAGCGGTACGAGCAGATGCAGCCCCTTCGACCCCGAGGTCTTCCCGTACGCGAGCAACCCGTCCGCCGCCAGCCGCTCGCGCAGCCACAGTGCCACCGCGCAGCACTCCACCACGGTCGCCGGCGCACCGGGATCCAGATCGAACACCATCCGGTCGGCGATCCCGGGCGCGTCGGCCTGCCACTGCGGAGTGTGGAATTCCACCACCAGATTGGCCGCCCACATCAGCGAGGCCAGATCCTGCACGACCACCTGTCTGGCCTGTCTGTCCTCACGGTGCGGCACGGCGGTGGTCCGTACCCAGGACGGCGTACCCGGCGGCGGATTCTTGGTGAAGAAGCGCTGCCCGTCCGGTCCGTCCGGATAGCGCAGGAAAGACACGGGCCGGTTGCACAGATGCGCGAGCAGGGCCCCCGCCGCAGTGGCCGCGTAGTAGTGGAGCACCTCGCCCTTGGTGGTTCCGGTGGCCGGATACAGCACCTTGTCGAGATTGCTGAGCGCCAGCCGCCGCCCCTCCACCTCTGTGATCGGCGTCATACGATAAGAATCACACGTTTACCGGATCTATAGGTATCTATACGAACACAAGGGGTGAACAGTGCGGTCCATTTGGAACGGCGCCATCTCCTTCGGGTTGGTCAGCATCCCGATCAAGCTGGTCAACGCCACCGAGAGCCACTCGGTCTCCTTCCGCCAGATCCACCTCGCCGACGGCGGCCGGATCCGATACCGGAAGGTCTGCGAGATCGACGAGCAGGAGGTCACCGCCGCCGACATCGGCAAGGCGTACGAGGACGCCGACGGCTCGATGATCCCGATCACCGACGAGGACCTCAGCTCCCTCCCGCTCCCCACCGCCAAAACGATCGAGATCGTCGCCTTCGTGCCGGCCGCCTCGATCGACCCGCTCCAGATGGACGCGGCGTACTACCTCTCCGCCAACGGAGTCCCGGCGGCCAAGCCGTACACCCTGCTGCGTGAGGCGCTGAAGCGGAGCCAGAAGGTCGCCGTGGCGAAATATGCGCTGCGCGGCCGCGAACGGCTCGGCATGCTGCGGGTGGTCGACGATGTGATCGCCATGCACGGCCTGCTCTGGCCGGACGAGATCCGCAGCCCCGAGGGCGTCGCCCCGGAGACCGAGGTCACGGTCCGCGACGCCGAACTCGACCTGGCCGACGCGCTGATGGCCACCCTCGGTGAGGTCGACATGGACTCGCTCCACGACGACTACCGCGAGGCGGTCGAGGAACTCATCGCGGCGAAGGCGGACGGCCGGACCCTGGAGCCGGCGGAGGCCGACGCCTCGGGCGGCGGCAAGGTCATCGACCTGATCGCAGCGCTGGAGAACAGCGTCCGGGCCGCGAAGGAGGCTCGTGGCGAGGAGCCGGAGACCGCCGGGGAATCGGCGAACGCGCCCGTCGCCGGGGTCACCTCGCTCACCGGCCGCAAGAAGTCGGGCGGAACCGGAGCGAAGAAGAAGGCCACGGCGTCGACGAAGAAGACGGCCACGAAGAAGTCGACGCCGAGCAGGGCACCCGCCAAGAAGACCGCCGCGCGGTCGACGGCCAAGTCGTCCGCCAAGACGACGGCGAAGAAGACCACCGCGAAGTCGGACACGAAGTCGACGACGAAGAAGGCGGCCCCTCGCAAGCGCGCCTCGGCCTGAGATACGGGTTCCCCGGTTGCCGGCCCCGCCCGGCTGGACGCGCCCCTCGCCGATCAGACGGCGGAACCTCTTGCCGGACTGTTGCCCGCGTCCTGGTCGAACTCCCCGTTGCGGTCCGTGACCAGCGCGGTCCGCTCACCCGCCCGATTCACCGCAGGGATCGTCATCGATCCACAATGGATTCCACCGCTCACCGAGTGCGGTCGATACGTTGTGGAGTCGTTCGGGCCCCTCTGACGGCCGGAGATGCCTCTGAGCCGGGGCCACCCCCGCTCATGCCCCCTCCGAGGGGTCGAGCACCGCAATGGCCCGGAGTTCTGCCTCCGACGGCCAGATCCCCACAGCCAAGGAGGCGAGGTAAGCCCCGCGGGTGTGGATCCGGTGCTCGTCCCACGAGGAGCTCCAGTCGCCGAAAGCGCTGATGTCGGCCCCCGCGGGGGCGTTGAGCAGGGTGCCGTGAGTGAGCCGGAGGAGGCTGTGCTCACCGAGCCATTTCCGCTTGTCGTCCCATGCCATGTTTCCCAGCGTGGGGTTGAGGCGGGTGGTCACCAACGTCAGATTGCCGAGTGAATGGACCAGCTCGTCACGACCGGACCCCTCGTCGGGATCATCCTCCAGGGGCGGCCAGTTGTCGCGCCAGCTCTGTGGCATGACGTGTTCGATCGTCAGCTTGGATCCGAGATCCGCGCCGACCGGCATGGTGAGCTGCTCGGTGTGGTCGGTGCGCAGCGCATCTTCCAGGGCCTCCAGCAGGATCCGTACCCGATGCCTGTAGAGGCGCGTGTAAAGCGGGTCCTGCTCCAGAACGGTCGTGAAGTCGATGTCGGTGGGCCACTGACGATGATGGCCCTGCATCCCCGACAGCGCTGTGATGACTGCTTCGTCAGCGGTTTCCGGCTGCTTGGACGCGGCTGCGACAAGGTCGCGGAAGACATGGTTGTAGTCGCGGTTGCTGAGATTGAGGATTGCCCGGCGGACGAGGTAACTGTCCATGGCGCGGATGGCCCGCCGACGCCGCAGAGGCGGCAGTACGTCGTCGCCCAGGCCGTAGAGGAACAGAAGCAGGGGCATGGGGGTGGAGGTCTGCATGACCTTCAGCCGGTACAGGAACCTGCCCTCGCTGCCGTTGAGCGGGTGCTTGTCGATGCGGTCATAGATCTCTGCGTAGCGTGCCAGCTCGGCGAAGACGTCCTCAGTGGGTGCGTCCTCCGCCCGCAGCCATCGCTCGAACTCCTTGAACAGGGCGGATGCGGTGAACTCACGCCGTGTTCGCATGGTGAGCCAGTAGGTCAGGAAGACATCGAGCCGGCTCCGGGTGATGCGGCCAGTCGTCTGCTCAGTGCGCCATTGGGGCTGGTCGAAGGGGGCCCAGTACGTCAGATAGAGCCGCTCGACGTCCGCGCCGGCGTGTTCGGCCTCGCGGAAGAGCAGGTTCTTCACCAGGTCCGCGTGCTCCAGCGGTGTACCGCGGCTGTTGAGCGTTTCGAACACGACCTGAGCGTCGTCGTGCTCCTCCAGATCGATGATGACCAGCCGCAACTGCTCTCTGAGTGTCTGTACCAAGGCGTCGAGGCGGTTCTCGGGGGCGGGCGCCTCCGACAGCCAGTTGTCGAGCTCCTGCCGGAAGTACACGACCGCTTCGCCGAGCCGGCCGTTGCCGTCCTGGCCGAGCATCACGGACCGGAACTCCTCACGGTCCGCATTGGTCGGCCACACCTTGTACAGATGGTCGGGATACCTGTCCGCGTCGAACAGGTCCTTGTCGTTCTCCAGGAACTTGCTGAGCAGTCGCACCGACTTCACGTGGTTCAACGCTGTCGCCGACAGCCGGGCGGCGTACAGGAACAGCTGCAGTGTCGTCAGCCGCTGCTGCCCGTCGATGACCTGCCGCGTCTCCAGGTTCGATGACAGATAGGGCGTCTGGTCGAAGACCACCGCGCCGAGGAAGTGCGGGGGCACCGTCTCGCCGCTGTCCTGCGCTCGCTCGAACTGCTCGACCGTCCGGCGGATGTCCTCCCACAGTGCGGCCCAGTTCTCGCCCATGGTCCATACGTAGGGTCGTTGGAACAGCGGCACCGTGTACCGGACGTCTTTCCCGAAGATCCGTCGCAGGTCGACAGTGTCCGCTCTCATCCTGGTCCCTCCCTCGTGTCCTGGCCCCGCCACCGTAGCGATCACGGGGCAGTCGATCAGGGCGAACGTGGGAATCGTCCGCGAACGAGGGGCGTGCACAAGCTGATTGGGGAGGGTGGTCCAGGGCGTATCCCCGAGGTGGGTCCGGCCGGGGGCCGGCACATACGACAAGACTGCCCCGGAGCCGTAGTCCCGGGGCAGTCACGACATCGAGCTCGTCCGTCAGTGCCGGCGGTACGAGTTCACGTAACCGGCCGCCGGAGTCCCGACACCCGTCACGTCGTCATACCCCTTGACCGCCTTGAGCGAGGCGTCCTTGCCGAGGCTCCGTACTGACGTCAGCACGCCGTCCGCCGCGTCGAAGCCGTTGGCGAAGTCGATCCGGGCCACCGCGAGGTCGCGGTTCGGGCCCAGCGGGTGGTCGGTGACGTCGTGATACGCCTTCGAGCCGTACCGCGCGTAGATCGCCGGGTTGGCGAAACCGATCGGCAGACCGTGCCGGGCCTGCTGCGCGAGTGCCTGGACACCGGCGATGACCGGCGCGGCCAGTGACGTACCACCGATGCGGTACTCGTCGTAGCCGAGCGATCCATCGGGCAGCGTCTGGGTCTGGCCGACCAGGAAGCCGGTGTTCGGGTCGGCGACTGCCGCGATGTCCGGGGCCGTGCGCATCCGCTTCTTCCCGTTCGCCTGCGCGAGCGAGTCCGGGACGACTCCGCGCTGGTAGAACGGCTGCTTCACGGACGAGCTGGTGCCGCCGCCCGCGCCGGAGGTGTACGCGCCCGGGAAGCCGGTCCAGCTCTTGCCGTCGTCGGAGAGGTTCGCCTTCAGCGTGCCCCAGCCGGTCTCCCACTGGTACGTGTCGTTCTTGCCGACGGCCAGCGCGGTGCCGCCGACCGAGGTCACCCAGGCGGAGTTGGACGGGACGTCGATCTGCTTCGTACCCGTGGACGCGACGTTGTCGCCGTCGTCGCCGGACGAGAAGTAGAAGCCGATGCCCTCGATCGCGCCCATCTTGAAGACCTGGTCGTACGCGGCCGCGACGTCCGGGGTCTCATTGGCCTCGATGTCGCCCCAGGAGTTGGAGACGATGTCCGCGAGCCGGTGGTCGACGACCTTGTTCAGCGAGTCCAGCAGATCGGCGTCGTAGCAGGAGGCGCCACCCACGTACACGATGTCGGCGGCGGGCGCGACCGCGTGCACGGCCTCGACGTCGAGGGTCTCCTCGCCGTACCAGCCGGAGGCCCCGCACTCCTCGGTCTTCGTGTAGTCGGCCGGCAGCACCTGGCTGAGCTGCCCGTTCCGGTACGGGGCGTCGCCGTTGCGCCTGGCATACTCGGCGGCGTCCTTCGCGATGGTCGGCGAGGCGTACGCATCGGTGATAGCGACGGTGACGCCCTTGCCGGTCCAGTCGCCCGCACCGTACGCGGCGCGCAACTGCTTGCCTGTGTAGCCCCTGACCGCGTACGGCACCTTGGACCCGTAGGCGCTCGGCAGCGTCGACGCGCTCTTCGAGCCGTAGTACGAGGAGAAGGGGCCGGAGTTGCGGAACACCGCGTCGGGCGGCGGCAGCGTCTCGTCGTGGCTCGACTTGTGCGGCGCGTTGTCCAGGCCGGAGACGGCGAGAACGGCATCGCTCAGCCCGGCGGGCACGGAGGCGGTGGAGGCCGGGGCCCGGTAGGTCCGGCTGCCCTTGCGGTAGTTGCGCAGCTGGGTGCCGAACGCCTTCTCGGCGGCGGCCACATCACCGGTGGCCGAGACGTAGTGCCGGTTGGCGCCGGTGACGGTCAGCCCGTTCGACTTCAGCCACTGGCCGACCTGGTCGATCTGCTGCTGAGTGGCCCCGAACCGGGCCTGCGCCTGCTCGGCGCTGAGGTACTTCCCGTACGAAGCGGACTGCGGGTCGGACACGGCAGCGGCGTAGGCGGCCAGCCCCTTCGCGTCCCGTCCGGCCAGATGGACCCGGACGCTGACCTTGCCGCTGTCGGACGTGGCCCCCTGGTCGGCCTTGGCGGTCGCCCAGACAGGCTTGGTGCCCTGCAGCGCGTCCCGCCCGCCCGGCGCGGAGTCCGCGCTGGCGTTCGGTATCCCGAGGGCGAGCGCACCGGCAAGCAGCGGCAGTGTCGCTGCCATGCTCAGCGCGGCGCGACTTCTCGCGCGGCTGGTTCTCATGTAACCCCCTGCGATGTGGTTCTTCGCGTGTGGAGCATGTGCCGGATGATGTGCACATGTAATGCGCCACTCTGGCGAGGAACGCCTCATGCAGGGGGCATGCATTCACCAAGAATCGACCAAGTAGCCCTGGTGGCGGGGTAGTTCATGGAGAATCTACGGAAATGTTCCCTCAGGTGTTCGAAATCGAGTCCGCCGCCCGACGACTCGCTACCGGCATCGAACCGGTACCGAGGCGGCTCGCCCCCGCACCCGATAAAGTGACCGATGCCGCGACTGGCGCGCACCCCGGCAGGGGGGCTCTGTGGAATCGACCACGAGGGAGCGGCACACCCCGGGCACGCCCGGGGGCGTCATCACCGGAGAGCCGTCCGCCTGGGCATCCGGGTCCACGCCGCAGCAATGCGGCCGACCCGGGAGGATCCCGTGACCGTATCCGTGACCCCGCACACCCGCCATGACGCGCTGACAGCGGCCGACCCGGAGATCGCCGCACTGGTGGCGTCCGAGGAACAGCTCCAGGCGGACACCCTGCGCCTGATCCCCAGCGAGAACTACGTCTCCGCCGCCGTGCTGGAGGCATCCGGCACCGTCCTCCAGAACAAGTACTCCGAGGGCTACCCCGGCAAGCGGTACTACGAGGGCCAGCAGAACATCGACCAGGTCGAGACGCTCGCCGCCGAACGGGCCAAGGCGCTCTTCCGGATGGACCACGCCAATGTGCAGCCGTACTCCGGCTCACCGGCCAACCTCGCCGTGTACCTGGCGTTCCTGAAGCCGGGCGACACCGTGCTCGGCATGTCGCTGCCGATGGGCGGCCACCTCACACACGGCTGGGGTGTCTCCGCCACCGGCGCCTGGTTCCGCGGGGTGCAGTACGGAGTACGGCGTGACACCGGCCGTATCGACCTGGACGAGGTACGCGACCTGGCCCTCGCCGAACGCCCCGAGCTGATCTTCTGCGGCGGTACGGCCGTGCCCAGGACGATCGACTTCGCGGGCTTCGCCGAGATCGCCCAGGAGGTCGGCGCGGTCCTGGTCGCCGACGTCGCCCATATCGCCGGCCTGATCGCAGGAGGCGCACACCCCTCGCCCGCCCCGTATGCCGACGTGGTCTCCACCACCACCCACAAGACCCTGCGAGGCCCGCGCGGCGCGATGCTGCTGAGCAGGGCGGAACACGCACGCGCCATCGACCGCGCCGTCTTCCCCGGCCTCCAGGGCGGCCCCCACAACCAGACGACGGCAGCGATCGCGGTCGCCCTGAAGGAAGCCGCGCGCCCCGACTTCAGTGCCTACGCCCACCAGGTGGTCGCCAACGCCCGGGCTCTGGGTGAGGAGTTGGCCTCCCGCGGCTTCGACCTGGTATCCGGCGGCACGGACAACCACCTCCTGCTGATCGACCTGACCTCTCGCGGCGTCCCGGGCAAGACCGCGGCGAAAGCCCTGGACCGGGCCGGAATCGTCGTCAACTACAACACCGTCCCCTACGACCCCCGCAAGCCCTTCGACCCCTCCGGCATCCGCATCGGCACCCCGGCCCTGACCTCCCGCGGAATCCCGGCCTCGGAGATGGGCACGGTCGCGGAATGGATCACCCGCGTGGTCGAGGCGGCCCGCACCGACGACGAATCCGCGGTCGCGAAGGTGCGCGCGGAGGTGAAGGGCCTGATGGACGGTTATCCGGCACCGGGGTTGCCGGTGGGCTGACGCGGAGGGCCGGAAGGGCGGCCGGGCTCCCTGACGTCGTCGTCACCGCCGCAGGTACTGCTACGCCGGCTCGCGCTCGACAGATCCGATGGCTCGGTCTTCGGCGGGCTGAGCCGACGTGGAGGAGAGCGATCCCGGATTCACTCGTTCCTGCGGCCGGAGGACGGCAGAGGACAGGGCGGTGACGGTGATGAACAGCGCCAGGGGCCCGAGCGGCATCACCGTGCTCGGCCGGACGCTGAGCTGGTCGACGTAGTTTCCGACGGTGACGAACCAGCCGATGGTGCCGACGGCCACGGTCAGATACACGCGACGCTCCCGCAACAGCCGCATCCCCGCCCACAGCACGGCGGGCATGACCAGCAGGGTGTTGACGATCGCCGCCGAGAACGCGGTGTCCCCGGAGCCTCCGAGATCACCACCCACATTCGTCGCGGCCTGCTGCCACTGGGACAGTGACAGGCCGTCGGACAGCAGCAGATGGGACAGGGCGGCGGCGATCACAGTCACGACCAGCGCCTTGCCGATCCGTGATGCTAAATGCGTCATATGCATGGCGTCACGATAGGGCGCGTACGAATCGGGGCCGGAGAGGGCCTCAAGGTATCTGCCCCCGGACACTCTCGACTTCACCGGCGGCTGAGCCGCCGGGCCCGCCATACGGCTCGCGAGCACGGACATCACGCCGCGGCGGACACCCTGGGCTTTCGCAGAGCCAGATAGAGGGCCAGAACCCAGCCCACGAGAGTCGCGCCGAAGACAACATTGATGACCAGGACCAACCACCGATCCCCGCTGCTCCGGTTGAAGGCGATCAGCGATGGCAGCAGGAAGAACGCTGCGCCGATCACACCGACTATTACGGTCAACACCGTGTCCATGAGGGTTCTTTGATCGAATTACCGGGGCCGGTCACCGTACCTGACCGAGGTGCCCAGCAGCCGCGTCACCTGCCTGTACGAGAGCACGCTCGGCCGCCCCCTGCGGTTCCCCGGTCCGACCCCGGCCCGGCGGAGGCGCGACGGCACGAAAGACCGACCGGCCGCAGGTCGCAGTGGACCGCGCCTATGCTCACTGGATGGAGCAGAGCGAAGTGGTGAAGCGTGTCGTGGGAATCCTCACGGAGGCGGGCGAGATCCGCCGGCTCCTCGAAGAGAACGTGGACCGCGACGATGTGGAAACCGATCCGAGCGTGGTGACCGCGCTCCTGAACGAGACGATGCCCCGGATCACGATCCCCGAGGACGCCTCGATCGAAGAGGTCGCGGTCCTTGTCGGCCGGGAGGTCGGCGGCGCGGTGGAGCAATTGGTCGGCGCCTTCACCCTGGCCTTCGCGATGCTGGCCCAGGTGCACGACTCCGGGCAGACGGACGTGACCTCCGCCGACGTATTGCAGGACCTGGCACTGCGAGCGGAGCAGATCGGTTCCGGCGGCTCGGAGGACATGGACCCGTAGACCGCCTGGCCCGAGCCGACCGGCAGTCGCTCGTCCGTCGCATCAGACTGAGGTATTCCGTCCTCCGTGCCCACAGGTGTTCGTGCGGCCGGCGGGGTCACAGGCCGTGCTGGTCGAGGAGCCGCATGAGATTCCGCTTGCGCCTCTGGGCGGCTCGCAGGGCAGCGACGTACGACGTGAACTCGTCCTCGGTGCCCAGGTGGCGGTGGCAGTCGCGGATGCTCAACAGCAGGCCGGTCAGTTGCTCGTAGACCGTGTTGCCGGTCTGCTTCGTAAGAGGTTCGGCCAGGCGCAGGTAGACGCGGAGCGCATCGGAGGGACGAGAGGCGCGTGCCTGGTCGGCGAGGGCGAGCCACTGCCGGTCGTGGGCACCGGTCTCGGCCGCGGCCTGCCAGGCGGTGGCGATGTCTTCGTCGTCGAGCAGGGCGTCGATCAGGACAGGCCCGCCGTACCAGGACTGCTGCCGCTGTTGTGCATCGGCCCGCAGCAGCGCGAGAGCCGGCTCGCGCTCCATCTGCCAACAGCCGGCCGCCTGTGCCACCGTACGCAACTGCTGGTACGCGGCCAGGGAACGGTGCGCGGCGAGGACGACGCGGCGCAGGGCGACGGCGTCGGAGAGCCGATCCGCGCGGGCGTAACGGTCGCAGAGGTAGTCCACCAAGGCGATCTTGGGAGTGACGGGGCCGGACGCTTCCTCGACGCCGCGCTCCGCCCACCGGAGGGACTCGTCGGGCCGGCCCGCGGTGTCCAGTTCGCGGGCGATGACCAAGTGGGTGCTGCCGTCGGGTGCGAGGTCTGCCGCGTGAACGGCGACCACGGTGTCCACATCATTGCCCGCCCTGGCCAGCCGCTCCATCAGGTACTTCTCCGCCCACCCGGTGCGGTTGCCGCGCCACGCCTCGACAGCCAGCTGCCGTACGGTGACCATGCCTTGCTCTCCGAGGACATCCGCGTAGTCGAGCGGGTCGATGCCGGTCAGGTCGTCCAGGTCACTGAGCACATGCCGGACCAGCCACCGCCCGGTCTCGTCCGGGTCCGGACGAGCCGTACGGCACGCTTCGAGATGGGCTTCGGCGAGAGCGGCCCCGACCTCGCTCAGCTGCCCGTCGGAGTCGTCGATGCCGTCCTGCGCCTCGCTCAGCAGTTGCAGCGCCTCCCGCGACAGGTGGATCGCGTCCTCGGCCCGCCCGGTGGAGATCAGCGCGGTGATCGCGGACACCGCCTGCGCGGCTTGTTCGCCATACGCGCGGGCATCGGCGTACTCGACGTATCCGTACCGCGCGAAGGGGGTGACATCGAGGAGTTCACGGATCCGGGTACGGACCTCCTCCAGGTCTCCGCCGGCGCTCGCCGCCCGCAGTTCCAGGCGGCGGCGAACCTGCCGGTCCTCCGCGATCTGTTCCCGGACAAGGGCGAGGAGTTCGTCCCTGGACAGTCCGGCCAGCCACACGTCCAGCTTCCGCGCCCGACTCCGGGCTCGGCTGCGCTGCCGCGGCAGCTCAGCCGCCTCGCCGAGCGCGGTCAGGCCGAGTGCGACCAGGTGCTTGCAGAAGTTGCCTTCCATGCCGTACGGGCAGTCGCACTCCCCACCCAGCCTGCCGGGTCCACCGAGGGACAGCTCCACCGCGTACGCGTCCGTCCCATGAACCGTGGCCGTGATCCAGCCGTCGCCCACTTCCATGGCAGTCACCGCATCCACGTATCCCTGGCCTCGCTCGAAGGAGCGCGAACCGGCCAGCGCACGCAGGTCGTTCTCGTCGAATCCTGTCTTCCGTGACACACGGTCATTCAACCGCAGGGCGGGAGCATCGCTCTGCGGCATCCAGGAATCTCGGTGGTGTTGCCGAGACACAGACATGGCAGGGCGCCGTAGGGGAGTTGTGGGCCGTGTCCGTGGTGCTGCTGCGCTTCGAGGTCATGGGTAATGGGGAAGTGGCGGCGGAGCTCCGGGGTACGGCGGATCCCCTGGTTCGCATGCACTACGCCGTTGACCGGGGGGCTTCGTCGTGTTTCAGTCGCGCGTCATCGGCCGTTGGTCGCCAGCCGCACCTGCCGCGTCGCGTTCCGTGTTCACCTGGGGGCGATCGCTTTCCGTATGAGCTCACCGAGTGGGGAAGGTGAGCCGCAGAACGATCTCGCCGTCGTCGATCTCCCCGGTGGGCTCGAACCCGAACTTCTGATAGAAGGGCCACGGTTCGCCGTCGCCGGGCTCGTAGCTGGTCAGCAGCTCGGTGGCGCCGTCCGCGCGAACCAGGGCGGTGATCTGCGTGAGCGCCTCTCGGCCGATCCCTCGCCCCTGGTACCGCTTGTCGACGAGGAGGCGCCAGATGAAGTGCCGCCCTTTGTAAGGACCAGCCGGCGGTTTCCACGACAGCATCACGAAGCCGACTGGCTCGTCGTCGCGGTACAGGGCGCGGTACCAGGGATTGGCCTCTGGTTTCTTCGTCGCCTCCTTGAGCGACTTGGACACGGAGGCGACGAACTGCTTCTGGCCATGTCGGACGCGGAGGGCACGAACGGCATCCCGGTTGTCGTCGGTGATCTCCCGCAGCTGCACGCCTGGGGACCTCATGCCACACCCCTTCCCGCATTCGGCAGTTGCGACATCCGGGCCGACGCGAAGAGCCGCCGCCGCGCGGTAGTCCGTTGTGTGTACGCAATATCAAGGACGTCGGGTTGGACGTCCTCGCAGCGTATTCGACGCAGCGGATCTGGAGCGGGACTGGCACGCCGGGCGGTGCCCGCGTCCGAGGCAGCCGCTTCGACCTGGGCAGACACTCCAAGATCCTGTCCGCGAATAGTCCACAGACCTCGCCCCAGGGCCGCTCGGCGTTGCACACGCCTGCGCATACGCGAAGACCCCGGCCTCAGCGTTTCCGCTGGTGACGGGGTCTTCAGGCACTTCAATCGAAGTGCCCCCGGCAGGATTCGAACCTGCGCACACGGCTCCGGAGGCCGATGCTCTATCCCCTGAGCTACGGGGGCGTATCGCTGCGTTACGCGGCGACGGAGGAAACACTACCAGCTTCCGCAGGGTGTCCGTGAACAGGTATTTCCGTGCTGTCGGAGGCGGCGGTACGGGCCGCGCAGAGGGGGCCGTAGGGGTGGTCCTGGGTGTATTCGGCCACCCCCTGCGCCACTCGTCCGGGGTCGGAAATAGGCAAAACCCGGACGCAGCCCCTACGCCCCGCCTACTCTCGGAGTGTGTCAGGGGCTTGTGGCCGCGTGCTTGTTGTCGACGACAACAAGGTCATCCGGCAGTTGATCAGGGTCAATCTTGAGCTTGAGGGCTTCGAGGTCGTGACCGCGGCCGATGGTGTCGAGTGTCTGGATCTGGTGCATCAGGTCTGTCCCGACGTGATCACACTCGATGTCGTCATGCCCCGGCTGGACGGTCTGCAGACCGCCACCAGATTGCGTTCCGATCCGCGGACCAGACATCTGCCCGTGGCGGTCATCAGTGCGTGTACGCCTTACGAGGTGGACAGCGGGGTCGCCGCAGGCGTCGATGCGTTCCTGGCGAAGCCCTTCGAGCCGAGCGAGCTGGTGCGGCTCGTACGGCAGTTGATGGACAGGGAGGACCCGCCGTCGGTCGACGGCAGACACGGTGCCGGGAGGGCGGAGAGCGCCGCAGGGTGACCGCATGGCGAAACCGGGTCGCGGGGTGCCCCCCTTCCTCCCATACGCTTGTCCTGTGACCCCCGCCGATCTCTCCAGGACCGTGCTGCACGCCGTGCGTCGCGCGGTCGACGAGGACGCCTTGCGCGCGCCCGTGCCCGCGCGCGTGCGAGTGGAGCGGACACGGCCGGGCGGGCACGGGGACTACGCCACTGCCGTCGCCCTCCAGCTGGCCGGGCCCGCCGCGCTGTCGGCCAGGGAAGTGGCCGAGATTCTTCGGGAGCGGGTGCAGGGGGCACCGGGGATCAGTGGTGTCGAGGTCACCGGGCCCGGGTTCCTGAACTTCATCCTGGACGGTGACGACGGCCTGGCCGTCCTTGTCGGCGCCATTGAGGCGAGCGGTACCGAGTACGGGCACGGGGACGCCCTCGCCGGTGTATCCGCCTCGTTCGTACCCGTCGAGGAGCTGCGCGCCCGTGTCGTCACCGGGACCGTCGAGCGGCTGCTCCGGTCTCAGGGGGCGGAAGTCGGGGCGCGGGCGGCCGGCGGGGAGGCGCTGCATGTGGTGCCCGTGCCCGCCGCGGACCGCGATCTCTTCGCGCGGCTCGGGAGCGACGCCGCGCGCTGGGCACTGCTGCGGGCCGCCCCGCACGACCGGGCCCGGTGCACAGGGAGCGATGAGCTCCTCGTGCAGCAGGAGAGCAATCCGTTGTTCCGGGTGCGGTACGCGTACGCCCGGACCCGGGCCTTGAGCCGGAACGCTCAGCAGCTCGGGTTCTGTGGCGCCTACGAGGAGAGCGTGGACGCGCCCGTGCTCGGTGCACTCCTCGCAGACCATCCCGGTGTGCTCGCCGCCGCCGCCCGCCACCGTGAGCCCGACCGGCTCGCCCGGCAGCTGGAAGCGCTCGCGCAGGCTTTCTTCGACTTCCACGACTGCGCCGCCCCGCTCCCCGTCGGTGACGAGAAACCCTCGGCCGCCCACCGCTCCCGGCTCGCCCTCGCCGAAGCCGCCGGGACGGTGCTGGCAGGCGGCCTGTCCCTGCTCGGCATCAGCGCACCCGAAGTCCTCTGAGAGACCCGAGAGAGCAGAGCATCACGATGAGCCGATCCGCACACCCCGCCGGGCCCCGCCACGCCGATGTCATGACGGAGGGGCACTACACGGCCCCGCCCGCCGATCTCAATGTCCTGGACGAGAAGGTCTGGGCCCGTACCGTCGCCCGCAACGAGGACGGTGCGGTCACCGTCGGCGGGATCGAAGTGACGCGACTGGCCGAGGAGTTCGGCACCCCCGCCTACTTCCTCGACGAGAGCGACTTCCGGGCCCGCTGCCGGGCCTGGGCCGACGCCTTCGGACGCGACGCCGATGTGTTCTACGCAGGGAAGGCGTTCCTGTCGCGGGCGATCGTGCGCTGGCTCAAGGAAGAGGGGCTCAACCTCGACGTCTGCTCCGGGGGAGAGCTGACCTGCGCACTGGACGCCGGTATGCCCGCCGAACGCATCGCCTTCCACGGCAACAACAAGACCGTCGCGGAGATCGAGCGGGCGGTCACCGTCGGCGTCGGGCGGATCGTGCTCGACTCCTTCCAGGAGATCGCCCGGGTCGCGCACATCGCGCAGCGGCTCGGCAAGCGGCAGCGCGTACAGATCCGGGTGACCGTCGGCGTCGAGGCGCACACCCACGAGTTCATCGCCACCGCACACGAGGACCAGAAGTTCGGGATCGCGCTGGCCGGGGGACAGGCCGCCGAGGCGGTGCGCCGGGCGCTCACCCTCGACGGGCTCGAACTCATCGGCATCCACTCGCACATCGGCTCGCAGATCTTCGACATGGCCGGCTTCGAGGTCTCCGCCCGGCGCGTGGTGCAGCTGCTCGCCGAGGTGCGCGACGAGCACGGCATCGAGTTGCCCGAGATCGACCTGGGCGGCGGTCTCGGCATCGCCTACACCTCCGAGGACGACCCGCGCGAGCCGCACGAGATCGCCAAGGCGCTCGGCGACATCGTCACCCGTGAGTGTGAGGCGGCCGGGCTCGCCACCCCGCGGATCTCCGTCGAGCCGGGGCGCGCCATCGTCGGCCCCACCGCGTTCACGCTGTACGAGGTCGGCACCATCAAGCCCCTGGAGGGGCTGCGTACGTATGTCAGCGTCGACGGCGGCATGTCGGACAACATCCGCACCGCGCTGTACGACGCCGAGTACAGCGTCGCGCTCGTGTCGCGCACCTCCGACGCCGAGCCGATGCTCGTGCGTGTCGTCGGCAAGCACTGCGAGAGCGGCGACATCGTGGTCAAGGACGCCTTCCTGCCGTCCGACCTGGCGCCCGGCGATCTGATCGCCGTGCCCGCCACCGGTGCGTACTGCCGCTCCATGGCGAGCAACTACAACCATGCCCTGCGCCCGCCCGTCGTCGCCGTGCGCGACGGGGAGGCGCGAGTGATCGTCCGGCGCGAGACGGAGGAAGATCTCCTGCGTCTCGATGTCGGCTGATGAAATAGATGTCTCAGGATCCGGACGAGTGGCAGAAACTCCCGTCCGGTGAGTGAGACTGGTCCACACATCAGATGTAAAGGAAACGAGGTCGGATGATGCGTACGCGTCCGCTGAAGGTGGCGCTGCTGGGCTGTGGAGTGGTCGGCTCAGAGGTGGCGCGCATCATGACGACGCACGCCGACGACCTCGCCGCGCGCATCGGCGCGCCCATCGAGCTCGCCGGTGTCGCCGTCCGCCGGCCCTCCAAGGTGCGGGAGGGGATCGACCCCGCACTGATCACCACCGATGCGACCGCCCTGGTCAAACGGGGCGACATCGACGTCGTCATCGAGGTCATCGGCGGCATCGAGCCCGCCCGTAACCTCATCACCACCGCCTTCGAGCACGGCGCGAGCGTCGTCTCCGCCAACAAGGCGCTGCTTGCCGAGGACGGCGCCGCTCTGCACGCCGCCGCCGAGCAGTACGGCCGGGACCTCTACTACGAGGCCGCCGTCGCCGGCGCCATCCCGCTCGTACGGCCGCTGCGCGAATCCCTCGCCGGCGACAAGGTCAACCGGGTCCTCGGCATCGTCAATGGCACCACCAACTTCATCCTCGACCGGATGGACACGAGCGGAGCCGGATACTCCGAGGCGCTCGACGAGGCCACCGCCCTCGGATACGCCGAGGCCGACCCGACCGCCGACGTCGAAGGCTTCGACGCCGCCGCCAAGGCCGCGATCCTCGCCGGTATCGCCTTCCACACCCGGGTCAGAATCGGTGATGTGCACCGCGAGGGCATCACCGAGGTCACCGCCGCCGACATCGCCTCCGCCCGCCGCATGAACTGCACCGTCAAGCTCCTCGCCATCTGCGAGCGTGCCGCCGACGGACAGTCCGTCACCGCGCGCGTGCATCCGGCGATGATCCCGCTGAGCCACCCGCTGGCCTCTGTCCGTGAGGCGTACAACGCGGTCTTCGTCGAGGCCGAGGCGGCCGGACAGCTCATGTTCTACGGTCCCGGCGCCGGTGGCTCGCCGACCGCCTCCGCGGTCCTCGGCGACCTCGTCGCGGTCTGCCGCAACAAACTCAACGAGGCCACAGGTCCCGGCGAGTCCGCGTACACGCGCCTGCCGGTCAGCCCCATGGGCGACGTCGTCACGCGGTACCACATCAGCCTCGACGTGGCCGACAAGCCTGGCGTACTCGCCCAGGTCGCGACGGTCTTCGCCGAACAGGGCGTATCGATCGATACGGTCCGTCAGCAGGGCAAGGATGGCGAGGCCTCCCTCGTCGTCGTCACCCACCGCGCGCCCGACGCCGCCCTCTCGGCGACCGTCGAAGCGCTGCGCAAGCTCGACACCGTGCGCGGTGTCGCCAGCATCATGCGTGTTGAAGGGGAGTAAGGACCCATGACCAGCAAGGGCACCCACCAGTGGCGCGGCATCATCGAGGAGTACCGGGACCGTCTTCCGGTCACGAGCACGACGCCGGTCGTCACGCTCCGTGAGGGCGGTACTCCGCTCGTCCCCGCTCAGGTCCTCTCCGAGCGCACGGGCTGCGAGGTGCACCTCAAGGTCGAGGGCGCCAACCCCACCGGGTCCTTCAAGGACCGCGGTATGACGATGGCGATCACCCGGGCCAAGGAGGAGGGCGCACAGGCCGTCATCTGTGCCTCCACCGGCAACACCTCCGCCTCCGCCGCCGCGTACGCGGTGCGGGCCGGCATGGTCTGCGCGGTCCTCGTGCCGCAGGGCAAGATCGCGCTCGGCAAGATGGGCCAGGCGCTCGTGCACGGCGCCAAGATCCTCCAGGTCGACGGCAATTTCGACGACTGCCTGACGCTGGCCCGCTCACTCTCGGACAACTACCCGGTGGCGCTGGTCAATTCGGTCAACCCGGTCCGTATCGAGGGACAGAAGACCGCCGCGTTCGAGATCGTCGACGCACTCGGCGACGCCCCGGACATCCACGTCCTCCCGGTCGGCAACGCGGGCAACATCACCGCGTACTGGAAGGGTTACAAGGAGTACGCGGGCGACAGCATGTCCACGCACACCCCGCGCATGTGGGGCTTCCAGGCCTCCGGCTCCGCGCCCATCGTCCGCGGCGAGATCGTCAAGGACCCGTCGACCATCGCCACCGCGATCCGGATCGGCAACCCGGCCTCCTGGCAGTACGCGCTGGACGCCCGGGACGAATCGGGCGGTTTCATCGACGAGGTGACGGACCGCCAGATCCTGGCCGCCTACCGGCTGTTGGCCTCCCGGGAGGGCGTCTTCGTCGAGCCCGCCTCGGCCGCGTCCGTCGCCGGTCTGCTGAAGGCCGCCGAAGAGGGCAAGGTCGACCCGGGGCAGAAGATCGTCTGCACGGTCACCGGCAACGGGCTCAAGGACCCCGACTGGGCCGTCGCGGGCGCTCCGCAGCCGGTCACGGTCCCGGTGGACGCGGCCACCGCCGCCGAGAAGCTGGGCCTCGCGTAAGCCCTGGGGCCGGTCGGCGGGAGCCGGGCCGATCGGCTGTCGGTGAGAGCCCGGCACCCCTGCCCGCGGGGCCCGGCCCACCGCCGGCAGGAGCCCCGTTCATCTGTCGGTAGGAACCCAGCTCAACCGCCCCTTTTCGGGGCGGAGAGCGCATAGGAGGCGGGCGACACGCATCGTGCGCCTCCTGTGCGCCCTATGTCGCCACAGAACCTTCCTTCGATAAGCTGTACCCAACCCGCCCCGCCGCATCTGCCGCGGTGCAAGGGCCGTTGTGGCCGTCGGCTTCCCCGGAACCCCACTCCCCGCCGCCACGACCTCCCGCCAGCATCGAGAAAACGCTTCACCACCCCCGCTGTCTCACAAGGAGAGTCGTCTAAGCGATGGCCGGTCCCGCCTTCCGAGCCGCCGCCGTCCGGGTGCGCGTCCCTGCGACCAGCGCCAACCTGGGCCCGGGTTTCGACGCCTTCGGCCTGTCGCTGGGGCTGTACGACGACGTCGTCGTCCGCGTGGCCGACTCCGGACTGCACATCGACATCGCGGGTGAGGGTGCGGACACGCTGCCCCGCGACGAGAGCCACCTCCTCGTACGCTCCTTGCGCACGGCCTTCGACCTGCTCGGCGGGCAGCCCCGCGGCCTGGAGATCGTCTGTGCCAACCGCATCCCGCACGGGCGCGGCCTCGGCTCCTCCTCCGCCGCCATCTGTGCCGGCATCGTCGCCGCCCGCGCCGTGACGACCGGCGGTGACGCCCGGCTCGACGACGCCGCGCTGCTGGAGCTCGCCACCGAGATCGAGGGCCACCCCGACAATGTCGCGGCCTGCCTGCTCGGCGGGTTCACACTTGCCTGGATGGACGGCGGATCGGCCCGCGCCATCAGGATGGATCCCGCAGATTCCATCGTTCCGGTGGTTTTCGTCCCGAGTAAGCCGGTCCTGACCGAGACCGCCCGCGGACTGCTGCCGCGCATGGTCCCGCATGTCGACGCCGCCTTCAACGCAGGCCGTTCCGCGCTCCTCGTCGAGGCCCTGACCAGACACCCCGAGCTGCTGCTCACCGCCACCGAGGACCGGCTGCACCAGGAGTACCGAGCCCCGGCGATGCCGCAGAGTGTGGAACTCGTGAACCGACTGCGCGCCGACGGCGTCCCCGCAGTCATCTCCGGTGCCGGGCCGACGGTGCTCGCACTGGCCGAGGACGGTGCGGCCGACAAGGTCGCACAGCTGGCGGGCGAGGGATGGGCGGCCAATCGGCTCACTCTCGACGCCCCGGGTGCGAGTGTGCTGCCGCTCGCCCCGTAGCCGAGAAGTGATTGCCGGTGAGTGAGAGGGGGAATGTTTGTTGGAGCCGGTAGTGTTAACCTCAAGTCTGCAACCGACGTCTATGTGGCGCGTTGCTTCGTGTCCCTTTCCGGGACCACCATTTCTTCCGGGAGCCTCCCCAACTGCCTGAGCAGCCTGCCTGAGCAGTTTCGTGCACGCTCCGGAACCGGCACGACACCCCTCGCTTGTCCAGGAGTGGGCCGAGCAGGGGGATGCTCGCGCCGGACCTTTGCACACCTTCATCTCTCCGCCGTACCCGGCGGACCACCGCCCCGGCACGGTCCGCGATCCGCAAGATCACAGACCGCAGTCGGACAGCACAACCGGTCGCCGAGCCAGAAGGCCGACGTCCGCTCCAGGGAAGGACCCTTCGTGAGCGACACCACCGATCTGATGGGCGTGACTGCCGACAAGACCGTCGACAGCGCCGCGCCCGCCGAAGGTGCTGCCACTGGCACCACCGCACGGCGCCGCCGCTCCGGCACCGGCCTTGACGGCATGGTCCTGGCCGAGCTGCAGCAGGTCGCGTCCGGCCTCGGCATCAAGGGCACTGCGCGGATGCGCAAGGGCCAGCTGATCGAGGTCATCAAGGAGGCGCAGGCCGGTAGCTCCGCCGCGCCCAAGGCCGCCGCGCCCGCCGCGGATGCCGAGACCAAGCCGAAGCGCCGTGCCACCTCCAAGGCGCGCACCGGGGACGAGTCCGCGGCCGCCGCGCCCGCCGAGAAGGCTGCCGCGCAGCAGCAGATCGACATCCCCGGCCAGCCGGCCAGCGACGACCAGCCCACGGGTGAGCGTCGTCGGCGCCGTGCGACCGCTCAGGCGGGCAGCCCGGAGAGCAAGGCGGAGAGCAAGCCGGCCGCCGAGGCCAAGGCGGAGACGCAGGCCGAGCCGAAGGGCGACGACCGCACCGACGCCAAGGCCGAAGCCGCCGCCGACACGGCCGAGGGCCGCCGGGGCGACCGCCAGGACCGGGGCCAGCGGGGCGACCGTCAGGAGCGCGGCGAGCGCGGGGAGCGCCGCGACCGTCAGCGCGATCGCCGCGGCAAGGGCGACGAGCAGGGCGGTGGCCAGGGCCAGCAGGGCGGCCAGCGCCAGCAGCGCCAGGGCCAGGGCCAGAGCCAGGGTCAGCAGGGCGGCGGCCCGCAGGACGACGGTTACGACGACGAGGCAGGCGGTCGTCGCGGTCGTCGCGGCCGCTACCGCGACCGCCGTGGCCGCCGTGGCCGCGAGGACTTCGCCAGCGAGGTTCCCGTCTCCGACGACGACGTCCTGATCCCCGTCGCGGGCATCCTGGACATCCTCGACAACTACGCGTTCATCCGGACCTCCGGCTACCTGCCGGGCCCGAACGACGTGTACGTCTCGCTCGCCCAGGTCCGCAAGAACGGCCTGCGCAAGGGTGACCACGTCACCGGTGCGGTGCGCCAGCCCAAGGACGGCGAGCGTCGCGAGAAGTTCAACGCGCTGGTCCGCCTCGACTCGGTCAACGGCATGGCGCCCGAAACCGGCCGAGGCCGCCCGGAGTTCCAGAAGCTGACCCCGCTCTACCCGCAGGACCGGCTCCGTCTGGAGACGGACTCCAACGTCCTGACGACGCGGATCATCGACCTGGTCGCACCGATCGGCAAGGGCCAGCGAGGCCTGATCGTGGCCCCGCCGAAGACCGGCAAGACCATGATCCTGCAGGCGATCGCCAACGCGATCACGGTCAACAGCCCCGAGTGCCACCTGATGGTCGTCCTGGTCGACGAGCGTCCGGAAGAGGTCACCGACATGCAGCGGTCGGTGAAGGGCGAGGTCATCTCCTCGACCTTCGACCGTCCCGCCGAGGACCACACCACCGTCGCCGAGCTGGCCATCGAGCGCGCCAAGCGTCTCGTCGAGCTGGGTCACGACGTGGTCGTCCTGCTGGACTCGATCACCCGCCTCGGCCGTGCGTACAACCTCGCGGCCCCGGCATCCGGCCGCATCCTGTCCGGTGGTGTCGACTCGACCGCGCTGTACCCGCCGAAGCGCTTCTTCGGTGCCGCGCGCAACATCGAGGACGGCGGTTCGCTGACCATCCTGGCCACCGCGCTCGTCGAGACCGGCTCGCGCATGGACGAGGTGATCTTCGAGGAGTTCAAGGGCACCGGCAACATGGAGCTCAAGCTCGACCGGAAGCTCTCGGACAAGCGCATCTTCCCGGCGGTGGACGTCGACGCGTCCAGCACCCGTAAGGAAGAAATCCTGCTCGGCAGTGACGAGTTGGCCATTGTCTGGAAGCTGCGCCGGGTGCTGCACGCGCTCGACCAGCAGCAGGCGATCGAGCTCCTCCTGGACCGGATGAAGAAGACCCAGTCCAACGCGGAGTTCCTGCTCCAGATCCAGAAGACGACGCCGGCTCCGGGCAACGGCAACGACTGACGTCGTACCCGGATCGGCTGAATCACAGGGCCGCCCTCGTCACTCCGGTGGCGGGGGCGGCCCTGCGTCGTAGGGCCCGCGAATGTGACGCAGTCGATTCGACCCTTTCGACCGATCCGAGACCTTCGCCACACAACCGCCATGACGACAGAGGTCACCACGATGTCTGTACCTGGCAAGAAACCGCAGGTGAGCGCGGGATCACCAGCTGTTCATCGAGGTCGCACGTCCCTTTTGTTCTCACGTGGACGTGACAGGTCGCTGTGCAACCCTTCTTCGTGCCGCGACGTCGTACGAAGTGACAACAAGTCGCCAAAGCCGACAAAACCAGTGCCCGAACACCGCTGCAGGGGCCAGGGCCTGCCCGGCGGATCAGGGCAGAACAGGCCCTGGCCGGGAGAAGCTGACGACAGAAGGAGACGGATGACCGAGCAGAGCGGGAGCGGCGGCCGAATACGCCCCACCGGCAAACGCCGGAAGAGGCCTTCCCGTCGCCGCAGGGCGACGGTGATCGCCGCCTGGACCCTGGCCGGTGCCGTGGTCGTGGGTGGCGGCGGGCTCGGATACGCCTACTTCAAGCTCAACGGCAATCTCAAGGCCGTCGACATCAACGCGGCGCTCGGAAAGAACCGCCCCGACAACGTCGACAACGGCTCCGAGGACATCCTCGTGCTCGGTTCGGACTCCCGCTCCGGCGCGAACTCGAAGTACGGCGCCGACGAGGGCACGGCCCGTTCCGACACCGCGATGGTCGTGCACATCAACGAGGGCCACAAGAGCGCCTCCGTCGTCTCCATCCCGCGCGACACCCTCATCACCCGCCCCGACTGCACCAGTGACACCACGGGGCAGAGCGTCGCGGGCGAGCAGCGCGCGATGTTCAACACGGCGTACGAGGTCGGCGGACCGGCCTGTGCGGTCAAGACCGTCGAGTCCATGTCCGGCATCCGCATGGACCACTACCTCGAAGTCGACTTCACCGGCTTCAAGAAGCTCATCGACGAGCTCGGCGGCGTGGAGATCACCACCACCAAGGCGATCAACGACTCCAAGAGCCATCTGAATCTCGAACCCGGCACCCACACGCTCGACGGCGAGCAGTCGCTGGGCCTCGTCCGCACCCGCAAGAGCGTCGGCGACGGCAGCGACCTCGGCCGCATCCAGCTCCAGCAGGCGTTCATCAAGGCGCTGATGGAACAGGCCAAGAGCGTCGGGGTGTTCTCGAATCCGAAGACTCTCTTCGACCTCGCGGACACGGCGACAAAGGCCGTCACCACCGACTCGGACCTGGGTTCGGTCAAGCAGCTCACCGGCTTCGCGAACGGCCTCAAGGGGCTCGGCTCGAACAACGTCCACATGGTCACCCTGCCCGTGCAGTACGACCCGGCCGACCCGAACCGCGTCGTACCGCTGGAGGAATCCGCCCAGCAGGTGTGGGCGGCGCTCAAGCACGACAAGGCCATCCCCGCCTCCGCCACCGAGAAGTCGGCGGGCGACAAGGGCGTCGCGGGCAGCGTCGTCCAGTGACAGGGCGGGCCGGGAATAGTTGCGGCCCGCCCCCGGTTTTGGGAGATACGGCCGGTCCTGGCAGACTGGTACGTCGGCCCCGGTTCACGGACGCGCAATCCGCGCGTACGACCCGGCGCCCTCCCGAACCTAGGAGAAACCCTTGAAGCGCGACATCCACCCCGAGTACGTCGAGACGCAGGTCAGCTGCACCTGTGGCGCGTCGTTCACGACCCGGAGCACCATCGACGGCGGCAGCATCCGCGCCGACGTCTGCTCCGAGTGCCACCCGTTCTACACGGGCAAGCAGAAGATCCTCGACACCGGTGGCCGCGTGGCCCGCTTCGAGGCCCGCTTCGGCAAGGCTGCCGGCTCCGCCAGCAAGTAGCGAGCCACTGCGCCGGTTTTCGGCGCCCTCTTCCCGGGGGCGCCGAGACCGGCGTTTTTTTCCGGCCCGGGGTGCGGGCCGTCCGCGTACCCGGGCCCGGACAGCATCACGCCGTCCAGCAGGCACGTTTGAGTGAAGAAACCAGGAGCCCGAAGATGTTCGAGGCGGTCGAGGAACTGATCGGCGAACAGGCCGATCTTGAGAAGAAGCTCGCGGACCCGGCGGTCCACGCCGACCAGGCCAACGCGCGCAGGCTCAACAAGCGCTACGCCGAGCTGGCCCCGATCGTCGGCACGTACCGCTCCTGGAAGCAGGCCGGGGACGACATCGAGACGGCGCGCGAGTTCGCCGCCGACGACCCCGACTTCGCCGCCGAGGTAAAGGATCTGGAGAAGCAGCGCGAAGAGCTCACCGAGAAGCTCCGCCTCCTCCTGGTCCCGCGCGACCCCAGCGACGACAAGGACGTGCTCCTGGAGATCAAGGCGGGCGCGGGCGGCGACGAGTCCGCGCTGTTCGCCGGCGATCTGCTGCGGATGTATCTGCGCTACGCCGAGCGTGTCGGCTGGAAGACCGAGATCATCGACTCCACCGAGTCCGAGCTCGGCGGCTACAAGGACGTCCAGGTCGCCGTGAAGACCAAGGGCGGCAACGGCGCCACCGAGCCCGGCCAGGGAGTGTGGGCCCGGCTGAAGTACGAGGGCGGGGTGCACCGCGTGCAGCGGGTGCCGTCCACCGAGTCCCAGGGCCGTATCCACACCTCGGCCGCCGGTGTGCTCGTCACACCCGAGGCCGAGGAGGTCGACGTCGAGATCCACGCCAATGACCTCCGTATCGACGTCTACCGCTCCTCGGGCCCCGGCGGCCAGTCCGTCAACACCACGGACTCGGCGGTCCGCATCACCCACCTGCCGACCGGCGTCGTCGCCTCCTGCCAGAACGAGAAGAGCCAGCTCCAGAACAAGGAGCAGGCCATGCGCATCCTGCGTTCGCGACTGCTCGCGGCCGCCCAGGAAGCCGCCGAGCAGGAAGCTTCGGACGTACGACGCAGCCAGGTGCGTACGGTCGATCGTTCCGAGAAGATCCGTACGTACAACTTCCCGGAAAACCGGATCTCGGACCACCGCGTCGGCTTCAAGGCGTACAACTTGGACCAGGTGCTCGACGGCGACCTGGATTCCGTGATCCAGGCATGTGTCGACGCCGACTCCGCCGCCAAGCTCGCCGCCGCATAAGCCCAAGCCCGCCCCGCCCGTAACCCCGTACGGAGAACCGCGATGAACCTGCTGCTCGCCGAGGTGGCCCAGGCCACCCAGCGGCTGGCCGACGCCGGTGTGCCTTCACCGCGATTCGACGCGGAGGAGCTCGCCGCTTTCGTGCACGGCGTCAAGCGGGGCGAGCTGCACCATGTGCCGGACGCCGACTTCGACGCCCGCTACTGGGAGGCCATCGCCCGCCGCGAGGCCCGCGAACCGCTGCAGCACATCACCGGACGCGCCTTCTTCCGCTACCTGGAGCTCCAGGTCGGACCCGGTGTCTTCGTCCCCCGCCCGGAGACCGAATCGGTCGTCGGCTGGGCGATAGACGCCGTCCGCGCGATGGATGTCGTCGAGCCGCTCATCGTCGACCTCTGCAGTGGATCGGGCGCCATCGCCCTGGCCATGGCGCAGGAGGTTCCCCGCTCGCGCGTGCACGCCGTCGAGCTCTCCGACGACGCCGTGAAGTGGACCAGGAAGAACGCCGAGGGGTCGCGGGTCACCGTCCACCACCAAGACGCGCTCACGGCCCTTCCCGAGCTGGACGGCCAGGTCGACCTGGTCATCTCCAACCCGCCGTACATCCCGCTCACCGAATGGGAGTACGTGGCACCCGAGGCCCGTGACCACGACCCGGAGATGGCCCTCTTCTCCGGCGAGGACGGCCTCGACACCATCCGCGGCATCGAACGCACCGCGCACCGCCTGCTGCGCCCCGGTGGCCTCGTCGTCATCGAGCACGCCGACACCCAGGGCGGCCAGGTGCCGTGGATCTTCACGGAGGAACGCGGCTGGGCCGATGCGGCCGACCATCCCGACCTGAACAACCGGCCGCGGTTCGCCACGGCCCGCAAGGCCATGCCGTGACCGGCGGCCACCACCCGCACGACCCGTACCCGCCATACCCGTACACGCTTGAGGAGGCCGGCTGATGGCACGGCGATACGACTGCAACGACGCGACCGACCGTACGACGGGTCTGCGTGAGGCCGCGTCGGCCGTCCGCCGCGGCGAACTGGTCGTGCTGCCCACCGACACCGTGTACGGGATCGGTGCGGACGCCTTCAGTACCGAGGGCGTCACCGACCTGCTGGACGCCAAGGGCCGCGGCCGCAACATGCCGACGCCCGTCCTGATCGGATCCCCGAACACCCTGCACGGACTGGTCACCGACTTCTCCGAGCAGGCCTGGGAACTCGTCGACGCCTTCTGGCCCGGCGCCCTCACGCTCGTCGCCAAGCACCAGCCGTCGCTGCAGTGGGACCTCGGGGACACCCGCGGCACCGTCGCGATCCGGATGCCGCTGCACCCGGTCGCCATCGAGCTGCTCACCGAGGTCGGCCCGATGGCCGTCTCCAGCGCCAACCTCACCGGACACCCGGCCCCCGAGGACTGCGACGCCGCCCAGGAGATGCTCGGCGACTCCGTCTCCGTCTACCTCGACGGCGGGGCGACGCCCGGCATCGTGCCCTCGTCGATCGTCGATGTGACCGGCAAGGTCCCCGTACTGCTGCGCGCCGGTGCGCTCTCCGTCGAGGAACTCCGCAAGGTGGTACCCGACCTCGAGGTGGCCAATTGACCGCCCCTGAGGGGCGTGGCATAGCGGGGCAGGCCGACACTTTCCGCATCCTCCACGTCAGCACCGGCAATGTCTGCCGCTCACCGATCACCGAGCGGCTGACCCGGCACGCCCTGGTGGACCGCCTCGGCGATCAGCTCAGCGGCGGACTGATCGTGGAGAGTGCGGGCACCTGGGGCCACGAAGGCGCCCCCATGGAGGCCAACGCCGAGATCGTCCTCGCCGACTTCGGCGCCGACACCACCGGCTTCGTCGGCCGGGAACTGCTCGACGAGCATGTGATCCGTGCCGACCTGGTGCTCACCGCCACCCGCGACCACCGGGCACAAGTGATCTCGATGGGTCACTCGGCCGGCCTGCGGACCTTCACCCTCAAGGAATTCACCCGGCTGGTCCGCGCCATAGACCCCGCCACGCTGCCCGACCCGCGCGACGAGGGTGTGGTCGAGCGCGCCCGCGCACTGGTCCGTGCCGCGGCCGCGCTGCGCGGCTGGCTGCTGGCCCCCACCGCCGACGCCGACGAGGTGTACGACCCGTACGGTGCCCCGATCACGTTCTTCCGGTCCATCGGCGACGAGATCAACCAGGCCCTCGACCCGGTCGTCACCGCACTGACCGGCGTACCCGCCCCGCACTGACGCCTGCGCCTGCGCCACTCTGACGGCCGCACACACGAGCCCGGTACAGGGGGCCCAACGGGTGTACGGTGTCGCCGCACAGCAGGCAGGGGGCCCGTCACGGGCCTACATTGGAGCTGACGCCAGCGCACCCCTCCCCAGGCCCGGAGCCGTCAGATGCCGGTCACCACTCCTGCCGCACCCACCTTCGCCGCCCAGGCCGCCCTGCCGCAGGATTTCGGCGCCCTGCTCCGGGAGGACCCGGAGATCGCCGCCGTGCTGCTGGAGGAGCTGCACCGGCAGTCGAGCACCCTGCAGCTGATCGCCGCCGAGAACTTCACCTCGCCCGCGGTCCTCGCCGCCCTCGGCTCACCGCTCGCCAACAAGTACGCCGAGGGCTACCCCGGCGCCCGCTACCACGGCGGCTGCGAGCAGGCCGACGCCGCCGAACGCATCGCCTGCCGGCGGGCCACCTCGCTCTTCGGCGCCGAACACGCCAACGTCCAGGCGCACTCCGGATCCTCCGCCGTCCTCGCCGCATACGCGGCCCTGCTGCGCCCCGGCGACACGGTGCTCGCGATGGGACTCCCGTACGGCGGGCATCTCACCCATGGCTCGCCCGCCAACTTCTCCGGCCGCTGGTTCGAGTTCATCGGCTACGGAGTGGACTCCGAGAGCGGCCTGATCGACTACGAACAGGTGCGCACCCTGGCCCGTGCGCACCGCCCCAAGGCGATCGTCAGCGGCTCGATCTCGTACCCCCGCCATCCCGACTACGAACTGTTCCGGGAGATCGCCGACGAGGTGGGCGCGTATCTCATCGCCGACGCCGCGCATCCGATGGGGCTGATCGCCGGGGGAGCGGCGCCGAGTCCCGTCCCGTACGCCGACGTGGTCTGCGCGACCACGCACAAGGTGCTGCGCGGTCCGCGCGGCGGGATGATCCTGTGCGGTGCGGAGCTGGCCGAGCGGATCGACCGGGCGGTCTTCCCGTTCACCCAGGGCGGCGCGCAGATGCACACGGTCGCCGCGAAGGCCGTCGCGTTCGGGGAGGCGGCCACTCCGGCGTTCACGGCGTACGCCCATCGTGTGGTGGCCCATGCCCGGGTGCTGGCCGCGGGTCTGGAGGCCGAGGGCTTCGAGGTCACCACGGGCGGTACGGACACCCACCTGATCGTCGCGGACCCGGGTCCGCTGGGCGTCGACGGACCCACTGCCCGCACGCGGCTGGCCGGGGCGGGCCTGGTGCTGGACACCTGCGCGCTTCCGTACGGGGACGCCCGGGGCATCAGACTCGGTACCGCGGCGGTCACCACCCAGGGCATGGACGACGCCGACATGGCACGGCTGGCCGTGCTCTTCGGAGCCGCGGTGCGTGAGGAGGGCGACATTCGCGCGGAGGTTCAGGAACTGGCCCGGAAATATCCGCCCTATCCGGGGTAGACGTGATCCGTGCAACCATCGGTCCGGCCTTCGTGTCCTCAACCATGAGCCCGACGTAGTTAAGGTGTGGGCTGAGATGGCCGGCGAAATCTATGGGGCAGCCCGTGCGTGATTATCTGCTGACGCTCTGTGTCACGGCTGCGGTTACCTATCTGCTGACCGGCCCGGTGCGCAAGTTCGCCATCGCGGTCGGGGCGATGCCCGCGATCCGTGCGCGTGACGTCCACCGAGAACCGACACCGAGGCTCGGTGGCATCGCCATGTTCGGCGGACTGTGCGCCGGACTGATCGTCGCGGACCATCTGTACAACCTCGACGGCGTCTTCCAGCTCTCCAACGAACCGCGGGCGCTGCTCTCCGGGGCCGCGCTGATCTGGCTGATCGGTGTTCTGGACGACAAGTTCGAGATCGACGCACTGATCAAGCTCGGCGGGCAGATGATCGCCGCCGCGGTCATGGTCATCCAGGGCCTGACGATTCTGTGGCTGCCGATCCCCGGTGTCGGCACCGTCGCGCTCACCCAGTGGCAGGGAACGCTGCTCACGGTCGCCCTGGTCGTCATCACCATCAACGCGGTCAACTTCGTCGACGGCCTGGACGGTCTCGCGGCGGGCATGGTGTGCATCGCCTCCGCCGCGTTCTTCCTGTACACGTACCGCCTCTGGTACGGGCACATGATCGAGGCGGCGGCCCCCGCGACGCTCTTCACGGCGATCCTGATGGGCATGTGCCTGGGCTTTCTGCCGCACAACATGCATCCGGCCCGGATCTTCATGGGCGACTCGGGGTCGATGCTGATCGGGCTGGTGCTGGCGGCCGGTGCGATCTCGGTCACCGGGCAGGTCGACCCGGACACGATGAAGCTCTTCGCCGGCAGTGAGCGCGAGGCCACCCACGCGATGCTGCCGGTCTTCATCCCGCTGCTGCTGCCGCTGACCATCATCGCGATCCCGGCCGCCGACCTGGTGCTGGCGATCGTGCGGCGTACGTGGAATGGGCAGTCGCCGTTCGCGGCGGACCGGGGCCATCTGCACCACCGGCTGCTGGAGATCGGCCATTCGCACAGCAGGTCCGTGCTGATCATGTACTTCTGGTCGGCCCTGATCGCCTTCGGCGCGGTCGGCTACTCCGTGCACTCGGCGTCCCTGTGGATCGTGCTGGTGGTCATGGGGCTGAGCGCGCTGGGCCTTGTACTGCTGCTGATGCCCCGCTTCACCCCGCGGGCGCCGTACTGGGCGGAACGCTTCGTACCGCCCCGCTACCGTCGTCGCAGCAGCAAGGGCGAGGTGCCCGAGGCGGAACCTTCATCTGCGCACGAGGCCCAACAGGGGCTACTGGAAACGCAGATGGGGCAGGAGGGGCACGAGCTCCAGGAGCGGGTCCCGATCGTCGTGGGAGTCTCCGGCGTCAACGGGGCGACTGCCATCGGCCCCCGTTCGCGTTTTTCGGACAGAGATAAGGCCGATTCCTCGCACTGACGATTCGGTCATCGAGGGGCATTACCAGACAATGTATTGAGTTGTCTTGCTCACACGCGCAGATTCACTCTCATGTGTGACGGCAAGCACACTTTCTTGGTAAAGACCTCATCAAATAGTTTGTGATACCGTTCACGAAGCCCGGTGACAGAGCCGAAGGATCTGAGTAGCACGGTCCCTCGGCCCGAGGCATCGACTCGGACCGGGCCTACGCTCGTCCATGACGACACACTGCCCACCCCCTGCAAGCGGAGCTGCCGCCATGCCGTCCAACGACGCCCGGACTCTCCTCCAGACCGCCGTACCCACCGCTGTCGCCGGCGCTGTTGCCGCCGCCATCAGCGGTGGCGTTGCCGGTGGCAAGGGAGCCCTGGGTGCGGTCGTTGCGACGATCGTGGTGATCCTCTTCATGGGGATCGGACTCATGGTCCTGCAACGGACCGCGAGGTCCCTGCCTCACCTGTTCCAGGCGATGGGGCTGATGTTGTATACGGCTCAGCTTCTCCTGCTGTTCATTTTTGTCGCCGCATTCAAGAACACCACGCTGTTCAACCCGAAGGCCTTCGCGATCACGCTGGTCGTGACGACCCTCGTGTGGATCGGCGCACAGGCGCGTGCGCACATGAAGGCCAAGATCCTTTACGTCGAACCCGAGTCCGACAAGGGCGAAAAGCCCAAGAACACGGGGTCGAAGACGTGAAGGGTAGGGGCGGAATAAGTGCAAGTCCAGGACCCTGCTATCGTCCGGTTCCAACTGCGGCACTGCGGGCGCGGGCATGTGAGCTGACGCCTGCTCGATCGCGAGGCTCAATGCCTGACTGCCGCTCACACATCCGTAACACCAGTCCAGTGCCGAACCGCGGCTGCGCGCCGCGCCGACACAACGAGGTTGCCGTACCTATGCGCCACGCTGAAGGAGCCCGCGGTGAGTGCTGACCCGACACAGGTGCTCGCCTTCGAGACCGATTGCCACATCTTCGACGGTTGTGGTTTCCCGGCACCCGGCCTGCACTCGTTCCTGTTCGAGCCCCTCTGGGGCGACGCGGACAGCAACCTGTACTTCAACAAGCCGATGCTGCTGGCCCTGCTCGGCTCGATCATCATCGTCGGTTTCTTCTGGGCCGCCTTCCGTAAGCCGAAGGTCGTCCCGGGCAAGCTGCAGATGGTTGCCGAGAGCGGCTACGACTTCATCCGTCGCGGCATCGTCTACGAGACGATCGGCAAGCGTGAGGGCGAGAAGTACGTCCCGCTCGTTGTCTCGCTGTTCTTCTTCGTCTGGATGATGAACCTCTGGTCGATCATCCCGGTCGCTCAGTTCCCGGTGACGTCGATCATTTCGTACCCGATCGTGCTGGCCGTGATCGTGTACATCCTGTGGGTCAGCCTGACCTTCAAGCGGCACGGATTCGTGGGCGCCCTCAAGAACATCACCGGCTACGACAAGTCGCTCGGCGCGGTGCTCCCGCTGGCCATGCTCATCGAGTTCTTCTCGAACCTGCTGGTCCGCCCCTTCACCCACGCGGTGCGACTCTTCGCGAACATGTTCGCCGGTCACACCCTCCTGCTGCTGTTCACGATCGCCAGCTGGTACCTGCTCAACGGCATCGGTATCGCTTACGCCGGCGTCTCGTTCGTGATGGTCATCGTGATGACCGCGTTCGAGCTCTTTGTCCAGGCGCTTCAGGCGTACGTCTTCGTACTCCTGACCTGCACCTTCATCCAGGGCGCGCTCGCCAAGCACCACTGAGCATCTCGCGCTCCGCCTTATTCGTCCGGTGGCCAACCCCCACCGGTCCTTGAAAGAGAAGGAAGACTGGCATGTCCCAGACCCTCGCCGCTGTCACCGGCGACCTGAAGGCTCTCGGCTCCATCGGTTACGGCCTCGCCGCCATCGGCCCCGGCGTCGGCGTCGGCATCATCTTCGGTAACGGCACCCAGGCCCTCGCCCGCCAGCCCGAGGCCGCCGGCCTCATCCGCGCCAACCAGATCCTCGGCTTCGCCTTCTGTGAGGCGCTCGCCCTGATCGGTCTGGTCATGCCGTTCGTCTACAGCTCCTGATCTTCAGGCCGACGGACAGTAAACCGAGACGAAAGGCACTGATGTGAACCCCCTGGTTCAGCTCGCGGCCGAAG
This sequence comes from Streptomyces sp. NPDC058239, assembly GCF_042882185.1. Classification (NCBI taxonomy): domain Bacteria; kingdom Bacillati; phylum Actinomycetota; class Actinomycetes; order Kitasatosporales; family Streptomycetaceae; genus Streptomyces; species Streptomyces sp. NPDC058239. The sequence continues at coordinate 76,528 of NZ_JBHVWS010000007.1, forward strand.
AGGCGGAAAACCCGCTCATCCCGCCGATCCCTGAGCTCGTCATCGGTCTCATCGCCTTCCTCATCGTCTTCGGCTTCCTCGCCAAGAAGCTCCTCCCGAACATCAACAAGGTTCTGGAAGAGCGCCGCGAGGCCATCGAAGGCGGTATCGAAAAGGCCGATGCGGCCCAGACCGAGGCCCAGAGCGTGCTTGAGCAGTACAAGGCTCAGCTCGCCGAGGCCCGCCACGAGGCCGCGCGCCTGCGCCAGGAGGCGCAGGAGCAGGGCGCCGTGATCCTGCAGGAGATGCGGGCGGAAGGCCAGCGGCAGCGCGAGGAGATCATCGCTGCCGGCCACGCCCAGATCGAGGCCGACCGCAAGGCTGCGGCTTCCGCGCTGCGTCAGGACGTGGGCAAGCTCGCCACCGACCTGGCCGGCAAGCTCGTCGGCGAGTCCCTCGAGGACCACGCCCGGCAGAGCGGCACCGTCGACCGTTTCCTCGACGAGCTCGAGGCGAAGGCCGAGGCTGTCCGATGAACGGCGCGAGCCGCGAGGCACTGGCTGCCGCACGTGAGCGTCTCGACGCGCTGACCGACAACACGTCGGTCGACGCGGCGAAGCTCGCCGAGGAGCTGGCTGCCGTAACGGCGCTGCTCCAGCGCGAGGTCTCACTGCGGCGGGTCCTCACCGACCCGTCGCAGGCCGGCGAGGCCAAGGCCGAGCTGGCCGGACGGCTGCTGCGCGGTCAGGTGGGCGGCGAGACCGTCGACCTGATCTCCGGCATGGTCCGCTCCCGCTGGTCGCAGTCGCGTGACCTGGTCGACTCGGTCGAGGAACTGGCGAACACCGCAGACCTCACCGCCGCCCAGCGCAGCGGGGACCTCGACGACGTCGAGGACGAGCTGTTCCGGTTCGGCCGGATCGTCGCCTCCGACAAGGAGCTGCGCGCCGCGCTCACCAACCGGTCCGCGTCCGTCGCCGCCAAGAGCGAGCTGCTGCACAGCCTGCTCGGCGGCAAGGCACGGCCCACCACCGAGCGCGTCGTCGTGCGGCTTGTCACCCAGCCGCGTGGACGTAGCCTGGAAGCGGGACTCGAGTCCCTCTCCAAGCTTGCCGCGGAGCGCCGGGACCGCATGGTCGCCGTGGTCACCTCGGCAGTGCCGCTGAGCGATCAGCAGAAGCAGCGTCTCGGCGCCGCACTGGCGAAGATCTACGGACGGCCGATGCACCTGAATCTCGATGTGGACCCCACGGTCCTCGGCGGGATCGTGGTGCGGGTCGGTGACGAGGTCATCAACGGCACCATCGCGGAGCGCCTCGACGAGGCAACCCGTCGCATGGCCGGCTGACGAGCGCAGCGCAGCAACAGAACAGAGCAAGACCAGCGGCCCGGTTGGGCCGTGCAGAAATTGCAGAAGATTCCTGGGGGTCGGCCCCCAGACCCCCTTAAGAAACTTCGGGCCCAACAAGGAGAGCAGGGAACCCAGATGGCGGAGCTCACGATCCGGCCGGAGGAGATCCGGGACGCGCTGGAGAACTTTGTCCAGTCGTACAAGCCGGACGCGGCCTCGCGCGAGGAGGTCGGTACGGTCAGCGTTGCCGGCGACGGCATCGCAAAGGTCGAGGGTCTTCCCTCGGCCATGGCGAACGAGCTGCTGAAGTTCGAGGACGGCACCCTCGGTCTCGCCCTCAACCTCGAGGAGCGCGAGATCGGTGCGATCGTCCTCGGCGAGTTCAGCGGCATCGAAGAGGGCCAGCCGGTGCAGCGCACCGGTGAGGTGCTCTCCGTCGGCGTCGGCGAGGGTTACCTCGGCCGCGTCGTCGACCCGCTCGGCAACCCGATCGACGGTCTCGGCGAGATCGCGACCGACAGCCGACGCGCCCTCGAGCTGCAGGCCCCTGGCGTCATGGTCCGTAAGTCGGTGCACGAGCCGATGCAGACCGGCTACAAGGCCGTCGACGCCATGGTGCCGATCGGCCGCGGCCAGCGTCAGCTGATCATTGGCGACCGTCAGACGGGTAAGACCGCTCTGGCCGTCGACACGATCATCAACCAGCGCGACAACTGGCGCTCGGGCGACGTGAACAAGCAGGTGCGCTGCATCTACGTCGCCATCGGTCAGAAGGGTTCCACCATCGCCTCCGTGCGTGGTGCCCTGGAAGAGGCCGGCGCGCTCGAGTACACGACCATCGTCGCCGCCCCGGCGTCCGACCCGGCCGGCTTCAAGTACCTGGCGCCGTACACCGGTTCGGCCATCGGCCAGCACTGGATGTACCAGGGCAAGCACGTCCTGATCATCTTCGACGACCTCTCGAAGCAGGCCGACGCCTACCGCGCCGTGTCGCTTCTGCTGCGCCGTCCGCCGGGCCGCGAGGCCTACCCGGGCGACGTCTTCTACCTGCACTCGCGTCTGCTGGAGCGCTGTGCGAAGCTCTCCGACGAGATGGGCGCCGGTTCGATGACGGGCCTCCCGATCGTCGAGACCAAGGCGAACGACGTGTCGGCGTTCATCCCGACCAACGTCATCTCCATCACCGACGGCCAGTGCTTCCTTGAGTCCGACCTGTTCAACGCCGGCCAGCGTCCGGCCCTGAACGTCGGTATCTCGGTCTCCCGTGTCGGTGGCTCCGCCCAGCACAAGGCGATGCGCCAGGTCTCCGGCCGACTCCGTGTCGACCTCGCCCAGTACCGCGAGCTGGAGGCGTTCGCCGCCTTCGGTTCCGACCTGGACGCGGCTTCGAAGGCGTCGCTGGAGCGCGGTAAGCGCATGGTCGAGCTGCTGAAGCAGCCGCAGTACCAGCCGTACCCGGTCGAGGAGCAGGTCGTCTCCATCTGGGCCGGCACCACCGGCAAGATGGACGACGTCCCGGTCGAGGACATCCGTCGCTTCGAGAGCGAGCTGCTGGAGTACCTGCGCCGTGAGCGCAAGGACCTCCTGACCAGCATCGCCGAGGGCGCCAAGATGTCCGACGACACGCTGCAGTCGGTCGCCGACGCGGTGGCCGCCTTCAAGCAGCAGTTCGAGACCTCGGACGGCAAGCTCCTGGGCGAGGGCTGATCGATGGGCGCTCAGCTTCGCGTTTACAAGCGCCGCATTCGCTCCGTCACCGCCACGAAGAAGATCACCAAGGCGATGGAGATGATCGCCGCTTCGCGCATCGTCAAGGCGCAGCGCCAGGTGGCGGCGTCGACGCCGTACGCGACCGAGCTCACCCGTGCGGTGACCGCGGTGGCGACCGGCTCCACCACCAAGCACCCGCTGACCACCGAGGCAGACGCTCCGGCCCGGGCCGCGATCCTGCTCATCACGAGCGACCGCGGTCTGGCCGGCGGTTACTCCGCCAACGCCATCAAGGCGGCGGAGCGACTGACCGAGCGTCTGCGCGGTGAGGGCAAGGAGGTCGTCACCTATGTGATCGGCCGCAAGGGTGTCGCCTACTACGGCTTCCGTGAGCGCAAGATCGCGGACTCGTGGACCGGCTTCACCGACAGCCCGACGTACGCGGATGCGAAGCGGGCTGCGGCCCCGCTGATCGAAGCGGTCACCCAGGAGACCGCCGAGGGCGGCGTGGACGAGCTGCACATCGTCTTCACGGAGTTCGTGTCGATGATGACGCAGAACCCGGTGGACAACCGGATGCTGCCGCTCAGCCTCGACACGACGAAGGAAGAAGAGGGCAAGGGCGAGATCCTGCCGCTCTTCGACTTCGAGCCGTCGGCGGAGGACGTCCTCGACGCCCTGCTTCCGCGGTACGTCGAGAGCCGGATCTACAACGCACTGCTGCAGGCCGCTGCTTCCGAGCACGCTGCCCGCCGCCGTGCGATGAAGTCGGCCACCGACAACGCCGGAGATCTCATCAAGAGCCTCTCCCGGCTTGCCAACGCGGCCCGCCAGGCCGAAATCACCCAGGAAATCAGCGAGATCGTCGGTGGTGCCAGTGCGCTGGCCGACGCGACCGCGGGGAGTGACAAGTAATGACGACCACAGTTGAGACGGCCGTTGCCACGGGCCGCGTCGCCCGGGTCATCGGCCCGGTCGTCGACGTGGAGTTCCCCGTCGACGCGATGCCGGAGATCTACAACGCGCTGACCGTCGAGGTGGCCGACCCGGCCGAGGACGGCAAGCTCAAGAAGCTGACGCTCGAGGTCGCACAGCACCTCGGCGACGGCGTGATCCGCGCGATCTCGATGCAGCCCACCGACGGTCTGGTCCGCCAGGCCCCGGTGACCGACACGGGCAACGGCATCACGGTCCCGGTCGGCGAGGTCACCAAGGGCAAGGTGTTCAACACCCTCGGTGAGATCCTGAACAAGCCCGAGGCCGAGGCCGAGGTCACCGAGCGCTGGCCGATCCACCGCAAGGCGCCCAACTTCGACCAGCTCGAGTCCAAGACCGAGATGTTCGAGACCGGCGTCAAGGTCATCGACCTTCTCACCCCGTACGTCAAGGGTGGAAAGATCGGTCTGTTCGGTGGTGCCGGTGTCGGCAAGACCGTTCTGATCCAGGAAATGATCTACCGCGTCGCCAACAACCACGACGGTGTGTCGGTGTTCGCGGGCGTCGGTGAGCGTACCCGTGAGGGCAACGACCTCATCGAGGAGATGCAGGAATCGGGCGTCATCGACAAGACGGCGCTTGTCTTCGGTCAGATGGACGAGCCGCCGGGCACGCGTCTTCGTGTGGCGCTGGCCGGTCTGACCATGGCGGAGTACTTCCGCGATGTGCAGAAGCAGGACGTGCTCTTCTTCATCGACAACATCTTCCGGTACACCCAGGCCGGCTCCGAGGTGTCCACCCTGCTCGGCCGTATGCCGTCCGCGGTGGGTTACCAGCCGAACCTGGCCGACGAGATGGGTCTGCTGCAGGAGCGCATCACGTCGACCCGCGGTCACTCGATCACCTCGATGCAGGCGATCTACGTCCCCGCGGACGACCTGACCGACCCGGCCCCGGCCACCACCTTCGCCCACCTCGACGCGACGACGGTTCTCTCCCGTCCGATCTCCGAGAAGGGCATCTACCCGGCCGTGGACCCGCTGGACTCCACGTCCCGGATCCTGGACCCGCGTTACATCGCGCAGGACCACTACGACACCGCCATGCGGGTCAAGGGAATCCTGCAGAAGTACAAGGACCTCCAGGACATCATCGCCATTCTCGGTATGGACGAGCTCGGCGAGGAGGACAAGCTCACGGTCTTCCGCGCCCGTCGCATCGAGCGCTTCCTGTCCCAGAACACCCACGTCGCCAAGCAGTTCACGGGCGTGGACGGTTCGGACGTTCCGCTCGACGAGTCGATCGCCGCGTTCAACGCGATCGCCGACGGTGAGTACGACCACTTCCCGGAGCAGGCGTTCTTCATGTGCGGTGGCATTGAGGACCTCAAGGCCAACGCCAAGGAGCTCGGCGTCTCCTGAGCCCATGGCTCACCGAGGGGGGCGGGTGCGTCTCGCCCCCCTCACCACGCCCCGTAGAATTGACCCAACACCCGGCATGAACGGCCGGGTGGTGACCCGAGGAGCCACCCTTGGCTGCTGAGCTGCACGTCGAGCTGGTCGCCGCGGACCGCAGTGTCTGGTCCGGCGAGGCCACCCTGGTCGTCGCGCGCACCACGTCCGGCGACATCGGCGTCATGCCCGGTCACCAGCCGCTTCTGGGTGTGCTGGAATCGGGCCCGGTGACGATCCGTACGAGCGATGGCGGGACCGTGGTCGCCGCTGTGCACGGCGGTTTCATCTCGTTCGCGGACGACAAGCTCTCGCTGCTCGCGGAGATCGCGGAGCTGGCGGACGAGATCGATGTCCAGCGCGCCGAGCGTGCGCTGGAGCGTGCGAAGTCGGACACGGACGCCGCCTCCGAGCGGCGCGCCGAAGTGCGACTGCGTGCGGTGGCGGTGCGCTAGCGCACCGCGACAACGTAGCTTTACCCTCAGCCGCGGCCCGAGCTGGAGACCACTCCAGACCGTGCCGCGGCTGAGGCGATGCAGGTGCAGTTCTGGCGGTATCCGTTACTCGACGACGCGAGGAGGTCGGTGGAGATGTTCCTCGCGCTGTGGGTGGGCGGGCTGGTCGTCGCACTGATTGCGGTTGGTCTCTTCGTCTTCGGTCTGCGCAGGCGGCTGATTCAGCGCTCCGGTGGGACCTTCGACTGCAGCCTGCGATGGAATGTGCCGGAGGAGCCCGATCTCTCGGGCAAGGGCTGGGTGTACGGGGTCGCCCGGTACAGCGGCGACCGGATCGACTGGTTCCGGGTCTTCTCGTACGCTCCCCGCCCGCGCCGGGTCCTGGAGCGTTCCGCGATCGAGGTGGTCGCCCGTCGGCTGCCCGAGGGCGAGGAGGAACTGGCGCTCCTGTCCGACGCCGTGGTGCTCGGCTGTCTCCATCGTGGGATCCGCCTGGAGCTGGCCATGAGCGAGGACGCGCTGACCGGGTTCCTCGCCTGGCTGGAGGCGGCTCCGCCCGGCCAGAGGGTGAATGTGGCCTGAGTCCGAGGTCCGAACGACGTGGCCGCGAGGCCCGTACGGCAGGCGACGAAAAACCGGGGAGACAGGGGGCGGACCTGTCTCCCCGGCTGCTTTCCGGGGTTGTGCGCGGTACTGAGTGGGGGTTACTTCAGACCGTTGTTGATCGCGCCGACGAGTTCACCATTGGCGGTGTCACCGCTGAACTCCCAGAAGAACGCACCTCCCAGGCCCTGGCCCTTCGCCCAGGTCATCTTGGACGCGATGGTGGCCGGGGTGTCGTAGCTCCACCAGTTGGTGCCGCAGTGTGCGTACGCCGTACCGGCGATCGTGCCGGTGGCCGGGCAACTGGTCTTCAGGACCTTGTAGTCCTCGATGCCCGCTTCGTACGTACCGGGGGCTGCTCCGGTGGCGGTGCCGCCGGGCGCGTCCTGGGTGACACCGGTCCAGCCGCGGCCGTAGAAGCCGATGCCGAGCAACAGCTTCGAGGCCGGGACGCCCTGGGCCTTCAGCTTGGCGATGGCGTCGGCGGAGTTGAAGCCGGCCTGCGGGATGCCGCTGTAGGAGGTGAGCGGGGAGTGCGGGGCGGTCGGGCCCTTCGCCTCCCAGGCGCCGAAGAAGTCGTATGTCATCACGTTGTACCAGTCCAGGGACTGGGCGGCGCCTGCGTAGTCGGTGGCGTCGATCTTGCCACCGGTGGAGGCGTCGGCGGTGATGGCGGCCGTCACCAGGTTGTTGCTGCCGAACTTCGTGCGCAGCGCCGAGGTGATGCCCTTCAGGGCGGCCGGACCGCTGGTGTCGCAGGTCAGACCGCAGGCGTTGGGGTACTCCCAGTCGATGTCGATGCCGTCGAAGACATCGGCCCAGCGGGGGTCCTCGACCAGGTCGTAGCAGGACTGGGCGAACGCGGCCGGGTTCTTCGCGGCCTCACCGAAGCCTCCGGACCAGGTCCAGCCGCCGAAGGACCACAGGACCTTGATGTTCGGGTACTTCGCCTTGAGCTTGCGCAGCTGGTTGAAGCTGCCGCGCAGCGGCTGGTCCCAGGTGTCGGCGACGCCGTCGACGGACTTGTCGGCGGTGTACGCCATGTCGTAGTCGGCGTAGGCGTCACCGATTGCGCACTTGCCGCCGGTCACATTGCCGAAGGCGTAGTTGATGTGTGTGATCTTCGCGGCCGAACCCGAGGTGTCCAGGTTCTTGACGTGGTAATTCCGGCCGTAGACACCCCAGTCGGTGAAGTAACCGAGGTTGACCTTGCCGCCGGTGCCGGGGTCGGGGTTGCCGCCGCCACCGGTGGTGTGGACCTTGACCGCGCCGCTGACCGGACCGGTCTGGTCGGCGGTGTCACGGGCCTGCACGGTGTACGAGTAGTCGGTGCCCGCGGTGAGACCGGTGTTGGTGTACGTCGTACCGGTGACCGTGGCGACGACGGCGCCGTCGCGCAGGACGTCGTAGTTCTTGATGCCGTTGTCGTCGGTCGCGGCGGTCCAGCTCAGCTTGGCCGAGGTGTCGGTGATGGAGCTCGCGGTGGGGGTGCCCGGCGCCGAGGGGGCGTTGTCGCCGGGGACGCTGCCGCCGTCGCAGGAGGCGCCGTTCAGCTTGCAGCCGGTGGGGGCGCCGGATCCGGTGCCGTTGAAGCCGAAGGACACGCTGGCGCCCGGTGCGACCGAGCCGTTCCAGTCGACGTTCTTGGCGGTCCAGTGGGTTCCGGAGCTGGTGACGGTGGCGTCCCAGGCGGAACCGACCGCGGTGCCCGAGGGGAAGTCCCACTCGATGGTCCAGGAGGAGAGGGCGGTGGTGCCGGTGTTCTTCACCGTCCACTGGCCCTCGAAGCCGCTGCCCCAGTCGGACTTCTTGAGATACGTGGCCGTTGCCGAGGTGGCGGCTTCGGCGGGGGAGGCCAGGCCGACCATCGCGGCGAGCGGGAGAAGCAGTGCGGTGAGGCCCGCGACCGCTCTGGATCTGGTGGCTCTTCCGGCCCCGAGTCTGAATCGGGTCCGGCGTAGGGGGGTTTGAGTGCTCAACGGTGCTCCTCGGGTGAGGTCCGGACAAACGGGGGTGGTCCGTGGACTGCAAACCCTGCGCCGCCCTGAGCGCGCCTTGTCATGGCGCACTCACCGCAGTGTGCTCGGTGAGATTAGGAAGGTCTGGACCAATCGTCAAGAGGTCCAGACCAAAGTTCGTAGCTAAACCTCAGATGCCCAACTCCTGTGCCAGTACCGCCGCCTGGACGCGGCTGCGCAGCCCCAGCTTGCCCAGCAGCCTGCTGACGTGTGTCTTCACGGTCGCCTCGGCCATCGAGAGGCGGACCGCGATCTCGGCATTCGACAGCCCCGCGCCGAGACAGCCCAGCACCTCCCGCTCCCGCCGGGTGAGTGCATGGAGCACCGCGGGGTCGGGCGCGTTCGCAGGCCGTACGGGGGTGGTCCCGGCGAACTCCGCGATCAGGCGGCGCGTCACGGCCGGGGCGATCATTCCCTCGCCGCGCGCCACCGTGCGCACCGCTTCGAGCAGATCGTGCGCATCGGCGTTCTTCAGCAGAAAGCCCGCCGCTCCCGCCCGCAGTGCCCCGAAGACGTACTCGTCCAGATCGAACGTCGTCAGCACCAGCACATCCGCGAGGTGCTCGGCGACCACCTGCCCGGTCGCCGACACCCCGTCGAGGCGCGGCATCTGAATGTCCATCAGCACCAGATCCGGCCGTAGTTCGCGGGCCAGGCGCACCGCCTCCTCGCCGTCCCCGGCCTCGCCGACGACCTCGATGTCCGGCGCGCTGCGCAGAATGAGCACCAGCCCCGCACGGACGGCCGACTGGTCCTCGGCGACGACAACCCGGATCGTCATGGCCTCACGGTCCCTTCCTCCACGGGCAGTTCGGCCCGTACCCGCCAGATCTTCGTCCCGCCGTCCGCACTCACCGGACCCGCCTCGATCGCTCCGCCCAGCAGCGCCACCCGCTCCCGCATCCCCACCAGGCCGGCCCCCGACCCGGGTGCGCGCGGCCCCGGACGGTCGCCGAGCACACTGCTGACCTCCACCGTGAGCAGTTGCCCGGCCCGCCCGAGCCGTACCACGACCGGGCCGGGCGCGGCATGCTTGAGCGCGTTCGTCAGGGACTCCTGGACGATCCGGTAGGTGGCCAGCTCGACCGGCGCGGGCAGCGGGCCCTGATCGTCGCGGGTGTCCTCGAAGGTGCAGGTCAGTCCGCTCGACGCGGCGTTCGTGCGGGTCTGCCCGACCAACGCGTCCAGCGAGGCGAGCGTCGGCGAGGCGCTCGGCTCCGGGTTGGCGCCGCCGGTGCGGAGCAGCCCGATCAGCCGGCGCATCTCGGCGAGACCGTCGACGCTGTTCTCCCGGATCACCCCCAGCGCGTCGCGCGAGGTGCCGGGGTCGTCGATGGAGAGGGCGGCGGTGGAGTGGATGGCGATCGCGGAGAGATGGTTCGCCACCATGTCGTGCAGCTCGCGGGCCATCCGGGTGCGCTCGGCGGTCACCGCCTGGGTGCGGTCCATCTCGGCCAGCAGCGCGGTCTGATCGGCGCGCAGCCTGGCGGTCTCGGCGGCGTCGCGGTGGTTGCGGACGCTGACCCCGGTGATGGCGGGCAGGAACGAGATCATGCCGCTGACCACGCCGATGAGCAGCGCCTGGGGATTGCGGAACCACGCCAGGAATCCGATCGTGACCGCGACCGTGATCAGGAACGTGGTCACCGGGATTCGGCGGGCGGCGGCCGGTGACCCGTACAGGACGGCCGCGTACATCAGATCGGTGAACATCAGGACCGTCGCCAGATTGCCGACCGTGAACTGGTCCGCGACCAGTGCGAGCGTGCCGATGACCAGCGCCGTCTGCGGGGCGGTCCTGCGTACCAGTTCGAGCGCGGAGACGACGGCGAGCGGCAGCAGGGAGATCCAGGGGGCGACGAAGGTCCGGTTGCCCTGCATGTGCAGTCCGAGCATCCACAGGAACAGACCGCCGCAGAGACCGCTGGCAGCGATGAGCACGTCGTGGCGGTGCGGGCGGGCGTAGGGGAGCACCCTCCTATCCAACACGGCGGCTTCCCCGCGGACCTCCGTACCGAGGGTGAGGTGGGAATACATCGAAGTATGCAGTCACGGTTCGTCACTGCCGACGACGATTCCGGACACCTCGGCCGGAAGGCTGGAGGGAACGGGAAGGAGAAGTGACGTGATCGTCACGCTGATCGTGCTCTGCGAAGTCGCCTTCTGGGTGCTGCTGGCTGCGGGGCTCGCACTGCGGTACCCGGCGAAGAAGCCGCGGCTGGGCGCGGCCGTGCTGCTGTGCGAGCCGCTGCTGGAGGTCGTGCTGCTGGTGGTGACGGCCATCGACCTGAAGAACGGGGCCGAGCCCGACTGGAAGCACGGGCTCGCCGCGGTCTACATCGGCTTCACGGTGGGGCTCGGCCACTCCACGATCCGCTGGGCCGACGCCCGGTTCGCCCACCGCTTCGCGGGCGGGCCGCCGCCGGTGAAGCCGCCGAAGTACGGCATGGAGCGCGCGGCGCACGAGTGGCGGGTCGCGGCGCGGTGGACGGTCGCGGCCGTGACGGCGATGGCGCTGCTGCAGGCGGCGATCTGGTACGTGGGCGGGGACGGGGATGTGACGTCGCTGCAGTCGTGGCAGCAGAGGATGCTGTTCGTGATCGGGATCAACGTGGTCGTCGCGGGGAGCTACACGGTGTTCCCGAAGCGGGAGGGGGCGGGGCGCTGAGAGATCCGGACGGGCTTGATCCTCAAGCCCGTCCGGCGCTTGACGACAACGACCGCTACCGCTCGCCGCCAGGTACCCACAGCACGTCGCCGACCTCCTTGTTCGCCGTCCTCGCGAGGATGAACAGCAGGTCGGAGAGGCGGTTGAGATACGTCGCCGTCAGCGCGTTCATCACCTCACCGTGCACTTCCAGGGCCGCCCACGTGGACCGCTCCGCACGCCGGACCACCGTGCACGCCTGGTGCAGCAGCGCCGCCCCCGGCGTACCGCCCGGAAGGATGAAGCTGCGCAGCTTCTCCAGCTGCTCCAGGAAGTGGTCGCAGTCCGCCTCCAGCTTGTCGACGTAACTCTGCTCGACCCGCAGTGGTGGATACTTCGGGTCCTCGACGACCGGCGTCGACAGATCCGCGCCCACGTCGAACAGGTCGTTCTGCACACGGACGAGGACCTTCACGACATCCTCGGAGAGCTGCCCGAGCGCGATCGCCGTACCGATGACGGCATTGGCCTCATTGGTGTCGGCGTATGCGGAGATCCGCAGATCGGTCTTGGCGGTCCGGCTCATGTCGCCGAGGGCGGTGGTGCCCTGATCGCCGGTGCGGGTGTAGATACGTGTCAGATTGACCATGCGGCCAGCCTAGTTACGCACCGGCTCTGCGGAAGACACGTGTGCCCACCGTCACGGCGAGTGCCGCGAAGCCGAGGGCGACCAGGACGCCGTACAGCATGGAGGCGGTGGCGTACTGACCGATGTACGCGTCCCGGATCGCGTCCACCGGATAGCGCAGCGGCATGAAGTGGGAGAGGACGTCCAGCCAGCCGGGCGCGAGGGCCATCGGCAGCATCAGGCCCGACAGCAGCATCGACGGCATGGAGACCGAATTCACGATCGGGCCGAACTCCTGCGGCCTGTCGACCTTCAGCGCCACCGCGTACGACAGGGAGCCGAGGGAGACGGTCAGCAGGGCGACGAACGCGAACCCGACGAGCACCCCGGCAAGCGGCGCCCGCAGGCCCATGAGCAACGCGGCGAGAACCAGCAGCACCGCCTGGAAGACGAACAGAGCGGCATCCCGCAGCACCCGGCCCAGCAGCAGCGCGAGACGGCTGACGGGCGTGACGCGCATCCGTTCAACGACCCCGTAGTTCTTCTCGACGATGATCGAGAAACCCGAGAACAGGGCGCCGAACAAGCTGAGTTGGAGCAACAGTCCCGGCACGAGCACCTGCCAGGAACTGCCGCGCGACCCCAGAGGCAGGTTGGTCAGCAGCGGTCCGAACAGAAGAAGGTAGAGCAGCGGCATCAGCACGCCGAAGAGGATCTGGAACTTGGAGCGCAGGGTCTGGCGGGCGTAGCGCCCGAAGATCAGCGCGGTGTCCTGCAAGAGCATGTCTCTCAACGTCCTATACGGCTACGGGGGTGGAGTCGGCCGGCGCCGGGCCGCGGCCGGTGATGGCGAGGAACGTGTCCTGGAGGGTCGCGTCGATCGAGCCGCCGTGTGCCAGCTTCAGCGCGCCCGGCGTGCCCTCGGCCGCCACGACGCCCTTGTCGACGATCACGAGCCGGTCGGAGAGAGCGTCCGCCTCGTCGAGGTAGTGCGTGGTCAGGAAGACCGTGGTGCCGTGCTCGTCGCGCAGTCGGCGGACCAGGTCCCAGAGGTCCGCGCGGCTCGCCGGGTCCAGACCCGTCGTCGGCTCGTCCAGGAACAGGACCCGGGGGCGGTGCGTGAGCCCCATGGCGATGTCGAGGCGGCGCCGCTGGCCGCCGGAGAGCGCCGCGGTCCTGCGGTCCAGCAGGTCCACCAGATCCAGGTCGTGTGCCAACTCCTCGGCACGCTCGATCGCTCGGGGCTTCGGCAGGCGGTAGAGCCGTCCTTGGGTGACCAGTTCCTCCCGCACGGTCACATTCGGGTCGACACCGCCGGACTGGGCCACGTAGCCGACGGCTCGGCGCACTCCGACGGGGTCGGCGGCCAGATCGCAGCCGGCCACGGTGGCCGCGCCGCCGGTGGGCGGCAGCAGGGTCGTGAGCATGCGCAGGGTCGTGGTCTTTCCGGCCCCGTTCGGGCCGAGGAAGCCGAGGATCTCGCCCGGCGCGACGGTCAGGTCGATGCCGCGCACCGCCTCGACCGGGCCGCGTTTCGTCTGGAAGGTACGGGCCAGACCGGCCGTACTGATGATGGTCATGAGCCCAGAAAAACAGAGTCACTGAAATTTTGCAATGACACCAAAAATTCAGTGAGCCCAAAACGACCCTGTGCCGCCTACGATGTGGCCATGGCAGAGGGGCTCAGGGAGCGAAAGAAGCGGCAGGCCAGACAGCACATCTCGGATGTGGCCACGGGGCTGTTCCTGGAGCGCGGGTTCGACGCGGTGACGATCGCCGAGGTCGCCGAGGCGGCCGATGTCTCCGTCAACACGGTCTACAACTACTTCCAGGCCAAGGAGGACCTCTTTCTTGACCGGGCCAAGGGCAGTGTCGCCCGCCTCTCGCGCTTCGTGCGCGCCCGCGACAAGGGCGAATCCGCGGCCGTCGCGGTGCTGCGCGAGTTGCGGGGCGAGGTGGAGGCGGTGTCGCCCCAGGTGGGCCTCATCGACGGCTACGACCGCTTCATGAAGGTCGTGGAGGGGGCGGCCGGGCTCCGGGCCCGCCTGTGGCACATGCAGCAGGAGAGCCTGGTGCTCCTTGAGGAGACCCTGCGCGAGGAGACCGGCGCGCGGCCGGACGACCCGCTGCCGTCGCTGATGGCCGGGCAGATCAACTGGGTGCACACCACCCTTCTGGCGCTCATCGGGCGCGAGGTGATGGCCGGCCGTCCCCTCGACGAGGTCTCCCGCGAGGCCCTCGGTCTACTCGACGACATGGAGGACCTCTTGAGTGAGAAGGTCCTCAACTACGCCGTGCGCGGCGACGGGTGAGTCGTACGGGTACGCGAGTGCTGCTGCCGGTGTGATGTCCGTCATGTGAGACGTGACGCGCATCTCTTCGCGGTCACAGGGCCCCTCACGGGTACTAATCTCCGCCGGAGAGCATGTGAACAACCGTTAGGACCGGCCGTGCAGGGACCAGCTGCAGAGGCGAACAGAAACCAAGGGGTGCAGACGTGGCCAGGAAGCTCGCCGTCATCGGAGCCGGACTCATGGGATCCGGCATTGCGCAGGTCTCCGCCCAGGCGGGCTGGGACGTCGTGCTGCGTGATGTCACCGACGAGGCCCTGACCCGTGGTCGTGACGGCATCAAGGCCTCGTACGAAAAGTTCGTCTCCAAGGGGAAGCTGGAGGCGGCCGACGCCGATGCCGCGCTGGCCCGCATCACCGCCACCACCGACCTCGACGCGGTCGCCGACGCGGATGTCGTCGTCGAGGCCGTCTTCGAGAAGCTCGAGGTCAAGCACGAGATCTTCCGGGCCCTCGACAAGATCGTCCGGGACGACGCCGTCCTCGCCTCCAACACCTCCGCGATCCCGATCACCAAGATCGCGGCCGTGACGGAGCGCCCCGAGCGCGTCGTCGGTGTGCACTTCTTCTCGCCGGTTCCGATGATGCAGCTCTGCGAACTCGTACGCGGCTACAAGACCAGCGACGAAACCCTCGCCACCGCGCGGGAGTTCGCCGAGTCCGTCGGCAAGACCTGCATCGTCGTCAACCGTGACGTGGCCGGCTTCGTCACCACCCGGCTGATCTCCGCGCTCGTCGTGGAGGCTGCCAAGCTGTACGAGTCGGGCGTCGCCTCGGCCGAGGACATCGACATCGCCTGCAAGCTGGGCTTCGGCCACGCCATGGGCCCCCTGGCCACGGCGGACCTGACCGGCGTCGACATCCTGCTGCACGCCACGAGCAACATCTACACCGAGTCCCAGGACGAGAAGTTCGCCGCGCCGGAGCTGATGCGCCGGATGGTGGATGCAGGTGACATCGGCCGCAAGAGCGGGCAGGGCTTCTACACGTACTGATCGTTTTCGGTCCTCCGGTTGCTCGATCTGCCGTCGATCAGGCCCGGAGGTCCGGGGGGCGTCTCCCGGAATCGGTGGATCCGTGTGGGTCCTCGCCGGGCCTTAGTCACTCCACGGGGTGAATTCGGTATCGGTTCGCTTACAGACGGCAACTTCCCTGTCGGTGTCGCAGTCAGTTGTGGCAGAGACAGAACAGACAGACGAACCTTGCTACGGGGCAATTCCGGGGAGCGCATATGCACATCAGGGGCGACCACGCCGAGCTGGTCGTCGGGGGCCGCCTCGACGTCCGAAGCGCGGCGGACGCCCGTACGGCCCTGCACGCGGCCCTCGACAACGGAGTCGGCGACCTGGTGCTCGACCTGACCGAGCTGGATTCCTGGGACGCCACCGGCCTCGGCGTCATCATGGGCGCACACCGCCGGGCCGGTCGGGCCGGGCGACGGCTGGTGCTCCGTGGCGTGCCGCCGCAGATGCAGCGCCTGCTGGTGGCGACCCGGCTGCACCGCATTCTGGCCATCGAGGGCGGAATCGCCGCAGACTCCCTGCCGCGCGTGTAGGACCTGTCCGACCCCCGGCCCGGTGGACGGGCCCTGACCGTGCGGCGCGGCCGAAGGTGCACAATCCGCACGAGAATGTGCGCTTCGGACGGCGTGGCCCCCCGACTGTGCGCGGACACTGTGCGACGGTCTAGGGTTCGGCCGTCCGCCGATTGACGAACCCACCAGGCGGACACCGGACCAGAAGCGACAGCGGGGCGTGCGAGGCCGGGAGGGGCAATCGTGCGCGACGCGTCTGGGGGCTTTGGCGATGGACCCGACACACCGGGGGCCGGAAGAGTACGGCCGGGACAACGACAGCTTCGGTGAGGGAACCGGCCGGCGACTGCCGTCCCGCGATCCTTCCCCAAGCTCTCAGCTCCGTTCGAGCAGGGGAGACCCCATACCGAGCTCTCAGCTCCGTTCGGGCAGGGGAGGCCCCATTACTCCGGAATTCGGTCAGCAGACGCCACAACAGGCGCGCGTCGTCCGGCTCATATCGGGTGACTACCTCCTCACCGTCAACCCGGTCGACGGCAGCGAGGTCGAACTGTGCCCGCCGGGGGAGCAGCCCGATCCGCCGGTCCGGCGCACCGCGGCCGAGCGCGCCGACCGCGAACGCGCCACCGCACCGCCCGTGCCCCCGGGGCCGCCCGCACCCCAGCTGCCCCTCCTGGAGCGTGCGGAAGAGCGCGAACGGCTGGCACGCCTGCTGGCCCGAGGCCGCTCGGTGCGGCTCACCGGACCGGCCGGATCCGGCCGTACGGCACTGCTGAACGCCGTCGCCGCCGACTGCGCGGACCTCGCACCGGACGGAGTCGTACGGCTCTCCGGCTGCAAGCGGACCGTCACCGACCTGCTGTACGGGCTCTTCGAGGCCGTCCATGACGCGCAGTTGCACCGGCCCGACCGCGCCGGTCTTCTCGAAAAGGTCCGGAGCATCGGCGCCGTCGTCGTACTCGACGACCTGGAATTCGGCGGGGCCGCCCTGGAGGAGTTGCTCGACGCCACTCCGGAGTGCGCCTTCCTGTTCGCGACGACTCCGGATGTCGCCGCACCCACCCCGGACTCGCACCTCGAAGAGGTCTTCCTCGCGGGCCTCGGCCGCAGCTCCTCGGTCGAGCTGCTGGAGCGGGTCGTCGAGCGTCCGCTCACCGAGGAGGAGTCGAACTGGGCGGGAGACCTCTGGTTCGAGTCCGAGGGGCTGCCGCTGCGCTTCGTCCAGGCGGGCGCCCTGCTGCGCCAGCGCGACATGCTGCGCACCGACCCCGACGCGTACAGCGGCCTCGACGGCAGGTCCTTCGACGCACCCTTCGGGTACGACGAGGACGTCGACGGCGTCCACATACCGCTGCCCAGCCTCGGCGAGGGCGCGGCGCCCGCCGCACTGCTCGCCGCACGGCTGAGCGGGCCCGCCCGCGACACCCTGCGCTTCGCGGTCGCACTCGGCGGCGAGGTGCCGCACCAGGCGCATCTGCCGGCGCTCGTCGGGGACACCCACGCCGATGCCGCGCTCGGTGAACTGGCCGGCTGCGGACTGCTCTCCCCGGCCGGTCCCCGCTACCGGCTGGCCGCCGGAGTCCTTGCCCAGCTGGAGGCCGCCGGATACGGCGAGGACAGCATCGACCGGGCCCGGGCGGCGGCCCAGCACTACGCATGGTGGGCCGGGCATCCCTCGGTCACCCCCGCACGGGCGACCGCCGAGGCCGATGCGGTCGTCGCGGCGATGGCACAGCTCGTCCCCGGCGACGGGGCGGGGCAGACCAGCGTGGCCGTGCTGCTGGCCCGCAGCGCATCCCCGGCCTTCGCGGCAGGACTGCACTGGGGCGCCTGGGAGAGGGCCCTGAGGATCGGCCAGGAGGCGGCCAGGCTCGCCGGAGAGGTCGCCGAAGAGGCGTACTTCCACCATGAGTTGGGCGTCCTCGCGCTCTGCACCGGCAATCCGGACCGGGCCAGGGCGGAGCTGGAGACCTCGATCAGCATGCGCGGGGCGCTCGCCGACAAGTCGGGCGCGGTGGCCGGACGACGCGCGCTCGCCCTGGTCGAGGACCGTTCCGGCGGCCCGCTGCCCGGCGGACCTGTTCCGGTGGGCGATGACGTGCCGGCCCCACGGTACGAGGAGCCGGTGCCGCCGCCGGTCGGTCCGACGGCAGCCGTGACGCAGACATTGTCGGGGCCGTACGAGGACGCCACCGCGGTGATGTCCCGGCAGAGCGCCCCCGCAGCCGCCTCAGGCGCGCGGGGAGGCCGTTTCGGAGCGCTGGGCGGAGCCCGGCGCAATCTGGTCGCGGCGGGTGCGGGCGTCCTCCTGGCCGGTGTGCTCGGCACGGTGGTGGCGCTGGGGATGACGTCCGGTGGCGACGATGCCCAGGGGAATCCGGGTGTCACGACCGAGGAGTCGGCGGGCCGGGACGACAGCGGGGACGGAGTCCCGGCCGACGGGCCGACGGACGGCTCGGCCCCCGGGGACACGGCATCCAGCGGCAGCGCGGTGACGCCGGGTCCGTCGGGCAGCCAGGCCACGCCCGGCGCGAGCGGTACGCCGTCCACGGACTCGACGGGATCGAGCGACACCCCGTCGTCGGACACACCGTCCAGCGACAAGCCGTCGTCGGGCAAGCCCACCAAGTCGTCCAGCCCGACGAAGTCGTCCACGCCGACGAAGTCGAACAGCCCGAGCCCGAGTCCGACGGAGACCGAGTCCCCGGACCCGACGGACTCGGCAACCGAGACCCCGCCGACGTCGCCGGACACCTCCGACTCGGCGAGCGGGCCTTCTTCTTCGTCGTCGTCAGCGGCGGCCGGTACGGACAGCAGCCCGACCGTGGCCTGAGCGGAGCTCCGCGGACGCCGGACGGGCCATGCACGTCCGGCGTCCGCGGAACGTCAGAACAGGCGCAGCTTGTCGTCCTCGATGCCGCGCAGCGCGTCGTAGTCGAGCACCACACAGCCGATGCCGCGGTCCGTCGCCAGCACCCGCGCCTGCGGCTTGATCTCCTGCGCCGCGAAGATGCCCTTCACGGGGGCGAGGTGGGGATCGCGGTTGAGCAGCTCCAGATAGCGGGTCAGCTGCTCCACGCCGTCGATGTCGCCGCGCCGCTTCAGCTCGACGGCCACGGTCTGGCCGTCGGCGTCCCTGCACAGGATGTCGACCGGTCCGATGGCGGTGAAGTACTCACGGCGGATCAGGGTGTAGCCCTCGCCGAGTGTCTCGATCCGGTCAGCGAGGAGTTCCTGCAGATGTGCTTCGACGCCGTCCTTGATGAGGCCCGGGTCGACACCCAGCTCATGGGACGAGTCATGGAGGATTTCCTCCATCGTGATGATCAGTTTCTCGCCCGCTTTGTTGACCACGGTCCAGACGCCCGCGGTGTCGTCGGCGCCCTCCTTGAGGGTGCAGGGCGGTGACATCCAGTTGAGGGGTTTGTACGCCCTGTCGTCGGCGTGGATCGACACGCTCCCGTCCGCCTTCACCAGGATCAGACGGGGAGCGGAGGGCAGGTGGGCCGTGAGCCGGCCGGCGTAGTCCACGGAGCAGCGGGCGATGACGAGACGCATGGTCGGCAACGCTACTCGACGACGGGTGCTCCACGCGATTCTCCCTCCGCCGCCCCTCTCCGCCCCGGACCGGGGCCCCAAGGGCTTGCCCCTCTTTGCTCCCCTTCGTTATTGGCCGGTTGTGTTCCCAATCTCCTGGTGCGGCCAGGACTGCACCCTTAACGTGGAAGCAGGAGGTCGCCGTCCGTGCACGCTGCGTCGCCGTCCTCCTTCCCTGCCCGTAAGGCCCCGGCCCGGCGTCGGGGTCGCGAGAGGAGAACCCATGTCGCTCGACGTCTCACCGGCGCTGTTGGAACAGGCCGAGCGAGGCGAGGTCGACGAAGCCGACTTCGTCGACTGCGTCCGGACCTCCCTGCCCTACGCATGGGAGATGATCAGCTCTCTGGTGGCTCAGCTGAAGGTCGACGGCGGAGAGTTCGCCGACAACCAGACGCCCCCGCCGGACGAGCAGGCACGTGGTCAGCTGCTGCGCGCGCTCGCGAGTGATGCGATACGTGGCGCTCTGCAGCGGCACTTCGGGGTGCGTCTGGCATTCCAGAACTGCCACCGCGTCGCGGTGTTCCCGCTGGACGCCTCGGTCGACGAGCGTCTGGCCCGCTTCACCTCGGTGAGGGGCCAGTTGCTCAATCAGTCGCCCGAACTACGGGACTGCTAAACGCTTCTGCTGCCGTTCCGGGCCGCGGGAGGTGCAACTGGCTCCGGGGCGGCAGCCCCCGTACCTCTTACGACTGCTTATGAGAGCAGCGGCAGTACTTCAGTGCCCAGCCGCGCTACGTTCTCCTCCGTGGCCGCCAGATCTCCCGAACCCTCCACCAGGAGCGCGAAGCGGGTGATGCCTGTGCGCTCGGCGGTGGCGGCGAGGCGGTCGGCCGCGAGCCGGGGCGGGCCCACCGGATGAAGGCCGCACAGCAGCTCCGTATAGGCGACCGGGTCGCGCATCACCCGGTGCCGGCCGTCGACCGTCACATGGGCGTCCAGGCCCTGTCGCAGCCAGCCCGGCATCGCCTTCACGAGCGTCTCCACGGCGTCCTCGGCACGGTCGGCGATCTGGGCCACCCCTGCGGACACATGTCCGGCCTCCCGGACGCTGTCGGGCGAGCGGCCCGCGGCGAGGGCGGCGGAGCGCCACAGGGCGACCATCTCGGCTTTCTCCTCGTCCCCGCAGTGCATACCGAGCAGCATCGGCAGACCGTTCTCCGCGGCGAGCCTCACCGTCTTCGGCGAGGTGCACGCGACGATCACCTCGGGACCGCCGGGGCTGTCGCCGCCGTCCACGTCGAGCAGCTCGTCGGCCCGGGGGACCACCGCCACCTCGCGGAAGCCGTACCGCTCCCCGCTCCCCGCCACGCGGGGTTTGCCCAGCCAGTCGAGCAGCAGCTCCAGGGACTCCGGGAAGCCCTTCTCGTACGCCTCCAGGCCTCCTCCGAACACCTCCAGATCCACCCAGGGGCCGCCCCGGCCGACGCCGAGCGTGAACCTGCCGCCGCTGGTGAGATGGAGCAGCGCGGCCTGTTCGCCCAGCGCGACCGGGTGCTGGGTCGGCAGCACGCTCACCGCCGTGCCCACCCGGATTCTCCGGGTGCGGCCGAGCAGCAGCGCGGCCAGGGTGACGGCGGACGGGCAGACCCCGTACGGCACGAAATGATGTTCTGCCAGCCAGACCGAGTCGAGCCCGGACTCCTCCGCGACCTCGGTGGACCGGATCGCGCGATGCAGCGCTTCCCCCGGTCCCTGTCCCGGAAACTGGGCTGCCAGTACGAACGTTCCCACACGCATCGCCAATTACCTCCTTGCGGCCGACGCGGCTCTCCCCTACTGGCAACAACGTCTGACACGTGCCAAAGGCACGGTCCGTAGGCAAGTTGTTGCGATTTTCCGCTAACTCACCCCGTCTCGTGCGCCGTCCTGTGCCGTGCGGGACACCTCGCTCCGCCGAATGGCCCTACGCTTGACGGGAACTGCCCAGCCTGCCCCGTGAGGTGTCACGTGTCCCCGCGCCGCAACCGCCCCCGAGGCGGCGAGAGTCCCCACGACAGCACAGCGGAGCCGGGGGCCCGGTACGGCGGCGGCGGACGCACCGAACAGTGGCAGGGCGAGGAGTGGTCGGTCCGCCCGGTGAGCGGCGCGAGCGCGGCCGGCAAGCGTTACCGCTGCCCCGGCTGCGACCAGGAGATCCCGTCCGGTGTCCCGCACCTGGTGACCTGGTCCGAGTACGGCGGGATCGACGACCGCCGGCACTGGCACAAGGCCTGCTGGAACGCGAAGGACCGCCGCACCACGCAGGTGCAGCGGTCCAGGAACGCGCCTCGCTACTGATCTCCGGCGGCAGGCGAACGGTGTCCGGCAGCCGGTGGCCGGTCAGACGTCGCGCTTCTCCAGCGACACATAGGCACCGGCCATGGCCACCGCCGTGACGCCGAGCATGATCCACAGTGGATCCCAGCCGGACGGCCCGGACCCGGTGACCGAGGTGTCGTAGAACGCGCTGAGCTGGCTGGGGATCGAGTACTCGAAGAGCGCCTGCCGCAGGTCGCCGAGCGACTCCGCGAACATGAACATGGCCAGCACGAGCGGTAGCAGCACCACCCCGATCATGATCGTGATCGCACCCGCGGAATGCCGGATGAGAGAGCCGACCGCGAGCGAGAGCAGGCCCAGCGTCGCGATGTAGAGGCCGACGCCGACAGTGGCGCGCAGCCAGTCGTCACCGGTGGGTGCCTCGCCGCCGAGTATGGCCATCTGCAACGCGCCGACCAGCGCGGTCGTCACGGTCGTGATGACGAAGGTGAGCAGGAAGAAGACGATCGCCTTCGCGGTCAGCACCCGCGCACGGTCGGGGCAGGCCGTCAGCGTCGTACGGATCATGCCGGTGCCGTACTCGGAGGCGATGGTCATCACGCCGAGCGTGATCACACAGATCGAACCGAGCAGCACCCCGAAGAAACCGAAGCTGAGCACCGGGGTGTCGCCGATGTTGGCGTCGGCGGCACTGACCCCGATCGCGACGAGCAGTCCGAGGCCGAGGAGCAACACGATCATGACGCCGAGCGTCCACATGGTGGAGCGCACCGAACGGATCTTGGTCCACTCGGAGGCGAGCGCGTCGCCGAGGGTGGCGCGGCGCACCGGGATCGGTGAGGCGTAGAACCCGGCCGGTGCGCCCTGCCAGTTCTGCTGCGGGACCGGGGCCTGCTGCTGGTGCGGCGCCTGCGGGGTCGGCGGTGTGGTCATCGGGCGTCCTCGCTGGTCTCGCGCTTGGTCAGGTCCGCAGGGGCTGCGGCGGGCGCAGCCGGGGCTGCAGGGGCTGCAGGGGCCGCGGCGGCGGGTGCCGCCGGAGCTCCCGCGTACGGGTTCTGCCCGGGCGGCGGCGGGGCGTACCAGCCCTGCTGCGGCATCTCCGGGACCGGCGGCTGCGGCGCCCCGTAACCGGGCTGCTGTCCGTATTCGCCGTGCACCGGCTGCTGCAGCCCGGCCTTCTGGTCCACCGTCGAGCGGTAGTCCACGACGCCCTGCGTCATCCGCATGTACGCCTCCTCGAGCGAGGCCTGGTGCGGCGAGAGCTCCCACAGCCGGACGTCCGACTCGTGCGCCAGATCGCTGATCCGCGGCAGCCGCAGACCGGTGATCCGCAGGGCCCCGTCCGGCTCCGACATGACCTGGCCGCCCGCCTCGGTGAGCGAGGCGGTCAGCTTCTCCCGCTGCTCCTGCACACCGTCCGCGACCCGCACCCGGGCGAAGTCGGCCGAATTGGCGGAGATGAAGTCCTTGACGCTCATGTCGGCGAGCAGCTGCCCGCGGCCGATCACGATCAGATGGTCGGCGGTGAGTGCCATTTCGCTCATCAGATGGCTGGACACGAAGACCGTACGGCCCTCCGACGCCAGCATCTTCATCAGATTGCGGACCCAGAGGATGCCCTCGGGGTCGAGACCGTTGACGGGCTCGTCGAAGAGCAGCACCTGTGGGTCGCCGAGCAGCGCCGCCGCGATGCCGAGCCGCTGGCCCATACCGAGCGAGAAGCCCTTGGACCGCTTCCGTGCGACGTCGTGGAGGCCGACGACACCGAGCACCTCGTCGACCCGGGCGGCCGGGATGCCGGCGAGCTGGGCGAGCGAGAGGAGGTGGTTACGGGCGCTGCGCCCGCCGTGCACCGCCTTCGCGTCCAGCAGAGCACCCACCTGCCGCGGAGCGTTCGGCAGACTGCGGAAGGGGTGGCCGCCGATCGTGACGTGGCCGGAAGTCGGTCGGTCCAGGCCCAGCATCATGCGCATGGTGGTGGACTTGCCCGACCCATTGGGACCGAGGAATCCGGTGACGGCCCCCGGCCGCACCTGGAAGGAAAGGTTGTACACGGCCGTCTTCGCGCCATAGCGCTTGGTCAGGCCGACTGCCTCGATCATGCTCCAGCCCCATCGACTTCGTCTGTCGTCGGGGCCCAGGCCGTCAGGCCGCACGCCCCCCGTAAGAGTTAGGAGGATATCCAGGCCTTGACGGTTCCGACCAAGTCGTTACGAGAGCGCGTCGCCTCCCGACAGGAGCGGACGGAGTGCTTCCGGGCCGGTCGGGTCTTGCGTCCTCCCACCGGTCATGCGTCCCGCTTCTTCAGTACGAGATAGCCGCCGACCAGCGCGGCCGCCACCCAAGCGACCAGAATGCCGAGCCCGCCCCACGGCCCGTACGGAGCGGGGTTGCTGTTCATGGCGTCCGGAACAACCTGCATGATCTTGGATCCGGCCTGGTCGGGGAAGTAGCGGGCGACCTTCTTCGTACCCGGGACCGCCGACAGGATCTGGGAGACCAGGAAGAAGAACGGCATCAGGATGCCGAGCGACAGCATGGAACTGCGCAGCATCGTCGCCACACCCATGGAGAAGATCCCGATCAGGCCCATGTAGAGGCCGCCGCCGACCACCGCGCGCAGGACATTCTCCGCACCGATGTCCGTGTGGTGGTCGCCGAGGAGGGACTGCCCGAGGAAGAACGAGACGAAGCTGGTGGCGATGCCGACCACCAGGGCCAGCACACCGGCCACCGCGACCTTGCTGAAGAGGAAGGAACCGCGCTGGGGCACGGCCGCCAGCGAGGTGCGGATCATGCCCGAGCTGTACTCCGTACCGACCACCAGCACACCGAATACGACCATGGCCAGCTGGCCGAGAACCATGCCGGAGAAGCTGATGAGGGTGGGGTCGAAGGTGGCCCTCTCGGCCGCGGGAAGGTCGTCGAACTGGGCGTTCATCAGGGCACAGAGCGCCGCGCTCATCGCGACGGTGACGACGAACGCGGAGACCAGGGTCCAGACGGTCGACGAAACCGTACGGATCTTGGTCCACTCGGAGGTCAGGACCGCGGGTACCGATGCCATCGTCGTCACGCCCCCTTGCCGGTGCCGGCTACGCCCGGCGTGCCGTTCCCGGCCGTGCCGGCGGCGGTCTGCTGGTTCCACTCGTCACCCCAGTGCGGGCCCACGGGCGGTGGTGCCTCACCGAGCTCCGAGTGTGCGTGGTACTCCACGGAGTCCGCCGTCATCTGCATGAACGCTTCCTCCAGGGAGGCCCGCTGGGAGCTCAGTTCATGCAGCACGATCTGATGCCGGGCGGCGAGCTCTCCCAGTGACTCGGTGGTGGCGCCGTCGATCTCCAGCGTGCCGCTGCCCGTCTCGACCACGATCAGGCCCTCCTCGTGCAGCACATCGCGCAGCCGCTCCTGCTGCGGGGAGCGCAGACGTACATAACTGCGGGAGTTCTGGTGGATGAAGTCGGCCATCGAGGTGTCGGCGAGCAGCCGGCCCTGACCGATCACGATCAAATGGTCCGCGGTGAGTGCCATCTCGCTCATCAGATGCGACGAGACGAAGATCGTCCGGCCTTCCGCGGCGAGCGCCTTCATCAGATTGCGGATCCAGTGAATGCCCTCGGGGTCGAGACCGTTGACGGGCTCGTCGAAGAGCAGCACCTGTGGGTCGCCGAGCAGCGCCGCCGCGATGCCGAGCCGCTGGCCCATACCGAGGGAGAAGCCCTTCGACTTCTTCCTCGCCACCGCGCTCAGACCGACGGTGTCCAGCACCTCGGCGACCCGGCTCTCCGGGATGCGATTGCTCTGCGCGAGGCAGAGCAGATTGTTGTACGCGCTGCGCCCGCCGTGCATCGACTTCGCGTCGAGCAGCGCCCCGATGTACTTGAGGGGTTCTTCCAGGTCGCGGTAGTGCTTGCCGTCGATGCGCACCGAACCGCTGGTCGGGTTGTCGAGATCGAGCATCATCCGCATCGTCGTGGATTTGCCCGCACCGTTGGGGCCCAGAAAGCCCGTCACCATGCCAGGTCTGACACGGCACGAAAGCCGGTCGACGGCAACCTTGTTGCCGAAGCGCTTGGTGAGACCATCAAGCTCGATCATGCGTTCACGCTAGAACGGCCGCGCGCCCGGCGCCACCACAAGGGCGGAACCGGGCGCGCAAGGGGTACAGCTGAGGTACTGCGGGGTCAGCGGGTCTGCTGAGCCGGGACGCCGCGGGTGACCGGCTCGTCGTCGGCGGGGGAGCCGGCGGCGGCCACCGCGGCACCGGTCAGCGTCGCCAGCATCTCGCGGACGTTGGTCAGCTGAGCGTTGATCGAGTCGCGGCGGTTGGTGAGCGCCGCCAGCTCGCGCTCCGACTCGCTGCGGATCCGGTCGGCCTTCGCGTTCGCGTCGGCCACGATGTCCTCGGACTGGCGCTGCGCGGTCTCCACCGTCTGACGGGCCCGGCGCTCGGCGTCCGTACGGAGCTTCTCGGCCTCCAGGCGGAGCTGCTCGGCGCGGTGCTCGATCTCGGCGAGGCGCTTCTCGGCCTTGGCCTGACGGGACGCGAGGTCGCGCTCCGACTGGTCGCGGCGCTTGGCGAGGTTGGTCTCGAAGTCCGCGGCGGCCTGGGCGGCCTTGGCGCGGGTCTCCTCGAAGAGGGCGTCCGCCTCCTCGCGCTTCTGAGCGGCGTCCTTCTGGGCCTCCGTACGCAGCGAGCCGGCCTCACTCTTGGCCTTCTCGACGATACGAACGCCCTCGTCCTCGGCCTTCGCCTTGCGCTCGGCGGCGAACGACTCGGCGTCGTTGCGCACCTGCTGGGCGGCCGACTCGGCGAGCTCACGGTGCTGCTCGGCGGCGCGACGGGCCTCCTCGCGCAGGTCCTTCGCCTCCTCCTCGGCCAGGCGGAGAATCTTCTCCACGCGCGCGCCGAGACCGGCGTACGACGGCTCCGCGTCGTTCACCTGGGCCTGGGCGTTCTGCGTTTCGAGGTGGAGCTCCTCGATGCGCTTTTCCAGAGACGTGATGCGGGCGAGAGCACTATCACGGTCGGCGACGAGCTTGGTAATGCGGTCATCCACCTGACCGCGGTCGTATCCACGTCGCACGAGCTCGAAGCCGAAGGGGGAGGAAGGGTCGCTCATGAGGTTCCTGTCGAATGAGACCGGTGAGGTGTTAGAGGGAATCCTAGGGGCCCGAGCGGCGTGTCATCGAGTGGATGCCCGTTTGATCTGGAGAATGACACCCCTTTTGAGTGGCTAACCCCCGCAACTCTTGCCACTCGGAGGGTTGAACGTCCTTGACGAAGCACGGGAGATGACAGGGCGACTACCCCTCGGACGACTTGCCACTCGATCGAGTGCCCGCTGATGCACCGGCTTTGACGCCACCGGCGGAGCCGCCCCCCGCGCCCTTGCCGCCGCCCGTCGGTGTCTCGAACGACTCCAACGCCTCCAGCACGTCCTGGACACGGGAGATTTCGGTGTTGATGTCCTCGCGCCGACGCACCAGCAGATCGAGCTCGCGCTTGCCCTCGTCCACCGTACGCTTCGCCTCGACCTCGGCGTCGGCCCGCAGCTTCTCGGCCTCACGGACCAGCGTGGCCTTCTTCTGCTCGGCCTCCTTCAGCAGCGCCTCGGCCCGCTTCACCGCCGCGATCCGGACCTTGCTCGCCTCCGAATTGGCGTCCGCCAGCAGCTCCTTGGCCTTGGACGCCGCCTCGTCGCGCTGCTCGGTCGCCGCCTTCATCAGGTTGTCGACGCGCTCGCCCGCCGTCTTCATCTGCTCGGAGGTCTCCCGCCGGGCCCGGTCGTGCAGCTCCTCGATCTCGCTCTCGATCCGGGTCCTGAGTTCCTCGGCACGCTCCCGGATGGCTGTGGCGTCCCGGCGCGCGCCGACCAGCAGCTCGTCCGCGTCCGTACGGGCGCGCTCCACCAGGGAGTTGCCCTCGACGGTCGCCTCCGAGGTGATCCGCACGGCCTCCTTGCGGGCCACGCCGACCATCGTGTCGGCCTGCTCCTCGGCCTCGGTGGCGGCGCGCAACGCCTCCTCCTGGGCCTTGTTGATGAGCTGGTCCGCCTGCTCGGCGGCATCGGCACGGCGCTTCGACGCGGCCTCCCGCGCCTCGTCGAGCAGCCGGTCGGCCTCCTGACGGGCCTCGGCACGCATCTGCTCGGCCGCCGCCTCCGCGTCGGCGCTTACCCGCTCCGACTCCTCGCGGGTGCGGGCCGCGTGCTCCTGTGCCGAGCCGACGGTGGCCGCTGCCTCCGCACGCAGCCGCTCGGCCTCGTCCGTGGCCTCGTCCGCCACCCGGACCGCCTGCTGTGTCGCCTCGTCGACGAGCTGGGTGGCCTGTTGCGTCGACTCCGTACGGATGCGCTCGGCCTCGCCCGTCGCCTCGCCCACCAGCCGGTCGGCCTGGGCCGCGGCATCGGAACGCATCCGGTTGGCGTCCTCGCGGGCCTCGGCCCGGCTGCGAGTCGCGTCCTGCTCGGCCGAGGCCAGCGCGTCGGAGGCCTCGGTACGCATCCGCTGGCTGTACTCCGCGGTGTCCGCGCGCAGCCGCTCGGCCTCGGTGATCGCATCGGAGACGGTCCGCTCGGCCATCGCCTTCGCGGCCTCGGACTCCTCCTGCGCCTCCCGGCGGATCCGCGCCGCGTCCTCACCGGCCCGCTCCCGCTCCGCGTACGCATCGGAGCGGACCCGGTCCGCCTCCTCCTGCGCCTCGGACTTCGTCCGTTCCGCGACATGCTCGGCGGTGGAGCGCAGCCCGGCGATCTCCGCCTCGGCCTGCTCCTGCAGCCCGTTGACCGAATCCCGTACCTGCTGGGCTGTCTGCTCGGCCGCGGAGACCAGCTCGGTCGCCCGGCGGTCCGCCTCCTCGACCAGACGCTGCGCCTCGGCCTGCGCCTGCTCGACCCGCTTGCGGGCGGATGCGAGAAGCTCCTCGCTCTGCTCGCGGGCCCGCTCGCGCTCCTGGTTCGCCTCGGTGCGTGCCGCGTCGAGGGTCTCCTCGGCCTCCCGGCGGCGCCGGTTCGCCTCCTCCTGGGCGGCGGCCAGCGCCTCGGCGGCCTCCGTGCCCACCCGCTCCGCGGCGGCAGCGGCCTCGGAACGCACCCGGTCGGCGCTCTCCTGCGCCTCGGACTTGAGCCGCTCCGCCTCGGCGGCCGCCTCGCTTCGCAGCCGTACGGCGACGGCCTCGCCCTCCGCACGCGACTGCGACGCATCCGCCGCGGCCTCGTCGCGCAGCCGCTCCGCCTCGGTCTCCGCCTGCTCCCGCAACGCCCGCAGCCGCTCGGCGGCCTCCACGCGCAGCCGCTCGGACTCCTCGTTCGTCTCACGCCGGATGCGCTCCGCCTCGGCGCGCGCGTCCGTGAGCGCCTGCTCGGCGGTGGTGACCCTGGTCTCGGCCTCGGTGTGCAGCCGGGTCAGCTCGTCGGCCGCCTCCGTCTGCCGGGCCGCGACCGCACGCTCGGTCTCCTCGCGCAGCTCCGCCGCCGCCTGCTCGGCCGCGGTGGTGGTGGACCGGGCCTGCTCCTCGGACTCGGTACGCAGCTGCTCGGCCTCGGTACGGGCGCGCTCCAGGGCCTCCTCGGCCTGCTTGCGCAGCGCGGTGGCGCGCTCGGTCGCTTCTGTACGGACCCGCTCGCTCTCCGTGCCCGCGGTGGTGCGCAGCTCCTCCGCGTCCGACTTCGCCTTGGACAGCAGTTCCTCGGCGGTCTTCGCGCCTTCCTCGATCTGCTGGACGGCCTCACGGCGGGCCTCGCCACGGATCCGCTCGCCCTCGGCGACCGCCTCGGAACGCAGCTGCTCGGCCTCGCCGCGCAGCCTGCGCGCCTCCTCCTGCAGCTCGACCGTCTTGGCCCGGTACTCCTTGGTGTCGTCCTTGGCCGCGCCCTTGAGCTGATCGGCCTGTTCGGCGGCCTCGCCGCGCAGCCGGTCCGCCTCGGCCTCCGCCTCGTGGCGGATCCGATCGGCCTCCTCGCTCGCCGCCCTGGTGGTGGACTTCGCGTCCTCGGATGCCTTGGTCAGCACCTCCTCGGCGGCCCTGGCGGCCTTGGCGAGCTGGGCAGCGGCGTCCTCGGCGGCCGCCGTGCGGGCCTTCTCGGACGCCTCGGACTTCAGCCGGTCCGCATCGGCGCGCGCATCGGCGAGCGCCTGCTCGGCCTCTGCCTTGAGCGACTCGGCGTCCTTGGTGGCCTCGCCGACCAGCCGGGCGATCTCCGACTTGGCCGTACGGGTGCGCTGCTCGTTCTGCGACTCGGCGGCGGCCAGCCGCTTGACGGCGGCCTCCTTCGCCTCGCTGGTGACCTTCTCGGCCGCCAGACGGGCCTCGCGCAGCTGGGTCTCGGCCTCCTGCATGCGCTGCTCGGCGGCCCGGTTCAGCTCGGCGGTCTGCTGCCGGGTCTGCTCGGTCTCGGCCGTCGTCGACGTACGCAGCTGCTCGGCGTGGCTGGTGGCCTCCTGCGCCTGGCTGGAGGCGGCGTTCAGCAGCCGCTCGGCGTCCTTGCGGGCGCGCAGCAGGATCGCCTCGGCCTCGGTACGGGCAGACTCCGCCTCGGAGCCGAGCCGCTGCCGGGTCTCGTCCGCCAGCCGGCCCGTCTCGGCGCGCGCGGCCGCCAGGGACTGCTCGGCCTCGGCCCTGGACTCCTCCAGCAGCCGGCGCGCCTGGGACTCGGTCCTGGCTCTGAGCTGCTCGGCCCAGGCGACGTTCTCGTTGACATGGGACTCGACGGTCTGACGGCGCTCGGCCAGCTCCTGGTCGAGCTGCTGGCGCCGCTGCACGGCCTCGTTGTGCAGTTCGGCCTGGAGCCGCGCCTGGTGCTCGGCGTGCTCCTGCAGGATCCGCTGCGTCTGCGCACGGGCGTCGCGGAGCTCCCGCTCGGCGTCGGTCCGCAGCTGCTCGGCCTGGATCTGGGCATTACGGAGCAGCTGCTCGGCCTGGTAGCCGATGTCCGCGCTGTCGTATGCGGGACGGGTCGCGAGATTGCGCCGAGCCTCGTGCAGCTTGGCGCGCAAGACCTCGACCTGGTAACCGAGGTCCTCGGCGTGCTGGACGGCCTTCTCCCGGTCGGTCTTCAGCCGGTCCATCTCGGCTTCGAACCGCGAGAGATGGTCGTCTTCAGCTCGGTGGCTCTCCTGGCGTTCGTAGCCCCGCACTGCGCGGTCCCATCCGTCCCCTGGTCGCAACTCTCCAACGAGTACCGTTCGCCGGTGAACGGTCCCCCGGGGAATGGTGACAGATCAACGGCTGGGGACGCGGCGCGGCCCCGACCCGGCCCCGGCCCGGAATCGCCCACTCTACCGGGCCAGGTATCCGGAGGTCAGTGCTCCGCTGCGGACGTGACCAGTTCGGTGAGGACGCCGTGGCAGTCCTTGGGGTGCAGGAAGGTGATCCTGGAGCCCATCGAACCGGTCCTGGGCTCGTCGTACAGCACCCTGACCCCCTTCTCCCGGATGTCCGCCGCGTCGGCGTCGACGTCCGCGGTGCCGAAGGCGATGTGATGGACACCTTCCCCGTTCTTTGCCAGCCACTTGCCCACGGCCGAGTCCTCCCGGGTCGGCTCCAGCAGCTGGAGGTAGGAAGCACCGCCGTCGGACGTATCGTTGATCTTGAGCATGGCCTCCCGCACGCCCTGCTCCTCATTGATCTCGGAGTGGAACACCTCGAACCCGTAGGTCGAGCGGTAGAACTCGACGGTCTTGTCGAGGTCGAAACAGGCGATCCCGATGTGGTCGATTCGCGTCAGCATGCAACCAGTGCAGCGCTCCGGCGATGGTTACGCAACGTGCGCGCGATCACACCCGCTGCTGGATGACGGGCGAGGTACCGCTCAGTACATTCATGTAAACCCTCGTTCACTTCTAATCCCAAGGGGCTGCGCCTCATGTCAGGAACGACCGGTACCACCTCAGTGATCGTCGCGGGCGCGCGTACGCCCATGGGCCGCCTCCTCGGCTCGCTGAAGAGCTTCTCCGGGGCCGATCTCGGCGGCTTCGCCATCAAGGCCGCGCTGGACCGGGCCGGCATCGGCGGCGACCAGGTCGAGTACGTGATCATGGGCCAGGTCCTGCAGGCCGGTGCGGGCCAGATCCCGGCCCGCCAGGCCGCGGTCAAGGCGGGCATCCCGATGAACGTCCCCGCGCTCACCGTCAACAAGGTGTGTCTGTCCGGGCTCGACGCGATCGCGCTCGCCGACCAGCTGATCCGCGCCGGTGAGTTCGACGTCGTCGTCGCCGGTGGACAGGAGTCCATGACGAACGCCCCGCACCTGCTCCCGAAGTCCCGCGAGGGCTACAAGTACGGCGCGATCGAGATGCTCGACTCGATGGCGTACGACGGTCTGACCGACGCCTACGAGAACATCCCGATGGGTGAGTCCACCGAGAAGCACAACACCCGCCTCGGCCTGAACCGTGCCGACCAGGACGAGATCGGCGCCCTGTCCCACCAGCGCGCCGCCGCCGCCCAGAAGAACGGCATCTTCGAGGCCGAGATCACCCCGGTCGAGATCCCGCAGCGCAAGGGCGACCCGGTCCTCTTCTCCAAGGACGAGGGCATCCGCCCGGAGACGACCGCGGAGTCCCTCGGCAAGCTGCGCCCGGCCTTCACCAAGGACGGCACGATCACCGCGGGCACTTCCTCGCAGATCTCCGACGGCGCCGCCGCGGTCGTCGTCATGAGCAAGACCAAGGCCGAGGAACTGGGCCTGGACTGGATCGCCGAGATCGGCGCCCACGGCAACGTGGCGGGCCCGGACAACTCGCTCCAGTCGCAGCCGTCCAACGCCATCAAGCACGCCCTGAAGAAGGCCGGCCTGGAGGTCGCGGACCTCGACCTCGTCGAGATCAACGAGGCGTTCGCCGCGGTCGCCGTCCAGTCGATGAAGGACCTCGGCATCACCCCGGAAAAGGTGAACGTCAACGGCGGCGCCATCGCGCTGGGTCACCCGATCGGCATGTCCGGCGCCCGTGTGGTGCTGCACCTGGCGCTGGAGCTGAAGCGGCGCGGCGGCGGCACCGGTGCGGCGGCACTGTGCGGCGGCGGCGGCCAGGGCGACGCGCTGATCATCCGCGTTCCCAAGTAGGAACGGCCCGGGCAGGCAGCACGTAGTACACGTAGAGCACGAGCGAGTGAACGGAGCGGTGATGGTGGACGTCCCCACCCTGGTCGAGCAGGCCCGTGCGGGCCGCCCGCGGGCCGTGGCCCGGCTCATCTCCCTGGTGGAGGGGGCGTCGCCGCAGCTGCGCGAGGTGATGGCGGCCCTGGCGCCGCTGACGGGCAACGCGTACGTCGTCGGTCTGACCGGCTCACCCGGTGTCGGCAAATCGACATCGACGTCGGCGCTGGTCTCGGCGTACCGGCGGGCAGGCAAGCGGGTCGGCGTCCTGGCCGTCGACCCGTCCTCGCCGTTCTCCGGCGGGGCGCTCCTCGGCGACCGGGTCCGGATGTCGGAGCACGCCTCCGACCCGGGCGTCTACATCCGCTCCATGGCCACCCGCGGACATCTGGGCGGCCTCGCCTGGTCGGCACCGCAGGCGATCCGGGTGCTGGACGCGGCGGGCTGCGAAGTGATCCTGGTGGAGACGGTCGGCGTCGGCCAGTCGGAGGTGGAGATCGCCTCCCAGGCCGACACCTCCGTCGTCCTGCTGGCGCCCGGCATGGGCGACGGCATCCAGGCGGCGAAGGCCGGAATCCTGGAGATCGGCGATGTGTACGTCGTCAACAAGGCCGACCGGGACGGCGCGGACGCCACCGCGCGCGAGCTCAACCACATGCTGGGCCTCGGCGAGTCCCGCGGTCCCGGCGACTGGCGGCCGCCGATCGTGAAGACGGTCGCCGCCCGGGGCGAGGGCATCGACGAGGTCGTCGAGGCGCTGGAGAAGCACCGGGCGTGGATGGAGGAGCACGGAGTGCTCGCCGAGCGGCGCATGGCCCGTGCGGCCCGCGAAGTCGAGACGATCGCCGTCACGCGACTGCGTGAGCGCATCGGCGATCTGCACGGCGACCGTCACATCGGCGCGCTCGCCGAACGCATCGTGGCGGGGAGCCTCGACCCGTACGCGGCGGCGGACGAGCTCGTGGCAGGACTCACCGGGGCCTGATCCCGTCCGGACGGGTCCGGGAGCGGCGTGCGGGCCGCTCCCGGGACCGTCCGCAGACGTCTGTACGTCGCCACCGCGGAACCATCGCGCCGCGCATCCCCGCCCCTGACTCCTGAAGATGCGTCAGTTGTGGTCCGGAGGCGTGCTTTCCGCGCTGACCTGCGCTGCGGCCGGTGACGTGTCCGTGGCAGGATTACGGCCGATACGTGAACCGGGTGTCCGGCGTTTCATGCGTACCGACGGGGGGAGTGGCGCATGCTGGGTCCACTGCGGGAGGACTCGCCCAGACGGATCGGTCCCTACGGGATACGGGCCCGGCTCGGCGCGGGCGGCATGGGAGAGGTCTTCCTCGGTACCCGGGACGGAGGCGGCGAACCGGTCGCCGTCAAGACGGTCCGCCGCGACGTGGCCCAGGACCCCGGCTTCCGCAACCGCTTCCGCCGGGAGATCACCGTCGCCCGGTCTGTCGCCGGCCCTCATCTCGCCCTGCTGCTCGACGGGGACGCCGACGCCGAAGTGCCCTGGCTCGCCACCGGATACGTGGCAGGACCGACTCTGTCCGCAGCCGTCCGCAGGGCGGGCGCGATGGACGAGGCCGAAGTTCGGATGCTCGGCGCCGGACTGGCCCGCGCCCTGGCGGCCGTCCACGCGGCAGGGATCGTCCACCGCGATGTGAAGCCCGGCAATGTGATGCTCGCGTCGGACGGTCCGCGGCTCATCGACTTCGGCATCGCCCGGGACGCCGGCGCGACCCCGCTCACCACCACCAGTCGCATGGTCGGCAGCCCCGCCTTCATGTCCCCGGAGCATGTGGCGGGCAGCGGACGCGTCGTCCCCGCCTCCGACGTCTTCTGCCTCGCCTCCGTGCTCTGTTACGCGGCCACCGGACGCGATCCCTTCGGGGACGGTCCGGTCGCAGCCGTGCTCTACCGGGTCAAGTACGTCGAGGCCGATCTCGGCGATGTGCCCGAGGCGCTCCGTGCCGTCCTGGAGGACTGCCTGGCCGTCGACCCCGCCTCCCGCCCCACCGCTGCGGAACTCGCACAGCGGCTCGCCCCCGACGCGGCCGCACGGTGGCCGGAGCCGGTGGAGCAGCACATCGCCGAGTACGAGCGCGAACTGGCCCGGGTCATGGCGCTGGGCGGGCCGCTTCTGCCCGGGTACACACCGACCGAAGCGGCCATCGGAAGCCATGGCGCACCCCATCAACTGCCCACCCGGGGAACCGACTTCACTCCGGGCCTGCACATCGCACCCACCCAGGGCCCCGGTCTCGCACAGCCACCGCGCCGCTCGCGGCGCGCCCTGGGCGCCGCCCTTGCCGCGCTGATCGTGCTGGGTGCGGCCACCGGGGGCGTCCTGGCCTGGCGCCACCACCGCAATGTCCCCAACGAGGCTTCACCCCGGGGAGGTTCACCCGCAGCTGCCAGGATCGTGGCCGGTGTGGACGAGAACGGCGGCCCGGACGGCTCCGGCACGGTTTCGTACGGCCGCAATGTCCGTCCTGCGGGGTGGACGAAGTCCTGGAAGGGCAAGTTCTCGGGGTCGCCGATCGGCTGCTCCGCGGGCCGGGACGTCGTGGTCTGCCGGAAGACGGACGGTACGTACGAGGCGTTGTCGGCGGCGGACGGGCACCGGATGTGGACGCTGGACACGGGAGAGACCTCGCAGGCGGCGGGCTGGGGGCCGAGCGGTCAGTTCTTCATGCCGGCCAGTGCCACCCGCCCCACCGTGTACGACGACACCGTGCTGCTCGCCGCGGGCGACCGGCTGCACTCGCTGGACGCCCGTACGGGGGAAGTCCGTTGGGAGACCCGGTCCGGGGGTGCGCACAACCTGGAAAGCGCACCGCTGGTCGTCGACGGTCTGGTCTTCGCCGCCACCACATGGTCGCCCGAGGGCGCGGAGCTCGCCGCCTACGACCTGAGGTCCGGCGCCGAGAAGTGGCACAAGCCGCTGGCTCCGCAGGACATCTCCGATGCCCAGAAGGGCAACTTCTGGCCGGTCGCCACCGATGGCAAGGTGGTGTACGCGATCGGTGAGGACGCGCCGAAGTCATTCCGGCCGAAGGACGGCACGCTGCTCGGCACGGCCGGCGGCGAAGCCGTTCAGGGGACCGGCGAGGGGTCGAACACGGGGTGCGGGAACCTCCGGGTGCGCGGTGCTTCCGCCTTCTGTACGGCCTACGTCATCAACGACGACCCCTCGGGCTTCGGTACTGACGCGATCCTGCTGCGGTTCTCGGCGGGGACGCTCAAGTCGCAGGGGCGGGTGCCGGTGGACCCCGCGCTCGTTGCCGGGGCGACGCTCGCCGCGCTCGACGACCGGGTGATGGTGTGGCGCCGGAGCAGCGACGACATTCCGGATGAGCTTGTCGTGGTGAGCCGTGACGACGGCCGGGCACTCGGCCGGTTCCCCCTCCGCGGGAAGGTGGCACAGGGCATGAGCAACCCGGTCTCCGACCCCATGATCGTCGCCGACACCGTGGTCTGGGCGGACAGCACGACGCTGTACACCGTCCCGATCCGCCCCGATGGCACCCTGGGTTCACCGGCCAGGACCCGGCTTCCGGGCGCCCCGGGCCCGAGCAGGACACCGACGTACGACTCCGTCACCGATGGCGTCGAGCTGGACAGGGAACTGCTCGACCCGCAGGTGCTGCCGGTCGGCGGTGTCGTGCATGTCGTGTACGACGACGGCACCACGGTCTCCGTACCGCTGCCCGAGTGAACCGTCCGGCGAACGGCAGAGGAGCCGCACAGTGATCGAGCCGCTTCCGCCCGGCCGTGCCCGGCTGATCGGCCCCTACCAGCTGCTCGGACTGCTGGGAGCGGGCGGCATGGGCGAGGTGTATCTGGCCCGGCCCGCCGGTGGGCCGGACCCGCTCGGAGGGCTGGTCGCGCTGAAGACCGTGCGCGCCGATCTCGACCTCGACGACGGCTTCCGGATCCGCTTCCGGCGCGAGATCGACGCGGCGGGCGCCGTGCGCAGTCCGCACACCGCGGCTCTCGTCGGTGGCGATGCGAGCGGCCGGTTGCCCTGGCTGGCGACCGAGTACGTCCCCGGCCCTTCGCTCGCCGAGGCGGTGATCCGCGGCGGGCCGATGCCCGAGCAGGTGGTGCGCGAGATGGGCGCCGGTCTCGCCCGCGCGCTCGCCGACATGCACGCGGTACGCGTACTCCACCGCGACCTCAAGCCGGGCAACGTGCTGCTCGGCGCCGATGGGCCGAAGGTGATCGACTTCGGGATCGCCCAGGCCTTCGACGCCACCCAACTGACCCGGACCGGGGTGGTCGTGGGCAGCCCCGGCTACATCTCGCCCGAGCACGTCAACGGCTCACGGTCACTCGTACCGGCGTCGGACATCTTCTGCCTCGGTGCGGTGCTCGCCTTCGCGGCGACCGGGCGGGGACCGTTCGACGACTCCGACATGGCCGCCGTGATCTTCCGGATCGCCCGGGGCGAGGCCGAACTGTCCGGTGTGCCACCGCGGTTGCGTGCGGTGATCGAGGAATGTCTGCGCAGCGACGCCGCTGTCCGGCCGACCCCTCAACAACTGGCCGGCATGCTGCTGCCGGGAGACCGCGCGGGCGCGGTGGCCGGTGGACCGTTCCCCTGGACCGAAGCGGTACGCGGGCAGCTCGCCGCGCACGCGGCGGGGGCGCGCGCCGTCGTGGAGGCGGCTGCGCCGTCGGCTGCCGCACCGCCGGTCCCGTCCGGCGCCCCGCACCCCGGCGGGCCCGCCCTCGCCCCGACGCCCGTCGTGCCCGTGTCCGTGCCCGGCGACAGCAAGGGCAACAAGGGACTGTGGATCGGGCCGGCGGCAGCGGCCACGGCGGTGTGCGTGGTCTTGGGGGCGGTGCTGCTGCCGGGGCTCTTCAAGGGCGACGGCGATGACAACGCGGGCGGTGGCGCGCGACCGACCGCCTCGGCCGCGGACTCCGTGCGGACCGAGGCAGGACCCGCCGTCGTGCCCGACGCCGACGCCGGCCGTACAGGGGATTTCGGTGCCGCCGCCGCGGACGCCTCCAGGAAACCGGCGGGCTGGAAGACATGGAAGGCCAAGATCGCGGACGGTCCGGTGGAGTGTGTACTCGCGGGTGCGTCCTTGGTCTGCGGCGGCCCGCAGCGCATCACCGTGCTGGACGCCGCGAACGGCAGGCGCAAGTGGCAGACACCGCCGGGAAAGACGGCCGCCGGCCCCGCATCGGTGGCCGCGGTCCTCGGCACCACCGTGTACGCCTTCGAGGACGGTGCCCTGGTGGCGCTCGGTCTGGCCGACGGTGCGGAGAAGTGGCGGGAGCCGCTGCCCGGCGGCACTCGGGTGGCCGACTCCGTCCAGTCGGGCGGAGTTCTGTACTACGCCACGAGGGCCACCGGCACGGGTGCGGACCGCATCCTTGCCCACCAACTCACCGGCAAGCACTCCCGCAAGTGGGACAAGCCGTGGGACGACCCGGCCCCCGAAGCCGAACTGCTCCTCGCCGAGGGCCGGCTCGTCGCGGTCGGCGACGGCATCACCATCCTGAAGAGCGGCGACGGCACCCGGCTGGGGGACATCGGGGCCGGTGACATCACCTGCCGTACGCCCGTCCTGAAGGGCAAGGAACTCCTCTGCTCGGATTCGAACGGCCTGACGGTCGTCGACGTGACGGCCCCGCAGAACCGACGGTCGATCGCCGCGGGGGTGGACATCGCCTACCGGCCCGCCGTGTCACATGACGGCAAGGTCGTGGTGAGCAGCCGGACACGGGTGTACGCGTTCGGCCTGGCCGACGGGAGGCAGTACTGGGCGACGTACGACGGTGGCGAGGGGCTGGATGTCGCGGGCCGGGTGGCCGTGGCCGGTGACAATGCCGTTGTCGTGGGCGGGTACGGGATCAACGCCTTCGCCATGGCTTCCACAGGGGAGGCGGACGACACGGGTTCGCGCCTGC
The DNA here is from genome assembly GCF_042882185.1 of Streptomyces sp. NPDC058239. Classification (NCBI taxonomy): domain Bacteria; kingdom Bacillati; phylum Actinomycetota; class Actinomycetes; order Kitasatosporales; family Streptomycetaceae; genus Streptomyces; species Streptomyces sp. NPDC058239. The sequence goes on from NZ_JBHVWS010000007.1 coordinate 115,068, forward strand.
CCGCCGGGTGGCCCGGCGAGCCAGGAGACCCGCTCGACCCGGCGTCGATCTCGTTCGTCGGTCTGGGCGACGCGGTGTTCCTGAGCTTCGGCGACGGGACGGTCATCTCCCTCTACGCGCCCTGACGGTCCGCCGGGAAGGCGCCGTCAGCCGTCGTCCCGGTCGTCCCCGTGGTCGTCGTCATGACGGTCATGGCCGTCGTCCGACCGGTCCGCCGTGACCTCGGCCGTCCTGGCGTCGACGTTCAGCTCGTGCTGCTTGCCGTCCTTGCCCCGGACGTCGACCTCCCAGTGCAGCGCCCCGCCGCTCCGGCCGTCGCTGTCGTCCAGTTCGATCGACATCACGGTCCCGGGCGTCGCCTTGAGCGCGGCGTCGACCGCCGCGTCCAGCGAGACGGGGGCCGACCTGGGCGCATGCCGGTCGCGATCGTCGTCGTTGTCGTCGGAGACGTGCTTGCCGAGCACCTTTCCGTTGCCCGCGTCCACCGTCACGTCGTGCCAGACCTTGTCGGAGCCGAACACATCGAGCTCCCAGACCGGCCCGCCGTCCTCGTCGTCCAGCTCGGCCTCGGTGACCGTGCCCGGGACGGCCCCGACGGCGGCCGCGGTCGCGTCCCCGACGTCGACGCGGGCGGTGCTGCCGCTTGCCGCGCTGCTCCTGGTGGTGCGGTCGTGGCTGTCGTCGTCCGTGAAGGCGACGGCCGTGGCGGCTCCGCCGCCGACGAGCACGGCCGCGGTGACGGCGGCAATGGCGATCTTGCGCTTCATGAGGGTTCCTCCCTGATCGGGTGGCCGGTTTCGACACGGCCCACACTGCCGGGGTGATGCTGAACGCAGCCTGAAGCCACCTGAAGCCGTCTTCAGGTTCGGTTTGCGACCCTGTGCGTATGCGCCTGTTGATCGTGGAGGACGAGAAGCGGCTGGCGATGTCCCTGGCCGGGGGACTCACCGCCGAGGGCTTCGCCGTGGATGTCGTGCACGACGGTCTCGAAGGACTGCACCGGGCCGCCGAGGGGGTGTACGACCTCGTCGTCCTCGACATCATGCTGCCCGGGATGAACGGCTACCGGGTCTGTGCCGCCCTGCGCGCCGCCGGCCATGAGATGCCGATCCTGATGCTGACGGCGAAGGACGGGGAGTACGACGAGGCGGAGGGCCTCGACACGGGGGCCGACGACTACCTGACCAAGCCGTTCTCGTACGTCGTTCTGGTAGCCAGGATCCGGGCGCTGCTGCGGCGCCGGGGCGGCGGCTCCGGCTCGCCGGTGGTCACCGTCGGCTCCTTGCGCATGGACACCGCCGCACGTCGGGTGCACCTCGGTCCGGCCGAAATCACCCTCACCACCAAGGAGTTCGCGGTGCTGGAACAGCTTGCGCTGCGGTCCGGGCAGGTGGTGAGCAAGGCGGACATCCTGGAACACGTCTGGGATTTCGCCTACGACGGCGACCCGAACATCGTCGAGGTGTACGTCAGTGCGCTGCGGCGCAAGCTCGGCGCGGCCGCCATCCGTACGGTGCGCGGCGCCGGATACCGGCTGGAGGCGCTGTGAGATCGGTACGGGCCAGGGCCGCACTCGGTGCCACGGTCGTGGTCGCGGTTGCGCTGGTCGGCGCCGGGCTCGCCGTACTCCTCGTCCTGCGCGCCAACCTCACCGACCAGGCGGGGCTGCAGGCCGAGGTGGCGGCCCGTGAGGTGGCCGGGCAACTGGCCCTCGATGTGCCGTACGACCGGCTGGAGATGCGCAAGGAGGAGGACCATCCGGTCCAGGTGACCGACGAGGACGGGCGCGTGGTGGCCGTCTCCAAGGACCTGGAGGCGATCTCCGGCACCGGTACGGAACAGGTCGAGCCGGTCCCGTCACCGGCCGCGGAAAGCTCCACCGGTTCCGGCGGAGACGGAAGCGACGACGACGGACACGATGACGACGACGGCGACGACCACGGCGGTCGCAGCATCCCCGGCCGCGGTGAAGTCGACGCCGGTGACCCGGACTTCAGCAACGGCACCGCCACCGTCGACGGGGACACAGCCGACTACCGCTTCGCGTCCGTGCGGGCGACCACATCGGCCGGGGTGACCCTGACCGTCCACGCGGGCGCCCCGCTGGCCGCCGAGCAGGAGGCCGTGGGCACGGTGCGCAGGGCGATGCTGATCGGGCTGCCGGTGCTGCTGCTCGTCGTCGCCGGGGTCACCTGGCTGGTGACCCGGCGGGCACTGCGCCCGGTCGAGGGAATCCGGCGCGAGATGGCCGCGATCACCGCGTCCGAGGATCTGAGCCGACGGGTGCCGGAGCCCGGTTCGCGCGACGAGATCGCCCGGCTGGCCCGTACCACCAACGAGACCCTGACGGCCCTTGAGGCATCGGTGGACCGGCAGCGGCGCTTCGTGGCGGACGCCTCGCACGAACTGCGCAGCCCGATCGCCTCCCTGCGCACCCAGCTGGAGGTGGGCGCCGCGCATCCGGAGCTGCTGGACGTGCCGGGCGCGGTCGCCGACACCGTACGACTGCAGGCGCTGGCGGCCGATCTGCTGCTGCTGGCCCGGCTGGACGCGGGGGAGCGGCCGGGCCGTACGACGCTGGACCTGGGCGCGCTGGTCCATGAGGAGGTCTCGCAGCGCACCGGCGACCGGATTCCGGTGGCGGTGTCCGTGCCGGAATCCGGTGCGTTCGAAGTGGCCGGTTCGCGTGGGCAGTTGGCGCGGGTGATCGGCAATCTGCTGGACAATGCCGAGCGTCATGCGGAGCGCACGGTGGTGGTCTCGCTGCGTGCGCAGCGGGGCGGCGTGGTCGTCGCGGTCACCGACGACGGGACGGGGGTGCCACCTGACGAGCGCGAGCGGATCTTCGAACGTTTCGTACGCCTCGACGACGCCCGTACGCGGGACGAGGGCGGCGCCGGTCTAGGCCTGGCCATCGCCCGTGACGTCGCGGCCCGGCACGGCGGCCGGCTGACGGTGGACGGTGCGCCGGAGGGCGGCGCGCGGTTCGAGCTGTGGCTGCCGAGCGCCGGTTGAACACCGCCCCCGCCCCGCGGGTCACACCTTGCCGCGGCGCCCCCGCAGGTGGTCCGCGACCGGTGCCAGGGCCGCGTGCAGGTCCGTCAGTGCCTCCGGCGTCAGCAGGTCCATGAAGTGCTTGCGCACCGACGCCACGTGGTGCGGCGCCACCTTCCGCATCATCTCCGCGCCCTCATCGGTGAGGACCGCGAACAGTCCGCGCCGGTCCGACTCGCAGTTCTCCCTGCGGACCAGTCCCGCGTTCTCCATGCGGGTGATCTGGTGCGAGAGCCTGCTCTTGGACTGCAGCGTCGCGGCGGCGAGGTCGCTCATCCGCATGCGCTGGTCGTCCGACTCCGAGAGGTTGACCAGGATCTCGTAGTCGTTGTTGGTCAGGCCGAACGGCTGGAGGTCCTTCTCCAGCTGGTGCATCAGCAGCCTGCTGACGTCCAGGTGGGTGCGCCAGGCGCACTGCTCCGCGTCGTTCAGCCAGCGAGTGGCCGTCTCGGTCTCCATATATGGATTCTACCTAAGAAGTTGAAAGCCGGACGAAGGTGGGGGAGTGTGACGCCCGGCACTCGCCCGGAGACGGGCTCGGGTGCGGGGTGCAGACGTTCGACGTCACACTCCGCAGACTACCGTTCACAAACCGAAGCGGCGTTGGAGGTCCCCGAGCTGACCGGGCAGACGGGGTGCGGAGCCAGGTTGACCCGCACCACCCGGCACGCCGGCCTGCGCCGGCGTCGCCCCCGTCGGCTGCTCGGGCATCAGGATCTCGGTCGACTGGAGCAGCACCGTACCCGCCCCGACGAACTCGAACTGGTGCTCCTCGCCCGACGTCCCGCCGATCCCGGTCAGCGACCTGAGCCCGCCCATCACGCCCGTCATATAGCCGTGGTCGTAGTGGTGGCACGGCGAGGGGCAGTCCGCCCAGCCCACCAGCGCCTGCGGATCGACCCGCAGCGGCGGCTCCATGAAGACCACCGGACCGTTGGACGCGGCCACGAACTTTCCCGTACCGATCAGTGTCAGAAAGCCCGGCACGATGGACTGCTTGAGTGCCAGGGTCGGCTGGTACGCGAGGAGGTTGCCGGACCGGATCGTCAGATTCCCGTCCTCCAGGTCGTACGAGTTCACATCGAAGGCGCGGTCGGCGAGGAGCATCTTGCCGCTGCCTTCGGCCACCACCCAGTCGCTCGCGTGCAGCGGCGAGTGGAAGCTCGTACGGATCAGCCGCTCGAAGCGGCCGTGGCCGATGCCGTTGAACTCGATCCGTCCGTAATAGGCGATCATCTTGCCCTTCTGCAGGAACCACTGGCTCCCCTTGAGCTCCACGCAGAAGGTGTACGAGTTGACGTTGTCGTCCGACGGCAGCGTCATCGGGTCGAAGACCACGGGCGTGCTCACAGCTTCTCCTCCGAGGCCTGGACGTACACCGCGCCACTGCCGCTCAGCTCCAGCTGGAACGCCTCGCCGGAGCCGCGCCCCACCATGTCGCGCCAGCCGAGCGCGGTGGAGAGCTTGTTGCGTACGTCGCCGTGGTGGGCGACGTACGCCTGCGGGTCCACGTGCACCTCGCGGCCCGGGGTGATCGGCAGCTCGATCACCCCGCCGTGGGCCATCACCGCGACCGCGCCATGACCCTTGAGAGTGGTGGTGAACAGGCCCTGCCCGGTCACCTGGCCGCGCACCATGCCCATCACTCCGCCCTGCGAACCCATGAACATCGTGCCCTGCTGCAGCGTCCCGTCGAAGGCGAGCAGCCGATCGGCCTCCACGTAGAGGGTGTCGCCGGCCAGGTTGATCACCTGGATGTGATGGCCCCCGTGGCCGAACATCACCGTGCCGCTGCCCTCGACCGTCATCAGCGGCGTCGTCTCATTGGCCACCCGGCGGCCGATCATCGACATGACGCCCCCCTGGCCGCCCTGGATGTTCGGCGTGAACGACACCTCGCCGCGGTAGGCGAGCATCGCGCCGCGCTGGCTGTACATCTTCTGGCCGGGGAGCACCGTCGCCTCGACCATTTTCGAGTTGATCTCACGGAACGGCATCAGACATCGCCTCCGATGGTGTTCCGCTCGCTCGGCTGCACGTAGACGAGTCCCTCGCCCTCGAACCGGATCTGGAAGGACTCGCCCGAGCCCTCGCCCATCAGCGTCCGGAAGTTCACCCCGGACTGGAAGTGCTGTTGCAGATTGCCCTGATGCGCGATGTAGGCGCCGGGGTCGACGAACAGCGGGTACTGGGCCGAGACCCGCAGTGCCACGGCCGAACCGTCCGACATGATCGCCACCTGCCCGGTGCCCTCGACGGTGGTGGTGAACAGGCCGTTGCCCGTCGCCCCGCCGCGCAGGCCGGTGAAGGTGGTTCCGGTGCGCAGCCCGGCGTCGGTGCAGAGCAGATTGCTCGCCTCGACACAGAGCTTGTCGCCGTGCAGCGAGACGAGGCTGATCTCGCTCGCGCGGTCGGCGAAGTAACAGGTGCCCTGCCCGGTCACCTCCATCACGGTCATCTGCTCGCCGGTCAGCCGGCGGGTCACCATGCCGCGCAGGCCGTCGCCGCCGCCGGTCATCTTCTTGAACGTCATCCGGCCGTCGTACGCGACCATCGAGCCGTTCTTCGCCTTGACGGCGTCGCCGGCCAGGTCGACGGCGAGCGTTCTGCTGCCTTGGAGTCGGAACATTGCCACGGAGCGACGGTATCGGCAGGACCCCGGCCGGGACAGGGCCCCGGGAAGGAACCGGCACCCTGAACCGCCCCTGATACGCATCCGGTACGGGACCTGTACGCAATCGGGACGTATCCCGTACGGGGCGACGACGGAACGGACCGGGGCCCGGCGGCGGCACGTGACCGGATACATGCGGTGGCACGTGACCGGACACATACGGGCCCCGGCACCGAGCGCGGCCCGTACCGATGCCACAATGGGTTGCGCTTGTGCCTGTATTCACAAGCTGTCACGATCCTCCCACCGAAGGTGCCCTCGTGGACATCAAGACCGCTACCGCCCTGCACCGGCTGCGCCTCATCTCGATTCCCGAGGCGCTCTCCTTCCCTGCGCTGATCATCTTTGGCTCGATTCTCAGCCGGGTCTCCGACATCGACTTCCTGATGATGCCGCTCGGCATCATCCACGGTGTGCTCTTCGTGATCTACGCCGTCCTGCTGCTCGACGTCTGGTCCAAGACCAAGTGGCCGCTGAAGCGCGTCGCGTTCTTCTTCCTGCTCGCGCTGCTGCCGTTCGGCGGGCTCTACGGCGACAAGGTGCTCAAGCGCTACGAGGCCGACGGCGTCATCGCCGCCCGCGCCCGCCGGGAAGGCGTGGTCAGCGCATGATCGTCGCGTTCTCGGTCAGTCCGCTGGGTGTCGGTGAGGACGTCGGCGAGTACGTCGCCGACGCCGTCCGGGTCGTCCGCGAGTCCGGGCTGCCCAACCGCACGGACGCCATGTTCACCTCCATCGAGGGTGAGTGGGACGAGGTCATGGGCGTCGTCAAGCGGGCCGTCGCCGCCGTCGAGGCCCGTGCCGGACGCGTCTCCCTCGTGCTGAAGGCCGACATCCGCCCCGGTGTCACCGACGGCCTGACCTCCAAGGTCGAGACGGTCGAGCGGTACCTCGCGGACTGACGCCCCGTCCGTTTCCGTGACCCGACGAGCCCCTGGCCCCACCCGGCCGGGGGCTCGTCTCACTCCTGCGCGCGGTGCTCCGGCACGGCGAGGGCGATCCCGAGCGGCGTCCGCTCGTACAGCACCTGATGGCCGTACCGCCGCGAAGTGAGCAGCCCCGCCGCGCGCAGCACCGACAGATGCTCCGACACGGAGGAGAGCGCGAGGCCCAGCCGGTGCGCGAGGGCGCTCGTCCCGGCCGGTTCGTCGAGCGCGCACAGGACATCGGCCCGGCCCCGGCCGAGCAGCCGCGCGAGCACCTGCGGGGTGCGGTCGGCGGGCTCCGTCCACAGCCCGCCGATCCCGCGCGCCGGATAGATGATCGCCGGCTGCCACGGCGGTTCGAAGCCGCTGACCGCGTCCGGCCAGCAGAAGACGCTGGGTGTCAGGACGAGCCCCTGCCCGCCGAGCACCCGGGTGTGCCGACCGCGCGTCCCGACGATGGTGAGCGTCGACTCCGACCAGCTCAGCTGGGGGCTCAGCTCACCCAGCAAGCGCTCGAAGCCGACCGCGGCGAGCCGCCGCGAGTGGTAGGCGATGTCGGCCTCCAGCAGGGCGCGCAGCCTCGGCCAGTGCGGCTCGATCAGCACCCGCCAGGCCTGCTCCAGCAGGTCGGCCAGGTTCCGGGCGGTCCGGGCCGGATCGGCGAGCATCGCCTGCCCGGTGGGGGAGTGCAGCACCTCCGGCCGGTCCGCCAGTGCCAGCGCGAGGTCCTGGCGGGCGAGTTCGGGATCGACGGACCGCACGCCCGCGATCTCCTCCTCGAAGGTGGTGACCGGCCCGGGCGGCGGGGGGCTGAAGAAATCAGGACTGTGCCCGCGCCGCGCCATCAGCAGCCACAACGGCCCGAGATCGAGCCCGGCGGCCGCGTCCCGGATCAGCCGGAGCCACGGCAGGTGATACCCGTGCCGCTCGGGCTGGGCCAGCACACGGACGGCGGCCTGGGTCTCCCCGAGCGGCGAGAGCGCGAACCGGCAGCGGAGCAGGTCGCTCTCGTCGAGATGCAGATGGAACGGCATGCGCGGCCCCTGCTCGCGGAGTTTCGGCGTGTGCCGAAAGTCTACGGAGAGCCGCTGCGGCCCCGCAGGCTGCGTCCATGCCGTCAGACACCGAAACCCCGGCGGAGCCTCCCCGCGACGCGCAGGCCCCGCACCGGGAGGAACCCGCCTCCCCCGACATTCCCACCTCCCGTGGCTACGGTCCCGTCTTCGCCGTGCGGGAGTTCAGGGCGGTCTTCATCGCCCATCTGCTCTCCCTGCTCGGCGTCATCGTCAGCGAGCTCGCCCTCACCGTCCTCGTGTACGGCCTCACCGGCTCGCCCCTGCTCAGCGCCCTCACCTTCGCGCTCGGCTTACTGCCGTATCTCGTCGGAGGCACGCTCTTCGCGGGGGTCGCCGACCGGTATCCCGCCCGCCGGGTCCTCGTCATCTGCGATCTCATCTGCGCGGGCTGCGTCACCGTGATGGTGCTGCCGGGCACCCCGGTCGGCGGACTCCTCGCGCTGCGCTGTGTGGTCGCCGCCGTGTCACCCGTCTTCACAGGGACCCGGATGGCCGCGCTCGCCGACATCCTGGGCGAGGGCGATCTCTACGTACTCGGCCGCTCGCTGCTCCGGATCGTCTCGCAGAGTGCGCTGCTCGCCGGCTTCGGTGTGGGCGGTGTGCTGCTCGCCGCGCTGTCCCCGCGCGGCGCGATCACGATCACCGCAGTGACCTTCCTCTGCTCGGCGGCCCTGCTCCGCTTCGGCACCCGTGACCGGCCGGCCAGGTCCGACGGGGACGGCGGTGGCGCCCTGCTCAAGGAGTCGCTCGCCGGAGCCCGTACCGTCCTTGCCGACCGCCGGATCCGCGGGCTGATGCTGCTGTTCTGGCTGCCCCCGATGTTCGTCGTCGCACCGGAGGCGCTCGCCGCGCCGTACGCGGACGAGATCGGGGTGGGGCCGGTCGCGCTCGGACTCCTGATGTGCGCGATGCCGGTGGGGCAGATCGCCGCCGAACTGTACGTGGGCACCGCGCTGACCCCCCGCCTGCGCTCCCTGGTCGTGCTCCCGGCCGCCGCCGCGGGAATGCTGCCCCTGGTGGTGTACGGATTCCGTCCCGGCATGGTCGCGACCGTGCTGGCGCTGGCGCTGGTCGGGGTGGGTTCGGCGTACGTCATCGGCCTCGACCAGTGGCTCGTCGCCGCCGTACCGCAAGCGCTGCGCGGCCGGGCCATGACCCTGCTCACCGCCGGACTGATGACGCTCCAGGGCGTCGGCATGGCCCTCGCCGGGCTCGCCGCGGAATTCCTCCCCGTACATCAGGTGATCGCCGGAGCCGGAGCGACCGGCACTCTCTGCGTGCTGCTGCTCGTCCTGGAAGTCAGGAGAGCAGCACCCGCCGACCGCATTCGGACCGAAGTTCGAGACGGGGCTGACCGGCATATGACCAGTGGGTAAGGTCGGTGCCGTGCCGAAGCCGCTCAGTCTCCCCTTCGATCCCATCGCCCGCGCCGACGAACTCTGGCAGCAGCGCTGGGGCCCGGTGCCCTCGATGGGGGCGATCACCTCGATCATGCGCGCGCAGCAGATCCTGCTCGCCGAGGTCGACGCGGTCGTCAAACCGTACGGCCTGACCTTCGCGCGGTACGAGGCTCTGGTGCTGCTCACCTTCTCCAAGGCCGGTGAGCTGCCGATGTCCAAGATCGGTGAGCGGCTCATGGTCCACCCCACATCCGTCACGAACACGGTGGACCGGCTGGTGCGCTCCGGCCTGGTCGCCAAGCGCCCCAACCCGAACGACGGCCGCGGAACCCTCGCCTCCATCACCGACAAGGGCCGTGAGGTCGTCGAGGCCGCCACCGAGGACCTGGTCGACATGGAGTTCGGACTCGGGGTGTACGACGCCGAGGAGTGCGCGGAGATCTTCGCCATGCTGCGGCCACTGCGGATCGCGGCCAAGGATTTCGAAGAGGCATAGGACGACATTTCGAGGGTCCGGCCCGCTGCAAGATCGCCCCGGGTGTCCGGTTACGCTCGATGCCATGAAACGCAGTGTGCTGACCCGGTACCGGGTGATGGCCTACGTCACCGCAGTCATGTTGCTGGTGCTCTGCACCTGCATGGTCTTCAAGTACGGCTTCGAGACGGGCGAGGATCTGACCCTCGTCGTCTCCCAGATCCATGGCGTGCTCTACATCATCTACCTCGTCTTCGCCTTCGATCTGGGCTCCAAGGCGAAGTGGCCGGTGGGCAAACTGCTCTGGGTGCTGATCTCCGGCACCATCCCGACGGCCGCGTTCTTCGTCGAGCGCAAGGTCGTCCGCGAGGTCGAGCCGCTGGTCGCCGACGGTTCTCCCGCCGCCGTCAAGGTCTGAGCCGCCCGGCGGGCCCGGCCCGCCCCGCACCACCCGAACCGCCCCGTGCAAAGCACCGGGCGGTTTGCCATCGACATTTACTAGGACGTCCTAGTAAATTCGATGGTATGGACGCTGACGCGATCGAGGAAGGCCGCCGCCGCTGGCAGGCCCGTTACGACAAGGCCCGCAAGCGTGACGCGGACTTCACCACACTCTCCGGGGATCCCGTGGAACCCGCGTACGGTCCCCGCCCCGGGGACACGTACGAGGGATTCGAGCGGATCGGCTGGCCCGGCGAGTACCCCTTCACCCGGGGGCTCTACCCGACCGGCTACCGCGGCCGGACCTGGACCATCCGCCAGTTCGCCGGCTTCGGCAACGCCGAGCAGACCAACGAGCGCTACAAGATGATCCTGGCCGCGGGCGGCGGCGGGCTCAGCGTCGCCTTCGACATGCCGACACTGATGGGCCGCGACTCCGACGACCCCCGCTCGCTCGGCGAGGTCGGGCACTGCGGCGTGGCCATCGACTCCGCCGCCGACATGGAGATCCTCTTCAAGGACATCCCGCTCGGCGACGTCACGACGTCCATGACGATCAGCGGACCCGCCGTCCCCGTCTTCTGCATGTATCTGGTCGCCGCCGAGCGCCAGGGCGTCGACCCGGGCGTGCTCAACGGCACGCTCCAGACCGACATCTTCAAGGAGTACATCGCGCAGAAGGAGTGGCTCTTCCAGCCCGAGCCCCATCTGCGCCTCATCGGCGACCTGATGGAGCACTGCGCCCGCGACATCCCCGCCTACAAGCCGCTCTCCGTCTCCGGCTACCACATCCGCGAGGCCGGGGCGACGGCCGCGCAGGAGCTCGCGTACACCCTCGCCGACGGCTTCGGTTACGTGGAGCTCGGCCTCTCCCGCGGGCTGGACGTCGACACCTTCGCGCCCGGTCTCTCCTTCTTCTTCGACGCACACCTCGACTTCTTCGAGGAGATCGCCAAGTTCCGCGCGGCCCGCCGCATCTGGGCCCGCTGGATGAAGGAGACGTACGGCGCCAGGACGGACAAGGCGCAGTGGCTCCGCTTCCACACCCAGACCGCCGGTGTCTCGCTCACCGCCCAGCAGCCGTACAACAACGTCGTACGGACGGCGGTCGAGGCGCTCTCCGCGGTCCTCGGCGGCACCAACTCGCTGCACACCAACGCCCTCGACGAGACCCTCGCGCTCCCCTCCGCGCAGGCCGCCGAGATCGCGCTGCGCACCCAGCAGGTGCTGATGGAGGAGACCGGCGTCGCCAATGTGGCCGACCCGCTGGGCGGTTCCTGGTACGTCGAGCAGCTCACCGACCGGATCGAGGCCGACGCCGAGAAGATCTTCGACCAGATCAAGGAACGCGGCACCCGGGCCCACCCGGACGGGCAGCACCCCATCGGGCCCATCACCTCCGGCATCCTGCGCGGCATCGAGGACGGCTGGTTCACCGGCGAGATCGCCGAGTCCGCCTTCCAGTACCAGCAGTCGCTGGAGAAGGGCGACAAGCGCGTCGTCGGCGTCAACGTCCACCACGGCTCGGTCACCGGCGACCTGGAGATCCTGCGGGTCAGCCACGAGGTCGAGCGCGAGCAGGTCCGGGTGCTCGGCAGCCGCAAGGACGCCCGCGACGACGCGCGGGTCAAGTCGGCGCTGGACGCGATGCTGGCCGCCGCCCGCGACGGCTCCAACATGATCGGGCCGATGCTCGACGCGGTACGGGCCGAGGCGACGCTCGGTGAGATCTGCGGGGTTCTGCGCGACGAGTGGGGCACCTACACGGAGCCGCCCGGCTTCTGACGAACCAGCGGCACCGACAGGTGTCACCTCCAGGGGGCCGGGTAGCCGCAGCCGCGATACCCGCACCACCTCCTGGAGGGACATCGAGCGCATGTCCGGGAGAATCACCGAGGCCACGGGCGCCGCACTCGCCGTACTGGGAACACCGCTGGTCAGTGGATCCGCCGCGGTGAGCGCCGCACCGGCACCGGCACCGAGGGTGCAGGACACCTTCGGCCCGCTCGGGCGGACGTGACGGCGGCGAAGCTCTCCACCAGGGCCCGGATGCGTCCGGGGGCGCGGCTCGCGATCCTGCCCCGCCCGCGTGGCCCGGTCCGATCCGCCAGCAGGGACCTGAGTCCCTCCGGCCCCGTACCGCGCAGTCTCACTCGCCGACCGGGTGTGCCCCGGCCGGCGGCACCGGACCGAACGTCAGCCGGAACAGCGCCCCGCCGCCCGGCGCGGTCTCGGCCGTGAGGTCCGCGCCGTGCGCGCGGGCGATCTGACGGGCCATCGCCAGGCCGAGCCCCGAGCCCGGCAGCGCGCGGGCCGCATCGGCGCGGTAGAACCGGTCGAAGACGTACGGGAGATCCTCCGGGGCGATCCCCGGCCCATGGTCCCGGACCGTCAGCTCCAGGCCGTCCGCCAGGGCCTGAAGGCCGACCTCGACCGGGGCTCCGGGCGGGCTGAACTTCGCCGCGTTGTCCAGCAGGTTGGTCAGCAGCCGGGTGAGCCGGGCCGGTACCCCGGGACGCACCGCGCGCGCTGCCTCCCCGTCGATGTGCAGCGGGAACGGGGTCGACGGCCAGTGCGCGGCCGCCGCCCCGACCGTGTGCTCGGTCAGCGGCGCGATGCGCACCTGCTCCAGCAGCGGCCGGGGCTCCTCGTCCCTGGCCAGCTCGATCAGGTCGTTCACCAGACCGGTGACCTCACGGATCTGGCGCCCCAGCGCGGCGGACGCCCGGTCTCGCTGGGCGTCGGTCAGGCGGTCGGCCCGGGACAGCAGTTCCGCGTTGGTGCGCAGCGCGGTGAGCGGCGTCCGCAGCTCGTGCGAGGCGTCGGCGACCAGGCGGCGCTGGGCGGTGACCGACTGCTCCAGTTCGCCGAGCATCGTGTTGAAGCTGGCGGCGAGCCGCGTGACCTCGTCCTGTCGGCCCGGCGGGCCCGACGGCAGCTCGATACGGTGGCGCGGGTCTCGGGTCGCGGCGATGCGCTCCGCGGTCGCGGTGAGCCGGGAGACGGGGGCCAGGCCGGTCCGCGAGACCCAGTAGCCGAGCCCGCCCGCCACCAGGACGCCCGCCCCGCCGACCGCCGCCAGCAGCCAGGCCGCCTGCCGGACCCCCTTCTCCACCGGATCCGAGCGCAGCGCCACCTGAAGCGCCCGGCCCTTCCCGAGCGGCGTCGTCAGCATGCGCATCGGGCGGCCGAAGAGGGTGATGTTGCTGACGTACGGGGCTCGTTCGCCCGCCGCGACCTCCCGGACCGCCGCGGAGACCGGGAGCAGATATGGCTCGGCGGGATCGTCCGAGGCCGACGCCGGAACGATCTGGGCGCACGCCGGGGACGACAGATAGCGGCACTCGCCCGCCAGTACGTCCGGCCCGCTGTCCCGCTCCGCCTGCACGGTCCGGGTCGCGGACTGGGTGAGACTCAGATCCAGCTGGTGGAACAGCTCGTACCGGATCACCACGAACGCCGCCGCGCACACCCCGAGCGCGACGAGCGCCACCGCGGCCGAGGCCGCCGTCGCGAGTCTGGTCCGCAGTGGACGGCGGCGCCGCCAGCGTGCGCCCAGCCGGCGCACCCCGCTCACGCCACGTCCAGCCGGTAGCCCAGGCCGTGCACGGTGTGTACCAGCCGCGGCTCGCCGCCCGCCTCCAGCTTCCGGCGCAGATAGCCGACATACACCGCGAGTGAGTTGGAGTCCGGTCCGAAGTCGCGGCCCCAGACCCGCTCCAGGATCAGCTCGCGGGGCAGCACCTGCCCGGGATGGCGGAGCAACAGTTCGAGCAGGGCGAACTCTGTGCGGCTGAACTCCAGCGGCCGTCCCGCCCGGCGACCGCTGCGCGTCGCCGGGTCCAGCGTCAGATCCGCGAAGGACAGCTCCTCGTCCGAGGGCGCCGGTGCGGCCCGCCGCAGCAGCGCCCGGACCCGCGCCACCAGCTCGTCCAGCGCGAACGGCTTCACGAGGTAGTCGTCGGCCCCCGCGTCCAGGCCGTCCACCCGCTCGCTCACCGAGTCCCGTGCGGTGAGCACGAGCACCGGCGTGCGGTCGCCCATCGCCCGCAGCCGACGGCAGACGGCCAGCCCGTCCAGGACCGGCATCATCACGTCGAGGACGAGCGCGTCCGGCTGCCATGCCGACACCGCCGACAGCGCGGCGAGGCCGTCGCCGACCCCCCGCACCTCGTACCCCTCGATGGCGAGGCCGTCCTCGACGGCGGCCCTGACTTCCGGCTCGTCGTCGACTACCAAGATCCTGGTCATGCCGTAAAGACTGCCAAACCGAACTCTTAGAACCTTCTTAAGCCACCTCAGCAGGGTGGCCGCCATGCGCACACCACTCTCCGTCGTGATCGGTGCGGGCGGCACCGGCGGCCATATCTACCCCGGGCTCGCGCTCGCCGAAGCACTGCGCCGGGCCGAACCGGACGCGGTCATCTCGTTCGTCGGCACCGAGCGGGGCCTGGAGACCACCCTCGTCCCGGGCGCCGGCTACCCGCTGCACACCGTCGACATGATCCCGTTCGACCCGGCGCTGGGCGCCAGGCGCTATCTGCTGCCCGCCGCCCTGCTCAGATCCGGCGCCCAGTGCCGGACCCTCCTTCGCACCCAGCGCGCCCAGGTCGCCGTCGGCATGGGCGGCTACCCGAGCGCGCCCGTCATCCTCGGCGCGCGGATGGCCGGACTGCCGAGCGTGATCCACGAGTCCAATGCCGTCCCGGGCCGGGCCAACCAGTTCGCCGCCCGGCTCACTCCGCACGTCACGGTCGCCTTCGACCGCAGCCGCGCCCAGTTGTCCGGGGGCGAGGACGCCGAGACCGTCGGCATGCCGGTCTCCGACCGGCTCGCCGCCCTGGACCGGAGCGCGCTGCGGGACGAGGCCCGGCAGGCCTTCGCGATACCCGACGGCGCTCGCGTGGTGCTGTTCAACGGCGGCAGTCTGGGCGCGGCCCGGCTCACCGAGGCCGCCATCGGGCTGGCCGCCCGCTGGCGGCACCGCCGCGACGTCCATCTGCTCATCAAGACCGGCCCGGCGGCGCTGGAGGCGACCCGGCAGCGGCTGTCCGACGCGGGCGTCGGAGAGGTCGCCCGTGCGGTTCCCTACCTCGACCGGATGGACCTCGCGTACGCCGTCGCCGACCTGGTCGTCTGCCGGGCGGGCTCGGCGACCGTCGCCGAACTGGCCACCACAGGCGTGCCGGCCGTCCTTGTGCCCTACCCGCACGCGCCCGGTGACCACCAGACGCACAACGCACGGGTGCTCGCGGACGCGGGAGCCGCGTACCTGGTCCCGGACGCCGAGACCACCGCCGACCGGCTCGCAGCCCTGGTCGATCCACTGCTCGCGGACCCGGCCCGGCTCGCCGTGATGGGCCGCGCCGCCGACCCGGGCACCCACGCCCACGCCGCAGACCTGCTTGCCGCGAAGGTCATCCGCCTCGCCACCTCCGTCCCCGTAAGGGAGTTCAGCTCATGAGCATCAACTGGCACGGCCGTACCGTCCTTGTCACCGGCGCCGAAGGCTTCATCGGCTCGACCCTCGTCGACCTGCTGGTGGAGCGCGGCGCGAAGGTCCGCGCGATGGTGCACTACAAGCCCTACGCCGAGAAGGGCTTCCTCGCCCGCTATCTCAACGACCCGCACAGCCCCGTCGAGATGATCGCGGGCGACGTCCGCGACGCGGGCCGGGTGATGGACGCCGTGGCCGGCTGCGACACCGTCTTCCACCTCGCAGCCCTCATCGGCATCCCGTACAGCTACGACTCACCGGGTGCGTACGTCCAGACGAACGTCGTCGGTACCGAGAACGTCGCCGAGGCCTGCCGCCGCCATGCCGTCCGCCGCCTGCTCCACACCTCCACGAGTGAGGTGTACGGGACCGCGCTGACCGCTCCGATCGACGAGAGCCACCCGCTCCAGCCGCAGTCGCCGTACTCCGCGTCGAAGATCGGCGCCGACATGATGGCCCTGTCCCACTGGCACGCCTTCGAGCTGCCGGTGACGGTGGTCCGGCCGTTCAACACCTATGGTCCGCGGCAGTCCGCACGCGCCGTCATCCCGACAATTCTTGCCCAACTGCACGCCGGAGCAACGGAGATCAGGCTCGGATCGCTGACGCCGACGCGCGACTTCACCTATGTCACGGACACCGCGGCCGGATTCCTGGCGCTGGCGGAGTGCGACCGGGCGCTCGGCGAGTCCGTCAACCTCGGGACCGGACGGGAGATCTCCGTCGGCGACCTCGCGACCGCGCTGATAGCCGCCTCCGGGCGGGAGGCGAGGGTGGTCGTCGACCCCGTGCGGCTGCGGCCCGTCGGCAGCGAGGTGGAGCGCCTGCTGTCCGACAACAGCCGGGCGCGCGAGTGGGCGGGCTGGGAGCCGCAGGTCTCGCTCACGGAAGGGCTGCGGCGGACCTCGCAGTGGGTCGCCGACCACATCCACCTCTTTGCCGCGGAGCGTTACCAGGTCTGAGTGCCCCCATCGGGCAACGGCCGGCAGGACGCCGCGGCTGTCAGGTCTCCACGCCGCCGAGCCCCAGCAGCAGCAGCGAGGTGAAGCTGCGTGCCCACGTCGCGTCCACCGGCTCCGCACTCACCAGCGTCCGGTGCACGACCGCACCGGCGATCACATCGAAGATCAGGTCCGCGTTGCGGGCTGCCGACTCGGGGCTTTTCTCGTACGGCAGCTCGCCGCGGGCCTGCGCCCGTTCCCGCCCGAGGAGCACCAGACGCTTCTGCCGGTCGACGATGGCCGACCTGATCCGCGCCCGCAGCGCCTCGTCGCGGGTCGACTCCGCGACCACAGCCATCAGCGCCGTCTGGGTCTCCGGCCGCTCCAGCAGTGCGGCGAACTGCAGCACCACCGCCTGCACATCGGCCGACAGGCTGCCCAGATCGGGCAGTTCCAGCTCGTCGAACAGGACCGCGACGGCGTCCACGACCAGCTCGTTCTTGCCCGCCCACCGCCGGTACAGGGTCGTCTTGGCGACCCCGGCGCGCGTCGCCACGTCACTCATCGTCAGCTTCGACCAGCCGAGGTCGACCAGAGAGGCTCTGGTGGCCTCCAGGATCGCTTCATCGGCCGCGGCGCTGCGCGGACGTCCCGTTCGAAGGGGTTTGGGGTGGCTGTGGCTCAGCATCCCGCGACCATACCGGTCAGTAAGTAGAACCGACCGGTCGCGTTCGCCGTGAGACAGATCACCGAATGCACCTGTGCGCGAGGGGTGCCGGGAAGTTACGCTACGACCCGTAGCGTAAAGACGATGGTCATGCCGTCGTGACGCCACGACCGAACGACAGCCACAGGCACCGGGTGGGGACCCGGCGCCGAAACGGGTCTTTCAGG
The DNA here is from genome assembly GCF_042882185.1 of Streptomyces sp. NPDC058239. Classification (NCBI taxonomy): domain Bacteria; kingdom Bacillati; phylum Actinomycetota; class Actinomycetes; order Kitasatosporales; family Streptomycetaceae; genus Streptomyces; species Streptomyces sp. NPDC058239. The sequence continues at coordinate 132,445 of NZ_JBHVWS010000007.1, forward strand.
GGCCCTCGGACCGTGTCTGTCCGTGCCCCCCGCACACCGGCGGGGACCGCGGACGGGTGCGGTTCCAGTATCGCTTTCCGTATCGGCGTGCCAAGGGGGGAGGATGTACGTATGCAGCCTAGGAACATGTCCATGAGCGGCGTCGTCGACCTCGCCGCGGTGAAGGCGGCCGGCGAGGCCAAGGTGAAGGCGGAGCAGGCCCGCGCCGAGGCCGCCCGGCAGGGTGGTGGCGGTGCCGTGCCACCGTCCGCCCTGGTGATCGATGTCGATGAGGCGGGCTTCGAGAACGACGTCCTCCAGCGCTCCGCCGAGGTCCCGGTCGTCATTGACTTCTGGGCCGAGTGGTGCGAGCCGTGCAAGCAGTTGGGGCCGCTCCTGGAGCGCCTGGCCCATGAGTACAACGGCCGCTTCGTGCTGGCCAAGGTCGATGTCGACGCCAACCAGATGCTGATGCAGCAGTTCGGCATCCAGGGCATCCCGGCGGTCTTCGCCGTCGTCGCCGGGCAGGCCCTCCCGCTCTTCCAGGGCGCGGCTCCCGAGGCCCAGATCCGGCAGACGCTCGACCAGCTGATCCAGGTCGGCGAGGAGCGGTTCGGGCTCACCGGAATCGTGATCGACCAGGACGCGGCCGCCGCCGAGGGAGCCGGCGAGGCTCCTGTCGAGGAGCCCGCCGGGCCGTATGACGCCCTGCTCGAAGCGGCCGTACAGGCCCTGGACGCCAGCGACTTCGCCGGTGCCGTCCAGGCATACAAGAACGTCCTGTCCGACGACCCGGCCAACACGGAGGCCAAGCTCGGTCTCGCCCAGGCCGAACTGCTCGCCCGGGTCAAGGACATGGACCCGCAGCAGATCCGCAAGGACGCGGCGGAGAGCCCGGCCGATGTCACGGCGCAGCTCGCGGCCGCCGATCTGGATCTGGTCGGCGGTCATGTCGAGGACGCCTTCGGGCGGCTCGTCGAGACGGTGCGCCGTACTTTCGGCGACGACCGGGACGCGGCGCGGGTGCGGCTGCTGGAACTGTTCGAGGTGATCGGCCCCGACGATCCGCGGGTCGGCGCCGCGCGTACGGCGCTGGCGCGGGTCTTGTTCTGATGTGACAACGCGGCCGTGGGGGCCCCCCCGGGGGCCGGGGGCGGGTGGGGGGGGGGGGGGTGGGTTGCGGGCCGCGGGGGGCGCTCAGGGG
>NZ_JBHVWS010000007.1:133637-149210 GCF_042882185.1 Streptomyces sp. NPDC058239
CGGGGGTGCCCGCCGCGCTACCGCCGGGGGGGCGTTATTTGTACTGTCTGAACCCCGCGGCGGGGCCCCCCCGGGGGGGCCCACGGCCGTTTTCGCGATCGGGCGATAAGAGACGGCCCCGCTTTACCAAATCTTGATAAAGGTACGGCCTGTTACTCGCAGTAAATCGCCCCCCGGGATCTGTCCGTATAAAGACCTCGATTTTCCCTTTCGTCCTTCCGTTCGACGCCACCCTGTGTGGCCGGGTGGTGTCACCCGGTCGCGCATCGGTTATCGGGCCGTTACTAGCGAGTAACGAACCCCCTTGTGCCGCAGGCGGGAATGCACCACGATCGGCCAGGCTCGGTCCAATAACGCCAGCCCGGCTGCCAGTCGGCGCGGCGGCCCTGTTGGGTCCCCACCGAGTGGGTCGGCGGCAGTGGCGCCGACTCCGGACAGGGGGGTTCCTGCCGTCCGGCAGGGCCTGTCCGAACAGGTTGCGCGAATGCGTGGCCAGTGGTTGTCGCTCGGGGGTGATCGCCGGTGATTCGGACGCGGTTCCTGCCTCCGTACGCGGGCGCTCTCCTTTCCGAGGACGTAGCACTTCTCCCATCCCAGGACGGGCCCTCGCCCGGACCGGAGATGTACGTCCGAGAAGGAGGAAAATTTATGAGTTCCCAGGTTCGTGGCGGTACCAGATGGAAGCGCTTCGCTCTGGTCATGGTGCCGAGCGTCGTCGCGACCGCCGCGGTGGGCGTCGGTCTCGCGCAGGGCGCCCTCGCGGCGTCGTTCAGCGTGTCCGGCCAGAGCTTCAAGGTGAAGGCCGACAGTCTCGTCGGCCACAACTTCGTGCAGTACGGCAGCGTGGCCACCGGCATGAACCCCGAGGGCAAGAACGGGGCGCACGCTGTGGCCGTGTCCGGCTTCAGTGACGCCACGATCACCAACATGTGCCAGTCGGTGGTGACTCCGAACCTTCCGTTCGGCCTCGGCACTGTCACGCTGGTGCTGAACGCGGGTACGGATCCGAACAAGCCGGTCCAGGCGACCAATCTGTACCTGGATGTCGCCGAGCTCGACGCGGACGCCGAGTTCAGGAACATCGACATCGGTGTTGCTGCGGGTGCCCTCAAGGACCCGAACAACCCTGAGTCGATCGGCATCCAGCCGAAGACCCAGGCGAACCCGAACGGCTTCGCGCAGCGCGCCGACGAAGCCAAGCTGACCAACGTGAGGCAGACGGCGTGGGCGACCACCGCCGGCACCTTCAAGCTCAGCGACCTGAGCCTGCGGTTGAAGTCCGGCGACAAGCCTTGCTACTAGGGCACTTGCCCAGGGTGGCCGGAGTGCCCGTCACGGACCTCCGGCCGCCCGCCCCTTCTCTTCTCACAGCAGTACCGGTTCCAGGGAGCTGTTTTCCATGAGCCCCGAGTCCACAGGGCAGAACGAGCACTACCTCCGCGTCTTCCGGCGGGGATTCCGCACCTGGCGGGGTAACCGGCCGTTCTGGGCGGGCCTGTTCACCATGGTGGGTGGTCTACCCATCGCGTACTTCCCGTACGCCAACATGCACCTCGGCAACATCACGCTGGCGATGTCCACGACCGCCGGTGCGGGATCGCTGATCATCGGGATCCTGCTGATCACGCTGGGCCTCACGATGTGGTTCCACCACATCGTGAGAGTGTTCGCCGGAGTTGCCGCAATCCTGCTGGCGCTGATCTCCATACCGGTGGCCAACATCGGCGGATTCCTGATCGGCTTCCTGTTCTCCCTGCTCGGTGGAGCGCTCTCCATCTCCTGGGCCCCGGGCGAGCCGAAGCCCGACACCGTGGATGCCGGTGCGGAAGGCCGGACGTCCAAGGACGCCGGTCCCGGGACGCAGGAGCACGAACCCGAGTTCCACAGCACGGCAGCGGTGCCCCAGCAGCAGCCGGAGCAGTACGACACGACAGTTGAGGTCGACGGCGGGAGGCATCGTGCGGGGTGACGAGACGCAGCTGGACTCGACCGGGGAGGACCTCCGGACGAGAAGCGGACCGCGCCACGCGGCCCCGAGGAAGTCTTTGCTGACGAAGCTGCACATACCCGCGGGCAAGGCTTTCGCGCTCGCCGCGATGCCGACGGCCGTCTTCGTGGGCATGGGGCTCACCCCCAAGCTCGCACTGGCCGACGACAGCACGGACATACCCTTCGCGCCCGGCCCCTGCGTGACCCGCTCCGACGAGCCGAGCGAATCGCCGTCCCCGTCCGCATCGGAGACGAAGTCGCCGTCCCCGTCCCCCTCCGCCACCGATTCCGGTGGCAAGGACGACACAGCGACGCCGAAGCCCTCGGCGACCCCGTCGGCGAGCGACGCCGCGAAGCCGGAGACGAAGGCCGCCGACGCACCCGCCGCCGCGCCGAGCGCCTCGCCCACACCCACGAAGTCGACGAACCCGCTCGACCCGCTGGGCGTGGGCGACGCACTCAAGGACCTCTTCGACGGACCGGACAAGGAGACGGCGAGCCCGTCCCCGAGCGCCACCACCGAGTCCCCGAAGCCGTCGCAGAGCGACGCCGCCGAGCCCGCGGAGAAGGCCACCGACGCTGTGAAGGAGACGGCCGACAAGACGGCCGCCGCCATCCGCGACGCAGCGGACGAGGCCGGCAAGCCGGTCGAGGAGCTCGACGACAGCGCCAAGGGGCTCGACGCCAAGAAGGACGAGGACATCCCGGACGGCGCCAAGGAGCGCTTCCCGTGTCCGACCGCCGACCCCGAGGCGCTGGCCGCGGCAGACCTGGAAACGGGCGTCCCGCTGCTCCCGACCGACCCGTGGATCCTGGACAGCTCGATGCTCACCCTCAACGGGCTCGACTACAAGGGCATCGTCGAGGTGAAGACGTACGACGGCACCATCAAGAAGGTGCTGAAGTTCACCGCGAGTTCCATCGACATCAAGGACCTCCACCAGCTGACGGTCGGCCCGGCCGGCACCACGGCCCACGTCCAGGCGCGCAAGGGCTCCACGTCCACCATCCGCAACGGCACGGTGACGATGTACACGGAGGAGCTGAAGGGCAATCTCTTCGGCCTCATCCCGGTCACGTTCAGCCCCAAGACACCGCCGCCGCTGAACGTCCCCTTCGCCTTCTTCACCAAGGTCAAGGTGACCCAGGCCGGCCAGTTCGGCGGCACGCTCAAGGTGCCCGGGCTGCACAACTACTTCACCGGCGGCAACAGCTAGCCGACACCGACCCGTTCGGGAGCCGCACAGAAGACTTGTGGGCCGCACTCCGGAAGGAGTGCGGCCCACAAGTCTTGCCGTACGGGTACCGGCCGCGTCAGTCGCGCGCCCCGCCACCCACATGGTGCACGCGCACCATGTTCGTCGTGCCCGGGATGCCGGGGGGCGAGCCGGCGGTGATGACCATCGTGTCGCCCGCGTTGTAGCGGTCCAGCTTCAGGAGCTCCGCGTCGACCAGGTCCACCATGGCGTCGGTGTTGTCCACGTGCGGTACGACGTGGGCCTCGACGCCCCAGCTCAGGGCGAGCTGGTTGCGGGTGGACTCGTCGGTGGTGAAGGCCAGGATGGGCTGCGCCGCGCGGTAGCGGGAGAGGCGGCGGGCCGTGTCACCGGACTTGGTGAAGGCGACCAGTGCCTTGCCGTTCAGGAAGTCCGCGATCTCGCAGGCGGCACGGGCCACCGAACCGCCCTGGGTGCGGGGCTTCTTGCCCGGCACCAGCGGCTGCAGGCCCTTGGAGAGCAGCTCCTGCTCGGCGGCGACGACGATCTTCGACATCGTCTTCACCGTCTCGATCGGGTACGCGCCCACGCTGGACTCGGCCGACAGCATGACCGCGTCCGCACCGTCCAGGATCGCGTTGGCGACGTCGGACGCCTCGGCGCGGGTCGGCCGCGAGTTGGTGATCATCGACTCCATCATCTGGGTCGCCACGATCACCGGCTTGGCGTTCCGCCGGCAGAGCTCCACCAGGCGCTTCTGCACCATCGGGACTTTCTCCAGGGGGTACTCGACGGCCAGGTCGCCGCGGGCGACCATCACACCGTCGAACGCCATGACGACGCCCTCCATGTGCTCGACGGCCTGCGGCTTCTCGACCTTGGCGATGACGGGGACCCGGCGGCCCTCCTCGTCCATCACCTTGTGGACGTCCTTGACGTCATTGGCGTCCCGTACGAAGGAGAGCGCCACCAGGTCGCAGCCCATCCGCAGGGCGAACCGCAGGTCCTCGACGTCCTTCCCGGACAGGGCCGGGACGTTGACCGCCGCGCCGGGCAGGTTGATGCCCTTGTGGTCGGAGATGACACCGCCCTCGATGACGATGGTCTTGACCCGGGGGCCCTCGACCGCGACGACCTTCAGCTCGACGTTGCCGTCGTTGATCAGGATCGGGTCGCCCTTGGCGACGTCGCCGGGCAGGCCCTTGTAGGTCGTGCCGCAGATCGACTTGTCGCCCGGGACATCCTCCGAGGTGATCGTGAACTCGTCCCCGCGGACCAGCTCGACGGGGCCCTCGGCGAACTTCGCCAGGCGGATCTTCGGGCCCTGGAGGTCGGCGAGCACACCGACCGCGCGGCCGGTCTCGGCGGCGGCCTTGCGGACCCGGTCGTAACGACCCTGGTGCTCCTCGTGGCTGCCGTGACTGAAGTTGAAGCGGGCCACGCTCATGCCGGCCTCGATCAGAGCGACGAGCTGCTCATGGGAGTCGACGGCGGGACCGAGTGTGCAGACGATTTTGGAACGGCGCATGAGGCGGATCCTATCGGTTTGTTTCGCTGCGGAATATTCCGTCTGGTGGAAGGTACAAAGGGGCGCGGGGGTGCTCAGTTGTGGGCCTGTCCGACGAGTGCGAAGGTCTGGACGGCGATCTCCAGTTCCTCGTCCGTCGGCACCACGGCGACCGCGACCCTTGCGTGGTCCGGCGAGATCAGCCTCGGTGCGCCGGACCGTACGGCGTTCAGATCCGCGTCCACCGCCAGGCCGAACCCCTCGAGACCGGCGATCGCAGCCTCCCGTACGGGTGCCGAGTTCTCCCCGACCCCCGCCGTGAACACCACGGCATCCACCCGCCCGAGGACCGCCGAATAGGCGCCGATGTACTTCTTCAGCCGGTGCACATAGATGTCGAACGCCAGCGCTGCACGCTCGTCGCCCTCTTCGATCCGGCGCCGGATCTCCCGCATGTCGTTGTCGCCGCAGAGCCCGACCAGACCGCTCTTCTTGTTGAGCAGTACGTCGATCTCGTCCGTGGACATCCCCGCCACCCGCTTGAGGTGGAAGGTGACCGCCGGATCGATGTCGCCGGAACGCGTACCCATCACCAGCCCCTCCAGCGGGGTCAGCCCCATCGAGGTCTCCACGCACCGGCCGCCCGCCACCGCCGCCGCCGAGGCGCCGTTGCCCAGATGCAGCACGATGACATTGACCTCCTCGGGGGTGCGTCCCAGCAGCTCGGCGGCCTTGCGGGAGACGTACGCGTGCGAGGTGCCGTGGAAGCCGTAGCGACGGATGCGGTGCGCGTCGGCGGTCTCCACATCGATCGCGTACCGCGCCACGTACTCCGGCATCGTCGTGTGGAACGCCGTGTCGAAGACCGCCACCTGCGGAAGGTCCGGACGCAGGGCCTGGGCGGTACGGATGCCGATGATGTTCGCCGGATTGTGCAGCGGGGCCACCGGGACCAGGCGTTCGATCTCCTTCAGCACCTCGTCGTCGATCACCACGGGCTCGGTGAACCGCAGCCCTCCGTGCACCACCCGGTGGCCGATCGCCGCCAGTGCGGGGGAGTCCAGGCCGAGACCGTCCGCCGCCAGTTCCTCGGCCGCCGCCTTCAGTGCGGCCTCGTGGTCGGCGATCGGGCCGATGCGCTCGCGCGGCTCGGCGTTGCCGCCGACCAGCGGGGTGTGCACCAGCCGGGAGGTCTCCTCGCCGATCCGCTCGACCAGGCCGGCCGCCAGCCGGGAGCGGTCGCTCATGTCCAGGAGCTGGTACTTCACCGACGAGGAGCCGGAGTTGAGAACGAGCACGCGATTCGCGGCCGCGTCGGAAGAAGCTTCTGCGGTCGGGGTGGTCATGCGGTTCGCTCCTCGCCCTGTGCCTGGATCGCCGTGATGGCCACGGTATTGACGATGTCCTGGACGAGTGCGCCCCGGGACAGATCGTTGACGGGCTTCCGCAGCCCCTGGAGCACCGGTCCGACAGCCACGGCGCCCGCCGAGCGCTGCACGGCCTTGTAGGTGTTGTTGCCGGTGTTCAGGTCCGGGAAGATCAGCACCGTCGCCTGCCCCGCCACCTCGGAGCCGGGCAGCTTCGTCGCGGCGACGCTCGGCTCCACAGCGGCGTCGTACTGGATCGGACCCTCGATCCTGAGATCGGGCCGGCTCTCGCGCACCCGGTCCGTCGCCTCGCGCACCTTGTCGACATCGGCGCCCGAACCCGAGGTGCCCGTCGAGTACGACAGCATCGCGATCCGCGGCTCCACGCCGAAGCGGGCGGCGGTCGCGGCCGACTGCACCGCGATGTCCGCGAGCTGCTCCGCGTCCGGGTCCGGATTGACCGCGCAGTCGCCGTACACCAGGACCTTGTCGGCGAGGCACATGAAGAAGACGGAGGAGACGATCGAGGCCTCCGGCTTCGTCCCCCCATCGCCCACCGCCACCCTGCCCGACGAGCTCCGCTCGGCCCCCCTCCTCAAGATCTCCAACGCGGGGCGGATCGTCGCCGCGGTGGAGTGCACGGCCCCGGAGACCATGCCGTCCGCGAGCCCCTCCTGGACCATCAGGGTGCCGAAGTAGTTGACGTCCGCGACGACGTCGTACGCCAGCTCCACCGTGACCCCGCGGTGCGCGCGCACCTGTGCGTACCGCTCGGCGAACGCCTGACGCAGCTCGGAGGTCTGCGGGTCGATGAGCTGCGTACCGGCGAGATCGATGCCGAGGTCGGCGGCCTTCTTGCGGATGACGTCGACGTCGCCGAGGAGCGTGAGATCGCAGACATCGCGGCGCAGCAGTACGTCCGCGGCGCGCAGTACCCGCTCCTCGGTGCCCTCCGGCAGGACGACCCGGCGCCGGTCGGCGCGGGCCTGCTCCAGCAGCTCGTGCTCGAACATCATCGGGGTGACGCGGCCGCTGCGGGCCACCGAGATCCGGTCCAGCAGGGCGCCGGTGTCCACATGGCGCTCGAAGAGGCCCAGTGCGGTCTCCGCCTTGCGGGGCGTCGCCGCGTTCAACTTGCCTTCCAGAGCGAAGAGTTCACCAGCGGTGGGGAAGGAGCCGCCGGCCACGGAGACGACCGGGGTACCCGGTGCGAGTCTCGCGGCCAGCCTGAGTATCTCCTCGCCGGGGCGTTCGTTCAGGGTCAGCAGCACACCCGCGATGGGCGGGGTTCCGGCGCTGTGCGCGGCCAGCGAGCCGACCACCAGATCCGCCCGGTCCCCGGGCGTGACCACCAGACAGCCCGGCGTCAGCGCCTTCAGCATGTTCGGCAGCATCGCACCGCCGAAGACGAAGTCCAGCGCGTCCCTGGCCAGCCCGGAGTCGTCGCCGAGCAGCACCGTGCCGCCGAGCGCCGCGGTGATCTGGGTGACGGTCGGCGCGGAGAGCGCCGCATCGTCCGGCAGAACGGAGCAGGGGACGGGCAGCCGGGCCGCCAGCCGTTCCGCGATGACATCGCGGTCCTCGGCCGCCACCCGGTTCACGATCATCGCGAGGACATCGCAGCCCAGGCCGGTGTATGCCCGGTAGGCATTGTGGGTCTCGGCCCGTACGGACTCCGCCGGCTGGCCCTTCCCGCCGACCACCGCGATGACCGAGGCGCCGAACTCATTGGCGAGGCGGGCGTTGAGTGCCAGCTCGTCGGGGAGCTGGGTGGCGGCGAAGTCGGTGCCGAGGACCAGCACCACCTCGTACTTCTGGGCCACCTGATGGAAGCGTTCCACGAGCCGGGAGACAAGTTCGTCCGTACCCTGCTCCGCCTGGAGCGCGGACGCCTCGTGATAGTCCAGGCCGTAGACCGACGAGGGGTCCTGGGAGAGCCGGTAGCGGGCCCGCAGCAGCTCGAACAGCCGGTCGGGCACGTCGTGGACGAGCGGCCGGAACACCCCGACCCGGTCCACCTGACGCGTCAGGAGCTCCATGACACCCAGATCGACGACCTGGCGGCCGTCTCCCCGGTCGATCCCGGTCACGTACACGCTGCGCGTCACGCGTGCTCTCCCGTCCATTTTTGCGGTTTGGGATGGTATTGCCATGTTGACGATACCTGCGGGGGCCAAGGCGCCGCCCGCCGGGCGAAAGACCCTCTGCGAAGGGCCTTAGGACCCCCGCCCGTCCGGCCGGACCGCCGCCCGATTCACTGCTGCATCCGGCGCGATACCCGTGCGGGAATCCCCGGAGCGGCCGAGAGCGCGAGGTCCAGACCTGACGTGGGACAATCGTTGTGGCTCACGGTACGGGGGATTCTGTAGTCGCCCCCGAAATGCACGGCACTAGCGAGCAGGAGATACAGCACGATGCGCATCGGAGTTCTCACCGCAGGCGGCGATTGCCCAGGCCTGAACGCAGTGATCCGGTCGGTCGTCCACCGTGCCGTGGTGGGGCACGGCGATGAAGTCATCGGCTTCGAGGACGGGTTCAAGGGACTCCTCGACGGCCACTTCCGCCCCCTCGATCTCAACGCGGTCAGCGGCATCCTCGCCCATGGCGGCACCATTCTCGGCTCGGCCCGGCTGGAGCGCGACCGGCTGCGCGAGGCCGCCGAGAACTGCGCCGAATTGAGCCGCCGTTACGGCATGGACGCCCTCATCCCGATCGGCGGCGAAGGCACCCTCACGGCCGCGCGGATGCTGTCGGACGCCGGAATGCCCGTCGTCGGCGTCCCCAAGACCATCGACAACGACATCTCCGCCACCGACCGCACCTTCGGCTTCGACACCGCGGTGGGCGTCGCCACCGAAGCCATAGACCGCCTCAAGACCACCGCCGAATCGCACCAGCGGGTCATGGTTGTCGAGGTGATGGGCCGCCACGCCGGCTGGATCGCGCTGGAGTCCGGAATGGCGGGCGGCGCGCACGGCATCTGCCTTCCCGAGCGCCACTTCCAGGTCGAGGACCTGGTCAAGATGGTCGAAGAACGCTTCGCACGGGGCAAGAAGTTCGCGGTCATCTGCGTCGCCGAGGGCGCGCACCCGGCCGAGGGCTCCATGCCGTACGCCAAGGGCGAGATCGACCAGTACGGCCACGAGCGTTTCCAGGGCATCGGCAACCGGCTGGCCATCGAGCTGGAGACCCGGCTCGGCAAGGAGGCCCGGCCGGTCATTCTCGGCCACGTGCAGCGCGGCGGCACGCCGACCGCGTACGACCGGGTGCTCGCCACCCGCTTCGGCTGGCACGCGGTGGAGGCCGCACACCGGGGCGACTTCGGCCGGATGACGGCGCTGCGTGGCAACGACATCAAGATGGTTCCGCTCGCCGACGCCATCACCCAGCTCAAGACGGTGCCGGCGGACCGGATGGACGAGGCCGAGTCGGTCTTCTGACCCCGGACGCGCGCGGCAGCGTCGCAAGCAGTGGCCGGCGGCCCTGACTGTCCCCCCGTGGACGGTCAGGGCCGCTTGCCGTTCCCCCGGCTCGCGGGGCCGTTCCGGAAGGTCAGGGCCGGACGGACCGTGGTGCCGGAATCCACTCTTGAGTCGGCGGCCCGGATCAACAAGGCTTAGCCCTGTCCCGGACATGTCCCAACTCTGTCCGGGCACGGATCCCAGGGGAGGGACACAGCACATGGTGGTCGAAGGCAGGGCTCCGGATCCTCGGGAGGCGCGGAGTGCGGCCGAGTTCATCGCCCTGTTACGGGTGCTCAAGGACGCGTCCGGTCTGACGTTCCGCGAGCTGACGATGCGGGCCGACGCGGTCGGGGACGTCCTGCCGCGCTCCACGATCGCCAACATGCTCGGGCGTACGTCGGTCCCGCGCGAAGAACTCCTCGCCGCTTTCGTGCGGGCCTGCGGCTGCGGGCCCACGGAGATCGAGGACTGGCTCGGCGTACGCAAGGAACTCGCCGTGCACGGGCAGCGGGCCGGCGCGGGGGATGCCGGCGAGGACGAGGCCGGTACGGAGGAGGAGGCCGGGGAGGCCCCGGGTGCGCCGCCGGCCCTGCGGTCACCCGAGCCGGCCGCAGGGCCGCCCACCGGCCCGCCCCCTGTCCGTCGGCGGGCCCGGACCTTCCTGGTGGCCGGCGTCTCCCTCCTGGTGCTGGCCGCCGCCGCGGTGACCGTCGCCCTCCTCGTACGCGACGAACAGCCGGGACCGGTCCCTGTCGCCGGACCCGTGGCGGGGCGGACGGTACAGATCCGGTCCGTCCACTCCGGGCTCTGCCTCTCCGAGAAGCGGGGAACCGACAGCGGCCGGATCTACCAGGTGCCGTGCGACGAGGAGACGATCCCGGCCTTCTCCCTCAGACCGCTGGGCGACGACGTCTGGCGGATCGTGACCGACCACCCGGACTTCGGCGTCGGCTGCACAGGTATCTGGGACGGGATGCGGGAGGCCGGAGCCTTGATGCAGGACCAGGAGTGCGGCAAGCGCGGCTCCGCGGAGGCGTTCTGGATCGAGCCGCAAGGCCATCCCGTCAAGGGCTACCGGATCCGCCCCGCCCACACCCATCTGTGCGTCGGAGCCAAGGCGGGCAGCAGCAAGCGCGACGCCGAGATGGTGCAGATGGGCTGCGACGGGGTGGACCTGGGGAGCTTGTTCTCCTTCGACCCGGTGGCTTCGGACACGGCCGGCGGCTGAGAACCGCACGGACTGAAGGGGGCGGCCGGCTCAGACGCTCGTCCCCTGCACCCCCGCCGTCTGCCAGAACCGTGCCACGATCTTCGCCAGGAACTCCCGCCCCGCATCGCCCGTCGACCCGGCCCGCTCCGTACCCGTGCTGCTCCAGCTCAGCGTCGACACCATCAGCGCCTGGTAGTCGGCGTGCAGCTGTTCCAGTACGTCCTGCAGGAACCCGCGCTCCAGCGGCACCAGCTTCGCCACCGGCCGGACATGGGCCTGCCAGCGCGTCGTCACCGCACTGCGCAACAGCTCCGCCAGCTCCTCGTCCCGGCCCGACACCGTCACGACCCCGGCGGGCGTCAGCCCCAGTACCTCGCTGAGCACCGCGGACTGGCGTTCGTTGCCGCGCCAGCGCCCCTCCTCCTCCATCCGCAGATACGCCGAGGCGGTCAGCCCCAGCAGACGCGCCAGCTCATCGACGGCCAGCTCCCGGGCCACCCGGTGCTCCCGCAGGGTGCGTGCGGCGGTCAGCAGTTCGCCCGGCGAGCACCACAGCACCCCGGCCAGCGCCGTGAGTTCGTACTCGCTCGGGACGGCGAGCCCACGCTCCCAGGCAGTCACCGTCTCGGCGCTGATACGGAGCCCGTACTGGGCTCCGAGACCATAGGCGACATGGCCGGGAAGCATCCCCAGGGCCTCGCGGAGTCGGCGCGCGGCGGGGGCGTTGAAGGGCGGGGAGGGGTGCACGGCCCCACCGTAGAAGTCGACACGTGGTCTGACTACGGTGTGTTCCACCGATATCACGGCTCGTAGGAACGTCCTAGTGCCGTACGGGGTCAGCGCCTCTGAGCCACCCACCGGTAGTGCAGCTCCGGGCGCCCGATCTGACCGTACTGCGGGCTGCGTACCGCGCGCCCCACAGTCACCAGATGTTCCAGATAGCGGCGCGCGGTGATCCGCGAGATGCCCAGTTCCATCCCGGCCGCGCCCGCCGTCACTCCGTCCGGGGCGGCCCGCAGGACGCGCGTGACGGCCTCCAGCGTCGGGCCGCTCAGCCCCTTCGGCAGCCGGGTCGGCTGCGGCGCGCGCAGTGCGCCGAGCGCCCGGTCCACCTCGTCCTGACCGCTCGCCTCACCCGCTGCCGCGCGGAACTCGGCGTAGCGGACGAGCCGGTCGCGCAGGGTGGCGAAGGTGAACGGCTTCAGTACGTACTGGACGACGCCGAGCGACACCCCTTCCCGGACCACCGTCAGATCACGCGCCGACGTCACCGCGATGACATCCGCCGAGTGCCCGGCCGCGCGCAGCGAGCGCAGCAACTGCAGACCATGCCCGTCGGGCAGATACAGATCCAGGAGCAGCAGGTCGACCGGCGTACGGTCCAGCGCCCGCACCGCCTCCGCGCGCGAGTGCGCGACCGCGGCCACCGTGAATCCGGGGACACGGCCCACATACAGCTGATGGGCGTCCGCGGCGACGGGATCGTCCTCGATGACCAGCACCTGGATCATGCGGTGGCCTCCTTCGTGGTGTGCGTCGTGCGGTTGCCGATGGCCAGCGGCAGCCGCACCGTGAACTCCGCACCGCCGTCCGGGCTGCGGTCCAGCGCCACCGTGCCGGCGTTGCGATGCACCGCCTGCTGTACGAGGGCCAGCCCGATCCCCCGGCCCGCGCCGTGCGTCGACCAGCCCCGGTCGAACACCTCGGCGGCGTCGTCCGGATCGATCCCGGCCCCGGTGTCGGCGACCCGCAGCAGCAGCTCGCCCTCCCCGGCGAGCGCGGTGACGGTGACCCGGGCGCGGGCGGCCCTCCCCGGCACCGCTTGCCGCTGGACGGGCACGGCTCCGTGGCCCGGCGTATCGGTCACCGCCTCCGACGCCGCGTCCACCGCGTTGTCGATCAGATTGCCGAGGATCGTCACCAGATCCCGTGGCGGCAGGGTCGCGGGCAGGGCGCCGTCGTCGATCAGGCTGTCGTCCGCGAGCACCAGTTCCACCCCCCGCTCGTTCGCCTGCGCCGCCTTGCCGAGCAGCAGCGCCGCCAGCACCGGCTCGGCGACGGCGCCCACCACCCGGTCGGTGAGGGCCTGGGCCAGCTCCAGTTCGGCTGTCGCGAAACCCACCGCCTCCTCGGCCCGGCCCAGTTCGATCAGAGAGACGACCGTGTGCAGCCGGTTCGCCGCCTCGTGCGCCTGCGAGCGCAACGCCTGGGTGAACCCCCGCTCGGAGTCCAACTCGCCGGACAGCGCCTGGAGTTCCGTGTGATCGCGCAGCGTCACGACGGTGCCGCGCTGCTCCCCGCCCACCACCGGACGAGTGTTGACCACGATCACCCGGTCCGCCGTCAGATGCAGTTCGTCGACCCGCTCCTCGGAGGCGAGCAGCGCACCGGTCAACGGCGCCGGCAGATCGAGGTCGGCGACCCTGCGCCCGACCGCACCCGGCCCCAGCCCGAGCAGCTCCCGGCCCGCGTCGTTGATCAGTGCGATCCTGCGCCGCCCGTCGAGCATCAGCAGCCCCTCGCGCACCGCGTGCAACGTGGCCTGGTGATAGTCGTGCATCCGGCTCAGCTCGGCGGCGTTCATGCCGTGTGTGTGCCGCCGCAGCCGGGCGTTGATCACATACGTGCCGATGCCGCCGAGCGCCAGCGCCCCGCCGGCCGCCAGCCCCAGCGCCCCGAGCTGCGCCCGTACCTGCGAGGAGACCCGCTCGACCGTGATGCCCGCGCTGACCAGGCCTGTGATCCTGCCGCTGTCCCGGATCGGGGTGACGACCCGGATCGACGGGCCGAGCGTGCCGGTGTACGTCTCCGTGAATGTCTCGCCGCGCAGCGCCCGCGCGGTGTGGCCGAGGAAGGGCTCCCCGATCTGGTCCGCGTCGGGGTGCGTCCAGCGGATCCGGTCCGGGCTCATGATCGTGACGAAGGCGATCCCGGTGTCCTTGCGGACCTTCTCCGCGTACGGCTGGAGCACGGCGGACGGGTCCGGGGTACGGATCGCCTCCCGTACGGACGGCGAGTCGGCGATCGCCAGCGCCGCCGTCCTGACCTGCCGGGTCGCGGTCTCCTTCGCCTGTGCGCTGCCGGAGACGTAGGCGAAGAACGCACATCCCGCCACCACGGCCGCGACCAGCACCACCTGCATGGCGAAGAGCTGGCCGGCCAGGCTGCGGGGGCGGGGTAGACGCATGACCACAGTCTGCCTGGCCGAAAACATATGAACGAAATGCACGTAACAGTGACCGGCGTCACAGGGGGCGGGATAGTCGCCAAGCCCCCCCAGGGACGGGGGAGCGACCCGGACGAGCCGAGGAGAAGCCCGTGGGAGTGGCAGCCGCCAAGCGGGACCGTACGCATTATCTGTATCTCGCCGTGATCGCGGCTGTGGGCCTCGGCATCCTCGTGGGCTTCGCGGCCCCCGGCGTCGCCGTCGAGCTCAAGCCGATCGGTACCGGCTTCGTGAACCTGATCAAGATGATGATCTCGCCCATCATCTTCTGCACGATCGTGCTGGGCGTCGGCTCGGTCCGCAAGGCCGCCAAGGTCGGCGCGGTCGGCGGCCTCGCCCTCGGCTACTTCCTGGTGATGTCGACCGTGGCACTCGCCATCGGTCTGCTCGTCGGCAACATCCTGGAGCCCGGCCAGGGCCTCCATCTCACCGAGGCGGTGCGCGCCGCCGGTGAGAAGCAGGCGGCGGGCGCCGGCGAGTCCACCGTGGACTTCCTGCTCGGCATCATCCCGACGACGATGGTCTCCGCCTTCACCGAGGGCGAGGTGCTGCAGACCCTGCTCGTCGCACTGCTCGCGGGATTCGCACTCCAGGCCATGGGCTCGGCGGGCGAACCGATCCTGCGCGGCATCGGTCACATCCAGCGCCTCGTCTTCCGCATCCTCGCCATGATCATGTGGGCGGCCCCGGTCGGCGCGTTCGGCGCGATGGCGGCGGTGGTCGGCGAGACCGGCGTGGACGCCCTGAAATCCCTCGCGATCATCATGGTCGGCTTCTACATCACCTGTGCGATCTTCGTCTTCGTGGTGCTCGGCACCATCCTGCGGCTGGTCGCCGGGGTCAATCTGGTGGCTCTGCTGAAGTATCTGGGCCGCGAATTCCTGCTGATCCTCTCCACCTCGTCGTCGGAGTCCGCCCTGCCGCGGCTCATCGCGAAGATGGAGCACCTGGGGGTCAGCAGGCCGGTCGTCGGCATCACCGTGCCGACCGGCTACTCCTTCAACCTCGACGGCACCGCGATCTACCTGACGATGTCCTCGCTCTTCATCGCCAACGCGATGGGCGACCCGCTGAGCGCGAGTGAGCAGATCTCGCTCCTGCTCTTCATGATCGTCGCTTCGAAGGGTGCGGCCGGAGTCACCGGCGCGGGCCTCGCCACCCTCGCGGGCGGCCTCCAGTCGCACCGCCCCGGACTGGTCGACGGCGTCGGACTGATCGTCGGCATCGACCGCTTCATGAGCGAGGCCCGCGCCATGACGAACTTCGCGGGCAACGCGGTGGCCACCGTCCTGGTCGGAACCTGGACCAAGGAGATCGACAAGGAGCGGGTGGACCAGGTCCTGTCCGGTGCGCTCCCGTGGAACGAGAAGATGCTCAACCAGGACGCCGGGCACGGCGACGGCACAGGAGTTCCCGAGCCGCGGGACGGCGACCAGGAACACGCCGTGGCCAAGGCCTAGGCGCCGAACACCCAGCACAGCGGCAGGGCCGTCGCGGGAGCACCCCCGAACGCCCCTCCTGCGTGCCTTGACCGACGCGGTAAGGTATACCCTCGAAGAAATGCCAATCAGGGAGCTGGCCCAGCGGGACCGG
>NZ_JBHVWS010000007.1:149220-233465 GCF_042882185.1 Streptomyces sp. NPDC058239
ACCTTGTTGCCCCTCCGCGGGGGCCGCGACATAGCACCCGGCGGGGGCCAGGCGCGCGCCGCCCACACCCCCCCCCTCGGCCCGGCCCGGCGGGGTCCCCCGGGCGACGCCCCTTCGTGCTTGCCTTGACGTCCGCGTAAAGGTCTACCGTCGAAGACATGCGAATCGGGGAGCTGGCCGAGCGGGCCGGGACGACCACGCGGACTCTGCGGTACTACGAGTCACGCGGACTGCTGCCTGCGCGGCGGGCCGGAAACGGGTACCGGGCGTACGACGAGGACGATCTGCGTCTGGTCCAGCAGATCAGGACCCTCCAGGACTTCGGCTTCGAACTGGAGGAGACCCGGCCGTTCGTCGAGTGCCTGCGCGCCGGCCACCCGGCCGGTGACGCCTGCCCCGCCTCGCTCGCCGTCTACCGGCGCAAGCTCGGCGAGCTCGACTCGCTCATCGAGCAACTCCAGGCGGTACGCGCCCAGGTGGGCGCACAGCTTGCGAAGGCCGAGCTGGAGGCCGCGGCGGAGTTTCCCGGCGGTCCGGAACCACGTTGTGAACTGGGAGGATGACAGATGATTCATGCAGCAGAGGGCGTGGCCGAGGTCACCGACACCACCTTCGACGGGGAGGTGCTGGCGGCCGACCTTCCCGTACTGGTCGAGTTCACCGCCGACTGGTGCGGCCCGTGCCGCCAGCTCGCCCCCGTGCTCAGCGCCGTCGCCGCCGAGGAGGCCGAGCGCATCAAGATCGTCCAGATCGACGTCGACCACAACCCGGGGATCGCGAGCCGGTACGCGGTGCTGGCGACGCCGACCCTGATGGTGTTCCGCTCCGGCGAACCGGTGAAGTCGATGGTGGGCGCCCGCCCCAAGCGCAGGCTGCTCCAGGAGCTGGAGGACGTGTTCGAGACGGTGTGAGAACGGGCCGGGGCGTACGTCCGGACAGGGAAGAACAGCGCGCAACCGTAGAGGCCGCCCTCGGGAGGCCGCTACGGCCCGCGCTTACTCGAACCGTTCCAGGCGCTCGATGAAACCGTCGATCTCGGTGAGTCCGGGCGCGTCCGGTCCGCGATACTGGCTGGTCGCGTCCCGGAGCCTGATCGCGGCGGTGCGCGCCCGCGAGAAGCGCTCCGATCCGGCCTCCAGACGCATGATGTGCGCGAGCGCTTCCAGATAGCGGTCGACGGCCATCTCGTCGTGCTTGTCCGGGGCCTGCTGGACGTAGGCGCCGAAAGCAGCGACGGCGGCGGTGGTCTCTCCGAGTTCCATGCGGCACTGGGCCGCGAAAAAGCGGCACTGCTGTGCTTCTGCGTCGTCATTGCCGAATCGGCGGCCGATTTCTTCCGCAGTCTGTTCGAAGAGCCTGAGAGCTTCCCGGTGTGCTCCCGCGAGGAACTTCACGTGCGCGAGGGAGAGATTCAGGTACTCCGCCAGCCTGCCGTCCGTGGCCCTGGCCGAGGCGGCGACCAGGACATCTGCGGCCTGCGTGAACTGCTTCTTCAGGGCCAACTCCTCCGCACGCCCTGCCGCCTCGTCGGCCTCCGCGTCGGTCAGCGGCGAGGAGGCGGGGCCTGCCTCCGCAGGAACATCGAGCACCGTCGGCACATAGGCCTGGCCTCCGCCGGTATTGCGGCGTACCGATCCGCCGAACGGCCGGGTGAAAGGCGTGCATGGATCGAGTTCCAGACCGTCAGCCGTCAGCAGACGCGGGGTTCCGAACGGGGCACCACGGCCTGCCAGGGGCAGTAACGCTTCGTAGACAGCCGCCGCCGGCACGCGTTGCTCGGAGTCCTTGTGCAGCATGCGGAGCAGAAGCTGCTCGATGTCCGCAGGCACATCGGATCGAATCCCCCTGATCGGCGGGGGCGGCGTGTGCACATGGTGCCAGGTGAGGGACTGGTCGCCGGTTGCGGTGAAAGGGGTACGGCCGGTGAGCAGTTGGTGCAGCACACAGGCGAGCGCATAGATGTCCGCCGCCGGGCCGACCGCATTGGCCAGGCTCTGCTCCGGAGACATGAAGGCCGGCGTGCCGACGGTCATGCCCTCCTGCGTCAGATGGGGGTTGGCCCCAGAACCGAGGAGCGCTGCGACACCGAAGTCGAGGACCTTCACCACCCCGCCCGGCGTGAGCATGAGGTTCGCCGGTTTGATGTCGCGGTGTACGACATCGTGGTGGTGGACCTCGTCCAGCGCGGAGGCGATCTGTGCGCCGATGGCGGCAGCCCAGGCCAACGGCAGTGGTTCGTAGTCGTAATCCGTCTCGTCGATGAGGGTCTGTACCTCACGCCCCTTCAGTAACTGCATCACCACATACAGCCGCCCGGTGCCCTCGTCGACCCCTGTGTCGTAGACCGCCGGGAGACCGGGGTGCTCGTGGAGCCCGGCGGTCGTGCGTACCTCACGGAGGAAACGCTGACGTCGGGTCTCCAGCGCCTCATGGTGGGCCGCGTTCTGGATTGCGACGGCGTACGGGGAGGGCTGCTCGGCAAGCATCATCTTGACCGCGACGCGGCGGTCAAGACTCTCGTCGTAGGCGTGCCACACCTCACCCATGCCACCGGAACCGATGGGGGCGTGCAGGCGGTACCGTCCCGCAAGCGCCCTCCCCTGTTCTGCCGCGCCCTGCCCCGGTGCCGAGTCCCCCATGTGGCACGCCTCTCCCTTGTGATGATTGTGCTGGCCGTCCGTGCAGGTTACGGCGTAAAGGGTTCCGTTCGCCGGGTTCCGCTCTTCTTCAGTTCCGCCGCCCGCTCGGCAGTGGCCAGCCGGTCCGCCTCACGTCGTGCCGGCCGACGGATCAGGTTGTAGGACTGGGCAGTTGCGACCCGCCTGAACAGACGGTTCACCGGGTCCTCGTCGAAGTACCGCACCATCAGGGCATCGTTCGACTGCGCCTGCTTGATGACAAAGTCATCCATCTCCTTGGCTAGTTCCCGACCGTACGTCTCCTCGTCCTGGTGGAGGCCGATCTCCTGCATGTCCGGGTTCTCGGCGATCGAGACCACCAACTGGCCGAGCAGGATCTGGTCCGTGGTGGACAGCTCCGCTCCCAACTCGTCGTTGATGGACTGGATGACCTCCGCGAGTGACTTCTCCTCGATCTCGACGGCCGCACCGGCCGCCTCCGGAAGCCCCGGCAACACCTGCGCGCCGACGGCATCCAGCTTCAGCTCGGGCGTGCCGGTCTGCTTGACCCGCATATGGCTCGGCACGGTCTCGCCTATATCGGCGGCTGCGGTGCCGTCCGGGCGCGGCAGCCGACGCAGCAGGAACCGGCCGTACTGGAAGAGCCGTTCGAGCTCACGGTTCTCGAAGCCGATGACATGCGAGAGCCAGCCGTACGCCTTGACGTACGACTCCAGGGCCCGGCGGAACTCCTCCGCCTTGTCCGGCTCGTTCGCCGCGAGCATGTTGAAGCGGTCCACCGCCGGGGCCGTGTACTGGTAGAGCCGGGCGTGGGCCTTCTTCACGCGGTCCTCGGAGGCCCGGCCCTCGTCGAATGCGCCGAAGTACGCCTTGACGAGCGCTTCCATATCGGCTTCCACTAGCAGCTGGTACGCCATGACCTCGTCCTGCCGGTCGAACAGCAGGTTGGGCTCGATCTCTTCGGTCAGCGACGCCTCGTAGTACTTCTGGAACGCATCGAGTATCACTTCGGGCTTGTTGGCGAAGTCCAGAACGAACAGATCTTCCTGGGACTTCTCCGGATGCGTACGGTTGAGGCGCGAGAGCGTCTGAACGGCGGCCACATTGGCGAGCGGTTTGTCCACGTACATCGTTGTCAGGAGCGGTTGGTCGAAGCCCGTCTGGTACTTTTCCGCGACGACGAGGATGCGGTACTCGGGCTTGGGCACGGACGGCGGATTCGGATCGTCGACGCGTACGTATGCGAAGCGGCCCGGCAGTTCCTTCTCGGGGAATCCGTTGAGCTTCGACTCGGTGTACTCGACGCCGTCGAGTGTGAGCGCGCCGGAGAATGCGACCAGGGCAGCACAGTCCGTGGCGCCGCGTTCGTCCACGTACTTGCGGATCTCCTGGTACAGCCGGACCGCATGCTCGCGGCTGGGGGTAACGGCCATGGCCTTGGCCCGTCCGCCCAGCTTGTCGGCGCTGTGTGAGCGGAAATGGTCCACCATGATCTTTGCCCGCTGGGCCATCGAAGCCTCGGACAGCAGCGCGGCCCGTACCAGTTTGGAGCGCGCCTTACGTGGGTCGACCTGCTGCTCGACCTGCTCGGCCGCATCGTTCTGTAGTTTGAAGTAGGTGCCCCAGGTGGTGTACGTGCCCAGCACATCGAGGATGAAGCCCTCGTCGATGGCCTGGCGCATGGAGTACACGTGGAACGGGCCCGGCTGACCGGTGGACGGATCCGGCGTGCCGAAGAGCTGCAGAGTCTTGGACTTGGGCGTGGCGGTGAACGCGAAGAAGGACATGTTCGGCTGCTTGCCACGGGCGAGCGCCTCGGCGGTCAGGGGATCGCCGTCCGCGTCCACAGCCTTGACGCCGAGCGCCTTCTTGAGCGCGGCCGAACCGTCTCCTCCTTGGGAGGAATGCGCCTCGTCGATGATCACCGCGTAGCGGAGCTTGCCGAGTCCGCCGACCTTTTTCAGGATGAACGGGAACTTCTGCAGCGTGGTGATCACGATGCGCGCGGTGGCGCCGGTCAGCGCCTCGGCGAGCTGTGCGGAGTCCTCGTCGATCCGGACGACGACACCGGGGGTGTGCGTGAACTGATAGATGGTGTCCTGGAGTTGCTTGTCCAGCACCCGACGGTCGGTGATCACGATGACCTTGTCGAAGACCGGTTGGTTCGGTTCCATCCCCTTGTCGCGCGCGGCCTCCCCGAGTTGGGCCGGGTTCTCCGGGGTGTGCAGGGAGGACAGGCGGTGCGCGAGCCAGGCGATGGTGTTGGACTTTCCGGAGCCGGCCGAATGCTGGACGAGATAGTTCTCCCCGGCACCGTTCAGTCCCGCGTGCGCGGTGAGCTCCCGCACGGCGTGCCACTGATGGAACCGCGGGAAGATCAGCGGCTGCGTGTGAGCGCTGCCGGGACGGTGCGACGGCGACTTGCCGGCCTTCGCCTGCTCGTCCTCGACATGCAGGTAACGCTCAAGGAGCTCTAGCCAGTTGTCGCGGTCCCAGATCTGCTCCCAGAGGTATGAGACGGGGTATGCCCCGTCCGCCACCTTCGACGGGTTGCCCGCACCGCCGGTTGCACCGGGCCCCCCGGTGCCGGTGTTGAACGGCAGAAACCGGGTCTTCGGACCGGCCAGGCGGGTGGTTAGAAATGCCAACTGCGGGTCCACCGCGAAGTGGACGAGGCTGCGCTTGGCAAAGAACAGCTCCTTGGGGTCGCGGTCCTTGCGGTACTGACGGATGGCATGTTCGACGTTCTGCTCGGTGAAGTGGCTCTTCAGCTCGACTGAAGCGGTGGGAATACCGTTGACGAAGAGCGCCAAGTCCACGGACTTGGCCGGAGTTTTCGCGGAGTAGTGGAACTGCCGGACGACAGTGAGACGGTTGGCGTTGTACTGATCCAGCGCCCCGGCGGCCAGCGTATGGGCGGGCCGGAAATAGGCGAGCTGGATCTTCACGTTCCGGTCGTTCACACCGCGCCGGAGCACGTCGAGCACGCCACGCTTGTCGATCTGCTCCGCCACGCGCTTGGCGAACCGCTGGATGGACGCGGTCTCGCTCTCGCCGTACTCGGCCCGCAGGCGCAGCCAGGCATTGTTCTGCGAGGCGCCGAGGAAGGTGGCGAGTTCAGCGGTGTCGATGCCGATGTCATGGTTGTACGTGTTGGACAGGCCCTTGTGCCAGCCGTGGGCCAGAAGCCCGTCCTCCACGGCGTTCTCGAAGGCTTCCTCGGTGTCGTTACGTGCCATGGAGGTCAGGCCCCTCGCTTCCCGGTCATGAGGTAGTGGACGTCACGGCAGAACTTGTCGAATGAGGGTGAGTTGCCACGCGCCATCGCGATGTCGAAGATCTCCGCGAGCGAGGCCTGGTCGACGACCGGCTTGTAGGGCCGCCCGTCCACGCGATGATGGGTGAGCCACCCCTTGCAGTCGCGAGAGGTTTCGCAGTCCGTGGGCACCTCGAGTCCGTGCGGCATGCCTCGACACCCGCCTAGCGTGGGCGCGGCCGCGATGAACCACGCTTCGAACTCGCGCTGCGCCAGAACCACAGCCGTGCGCCGGTCGGGGCGGGCAGCGGTCGCCCGCTCCAGCAGCGACGGCCCCAGGGCCGCCGGGCAGTCGTCGTCCGCGTCCAGCACGATGAGGACACCGCCCGAGCCGTCCGCCGGGACGCGGTCGGCCAGAGCATCGACCGACGCTTCGAGCCCACCCTGCTTGATCAGGCGGCCACGCCCCACCCGATAGGGCTTGAGAATGTTCGCATCCCAGACCCCTGCTTCGTGCGTCAGCCTGCGCAGGAGAATCGGCAGCGCAGACAGCTCTCCTTCGCCCTCCACCACGGAGGCGATGGTCATCCGCCCCATGTTCAGCTCTCCATTCGTGGCGGCTGCGGAACCATCTGATCGGAGCGCAACAAGTCGCCGACCGTGGCCAGGCCGTTGCGGACGATCCGCCGACTGACGTCATCCACAGGACCCACGGCCGTGACACCGTCCTGCACGACGACCACGCGAATGGCGTCAAGGTCTGCTTCCTTGCGATCGAAGAGCTCGGAACTCTGGCTCGTCGCGAGGATCTGGGTATGCAGACTTGCCTCGGTGAGTGCGTCGAACAGGGCCCCCGCAGCGCCGGGATGAAGTGCGAGCTCCGGTTCCTCCACGGCCACGAGCGGGAGCCGTCCGTCGCGAGCCCCCGGCTGGAAGAGCGCCGCCAGCAGGCCGATTGCTCGGATGGTCCCCTCGGACATGGACTCCGCCCGGAATTCCATGGGCCGCGCATCGGGGCCGACGGAGAGCGTCATCTTGGCTGCGATGTAGTCGCCGTCCTCAGTGGACGGGCCGACGTGTGTCAGTTGCGGCACGATCGCTCCCGCATACGCGGCGACACGCTCGCGCATCACAGGATCGAGAAGCCCCAGCACGCTGCCGAGGTGGCCACCGTCCTCGGCGAGTACGCCCGACCGGACAACCGGTCGGGCATCGCGGAGCGCGCAGAGCTCGGGCTCGTAGAAGAACATGCCCGAGAGGGCGTCACGCAGACGCCCGTAGGCCTCGCTGCCGGCACTCACGAGCGGTAGGAACAGCTCGCCTGGCCGCACCCTTCCCGTACGCCCTGCTGCGGGCTCTTCGACGGCTCCGTTCTCCACCTGGAACCGGGCATCAGGAGGACTGCCGACCGGGCCGATCTCGCAGTACTCGCGTTGGATCCACGCTTCGACATACCCCTGCTCCGAGCTGGGGGCGTATCCGAAAGTGATGTCGTAGCGGCCCGCCAGGACGGTGTCGTCGGAGCGCTCCGGAACGCGGAACTCCAGGGCGATGGTGCAGGTCTCGGCGGCCTCCGGAACCCGCCGCAGGACGTCCAGCAGACCTCCGCGCTCGCCGACTGCCTCGGGGAGGCCCCGGCTCACGGCGTCGCGTACGAACCTCAGAGCGTCGAGGAAGTTCGATTTGCCCGCGGCGTTCAGCCCGAGCAGGACCGTGAAGGGGCCGAGCTCGATGTCGCAATGGGCGATGGACTTGTAGTTCTCGATGCGTACGCGGGTGATGAAGGGGACGGTGGGGTTCCCGGTTTCGGTCATGAGGGATCGGTGCCTCGCCCACTGGCGGTGCTCACGTCGATCTGGCCGGTCACGGCGGCGGTGATCAGGGACTGGCGGCGCTCGGCGAGTTTGGCAAGCACTTGCTTTTGTAGCGAATTGAGCTGGTCGATTCGAGCAGTCTCGGCGTCGAGAAAGGCGGCGATGCGGCGTTGTTCCTGAATTGACGGAACCCACAACTCCACCTCGCCTAGTTCCTCGGCGTTCAAGTGAGGCTGGGCTGCGCGAGAGCTCGCCAGATTGATCTGATCTTGGAATCCAGTGCTCAAAAAGGCATGTGCCAGGTACTGGGAATCAACGGATTGAGGTGTTACGCGAAGGTCGTATCCTGGTGCGCTTCCTGCCCACTCTCTGGTAATTCGAGCGGAATCGCCTGTGTAAGCCCCACTCCGTACAACTAGGATCTCGTCCTCGTCGAGCAGTGGTGCCCTCTCAAGCGGAAGGTCCTCGAGTTTGGCGCGGAGGAGGCCGCCTTCAGTGATCCTCCCCCTGTTGATATTTGTTGCCCGCAAAATCGGAATACCATTTTCGGAAAGAGGTGGCGGTTGCCCCAAGCCGTATCGGATTTGTGCGATCCGTTTCAGAGCGACGTATTCATTCATTTGGTTACCTCTCCCAGCAGTGCCTGAATCTCCGCCTCAAGCGACTTCAGTTCCGCATCGATCTCCGCCAGCGGACGCGGCGGCTCATACACGTAAAAGTGCCGCGTGAACGGAATCTCATAGCCCACCTTGTACTGCTCGGTCAGCTTCGTCTTCGGGTTCTTGAGCTCCGCGACCCACGCGTCCTCGACGTGCGGCGTGACCTCCTCCGCCACGTACTCGTCGATGTCCCGGTCCATCGGCACGTTCTCCGCGTCGCGGAGGTCCGAATCATGCTCGGGCTGCTTGCCCTTCGCGTACTGGACCTCGCCCTCCGGATCCCGTACACCCACCGCGTCCCGCAGCGTCTTTTGGAACACCGAGCCCGACGGCCAGATCAGGCCGGCCGCCCTGACAGCCGCATGCAGGGCATCCCACGCGTCGGTCTTCTTCGACCACACCTGTCCGATCAGCGGCTTGAGCGCAGCCACGAACTCAGCCTGCCGTCGAGCCACTTCCTCCGCCTCCATCGACTTGTCGCCCAGCACCTTCTGGAGCGACGCGGACGCGGCGAGCTCAGCCAGCGTGTCCTCGGTGATCTCGAAGCGGAGTTTCAGGGGCCGGTCCACGGTGATGCGCTTGTATCCGTACTCCTCGTTGCGGAGGATCTTTACCTTGGCGTGGTCCGGGTGCGCCGGGTCCGCCGCGATCTGTTCGGCGTCGCGGTATATCGCGCTGATGCCGCCGATCTGCTCGTCGGAGATCTCCTTGCGCTTCTCGCCAAGGGACTTCCGCCGCTTCACCCATTCACCACGTGCGTCGATCATCACGACCTTGCCCTCGCGATACTTGGGCTTGCGGTTGCTGAGGATCCAGAAGTACGTGGAGATACCGGTGTTGTAGAAGAGCTGGTCCGGCAGGCCGACGATGGCCTCCAGGTAGTCGCGCTCCAGGATCCAGCGGCGGATTTCGGACTCGCCGGAACCGGCGCCTCCGGTGAAGAGAGGGGAGCCGTTGAAGACGATGGCGACGCGCGACCCGCCGATCTCCTGCCCGTTCTCGTCCTTCTTCAGCGGGGCCATCTTGTGGAGCATGTGCTGGAGGAAGAGGAAGGAGCCGTCGTTGATGCGGGGCAGGCCCGCTCCGAACCTTCCGTTGAAGCCGCGCTCATGCTCGTCCTTGACGGCCTTTTCCGCCTTCTTCCACTCCACGCCGAAGGGCGGGTTGGCCAGCATGTAGTTGAACTGGCGGTCTTCGTGCCAGTCGCGGACGAACGTGTTGCCGAGCCGGATGTTGTCCGCGGTATGCCCTTTGAGGAGCATGTCGGAGCGACAAATCGCGTACGACTCGGCGTTGATCTCCTGCCCGTAAAGATTGACCCGGGCTCCCGGCTTGATGTCCTTGATGTGTTCCTCAGCCGCGGCGAGCATGCCACCCGTGCCGCAGGCCGGGTCCAGGATGTCGATGACCTGGCCGGGGCGGCGGATCAGCGCATCGTCGGGGCCCAGCAGCAGCTCGACCATTAGCTTGACCACTTCACGCGGGGTGAAGTGCTCACCGGCCGTCTCGTTCGAGGCGTCCGCGAACTTGCGGATCAGCTCTTCGAAGACGTAACCCATGTCGTGGTTGCTGACCCTCTTGGGGCTCAGGTCGATACCCGCGAATTTCTGAACCACCTGATACAGCAGCCCGGCTTCCTGGAGCCGATCCTGCTGAATGTGGAAGTCGTACCGGTCGATGATCTCGGTGACCGCGGGGGAGAAGCCGCCGATGAAGTCCTTGAGGTTCTCGTAGACCCGCTTGTCGTCGCTGCCGATGGTCTTGAAGCTCTGCTTCGACGTGTTGTAGAAGGGCAGACCGGAGGTGGCGAGAAGGACCGCGTCCTTGCGGTCTCCGGTGTACGAGGTGTTCCGGTCCCGTACCGCCTGGCGGGTGTTGTTCTCTTCCATCACGCAGTCGAAGCGGCGCAGCACCGTGAGCGGCAGAATGACCTTGGCGTACTCCGAGCGTTTGTAGTCGCCGCGCAGCAGATCGGCCACCGACCAGATGAAGTCGGCACGTTCCTGATTGGTGTTGCTCACTCGGCACCTTCTCGTGTTACGTCCGGCGCCAGGGCGCCGTTGGTCAGTCCGTCGTAGGCCAGGTGGGCGGCCCGGTCGCCCATCCTGGCAACATCCTTGAGCCTTCGCTCGAACTTGCCCAGGTTCCGGAACGCGGCCCCATACCGGCGTTGCTGCTCTATGTCCATCTGCGGAAGATGGGTGCCCCGCAGATCGGCCCGGTGGGTGCCTGTTGTCGAGGTGTTGCGGCGGGTGTTGCCCGCGCTGCGCAGGAAGCCGCGCAGATAGTCCGTGTCGAGCTGATCGCTCGTCGAGACGGCCTCGTTCTCCTCTGTATGTACCAACCCGGCCTGGATCAGATCGCCGACGCCCACTGCGGGGAAATCGTCAAGCGACCCGGTCCCCGGGCCGGGGGGCAGGCTGGGCAGCAACTCGGCGAGTTCGCATAGCTGTTGCTCAAGCTCTGCGCGCAGCGCTAGGTACTCGGCCGGATAGTCGGGCTGGGCAGCGGTCACGTACGCGGACGGACTCAGGTCCACGTCCTCGCGCAGGAGATCGATCAATGGCACGTGCGTGACCTGGCCGGCGGCCGGCTCCAGAGGGCCGTCCGGATCGTTCTCCGTGAGGTCGACCATGCGTACGGACCGGACCGCTTCGTCCGTCGTGGAGGGGCGGCGGAGCTCCCACAGCAGGAGCGGCTGGTTGTGACTGGTCGCCAGCCCCGCAGGCAGGGCCACAATCGAGGCGAGGGCGCCACGACGTACGAGTTCCGTACGGATCCGGCGCCCGCTCCTGCGGTACGCGGCAGAGGGCGTGAGGGCGATGAGGGTACGGCCGCCCGGCGCGGTGTGGGAGTAGCAGTGCTGAAGCCAGGCAAGGTCCCCCTCGGCGCGAGGCGGTGCCCCCAGCTCCCAGCGGGAGTCGATCAACAGCTCCTCCCGGCCCCAGTCGGTCTGGCCCAGAGGTGGTTCGCAGACGACGAGCTGTGCACGTAGGCCGGGGTGCTGGTCCTCCCGGAGGGAGTCGCCGGCTTCGAGCCGGGTCTCATGGCCACCGGCAAGGCGCGCCCTCAGCCGGGCCAGGTGCACCAGACCAGTACTGATCTCCTGCCCCGCCCGGGAAGAACTCTCCGCTCCGGCGACCGCGAACAGGAGTGATCCGGCGCCGCACGCCGGGTCGTACACGAGCCCCTTGACCGGGCCTGCGAAGTGCGTGAAGGCGCGGACGAGCCGTGGGGACGAGACGGCTTGTGCGCCACTGCGTCCGACCGAGGCGATGAAGCGGTTGATCAAATCCTCGAAGAGCTGGGGCGCGGTTCGCTCGGCAGCCAGCTGGTCGACGACTTCGCGGAGGCTGTCCTGGAGTGCGTTGCCCTCCGCGTGGACCAGATACCCGCCGACATCGACAAGAGCGGTAGTCATGTCGTCGCCGTAGGCGGCGCGGAGCGCCTGCCAGAGGGCGACCTCAGGCGAGACCCCCCGTCCCTTGCGCTGTCCTGCCAGCCAGGTCTCGACCTCCTCGAGAGAGAAGAGCGGGCCCGCTGCTGTCCCGCCGACGGGAGCCGGGAAGTTGTCGTGGCGCCGACGCCAATTGGCGACCGCGGCCCGGGTGACACCGGCGAGTCGTGCGATCTGCGCCGCCGTAACGAAAGCTGCTGAAACGGATTCCTCATCCTCCATGATGGTGAGGGTACACGCGCCGACGCAACCAGCCAAGGCGTGAACGTGTTGACAGTGCTAACAACTTCCTGTCACTCTCCAATTGGCTTCGCTGTGAGCTTGCGCCTCCCTGGTGGCAGGTGCCTCACGAGAGCGAGGGGTGCCCCGGCGCGCCCGGATGTCGACGCGTCCGCCCGGCCCACCCGCCGCCCCACCGATGTCGAGGAGCAACCGTGTCCCCCAAGAAGCAGGCTTCAACTCGCAAGACCTCCCTGTACCGGCTCAACGCCCCCGCAGACCCTGGCCTCGACCTGCATACGCTGGTGGAAGAGCGGTACAGGGGCCGGGAAGGTTTCACCACCACGCCCGTCGACCACGCGGGTGTGGTTGGGTTGCTCGTGACCGGCTCCATCGCACGCGACCGCGCCGAATGGTGTGACGTCCTTTCGGAGCTCACGGGCGCCGATGTGCAGGTGGCGGGCCGCACCTCTTCCGGCCTGCTGCTTGTACGCACTGAGCGGGCCGTCTACGCCGTCACGTACGGCATGGGCCACCACATGATTGACTCGGCCCGCCTGGACCTCGGGTTCGGGCTCCAGTTCGCACTCCGCTGCCTGGACCAGGACGGCATCAGCCTGGTGCGGCGCCACCTCATGGACGCGCGCGGCCGCACCAACGAGAACTCGACCACTCGGGGCGGAAACCTGCGCGACCTCGGTACTGAATGGATCGGCTCCATCGTCAGCAAGATCACCGGAAAGGCGATCGACCTGCCTCTTACTCATACGTCCGCAGGCCGGCGGAGCCTCGGCGTCAGCTGTACCGACAGCTCCATCAGCCTTCCGCTGGGCCGCTCCCCGCAGCAGTTCCTGAACGATCTGCGGGTCATCGAGGACGCCTGTACCCAGCCCGCACCGCTGCCGGGACTGGAGTCTCTGGCCAAGGTCCGTTCATTGCGCCGCAGGGGTAAGACCGATCTCGTACGGGAGCTCAACGAACGGCTCGACCAGTACCTCGGCGATCTGGATGCCCCGGGCCTCGCCCTCAACTTCCCGGGCGAGTGCGCCTCGCATGCGACGGAGACGCGCGCCATTCGCATCATGCGTGGATCGCGCGTGATCGACGTCGGTGACCTCGACATCGATGACATCCGGCAGTTCGTCCGCGACCGCCCTGACGGATGTCGGCTGTCCACGCTCAAGGACGTTCGCGTCCAGCTGTTCGCCGACGAGGAGTGCACGGAATCCCTCAGCCCGCCGATTCCGGGACACCGCTGGATCACCGCCGAAGTGCGGAGCGGCGCGGCGCACCACTTCTACTGGCAGGGAAGTTGGTACGAGATCGGTGCTGAATTCGTCCAGGCGCTGCGGGACGATGTCACCGAACTGCTGGGCCGTCCGTCCGGCGTTGTGCTTCCGACGTGGCCCGCGGGTAAGAAGACCGACGAAGACTGGTTCAACAAGGAAGCAGCCAAGCAGCCCGGCTACGACCTCTTCGACAAGAAGAACGTCCATACGGGGACCTTCCGCGGCGGCGGTCTCGAAATCTGTGATGTCCTCGGACCCGAGGGCCAGCTCATCATGGTAAAGAAGGCCGACAAGGGAAGCTCCGGCCTGAGCCACCTGTTCGCCCAGGCGCGGACGGCCACCGAAGCGCTGCGCTATGACGCCGAGGTGAGGGAGAAGTTCCTCGCCCGGGTCGCCGAGCTGCGCCCGAACGATCCCCCGGAGGACACCCTGGCCACGCCGACTGTCGTCCTCGCCATCCGCCTCAAGTATGGCGTCCCGCTCACGGCAGACTCGCTGTTCGCCTTCTCCCAGGTTTCCCTACTGCAGACGGCGTTGGCACTGCAGGGCATGGGGGCCAAGGTCGAGGTCGTTCCCATCTACGCCTGATGTGCCCGGCTCCGTCGTGGTTCCGTCGGCTCCGCTCGGGTGGCCCGGTCGGAGTGCAGGGTGTGACGTGAGCGATGTCCAGGTGAACCCGTTGCAGGGGCGGGCGGTCGTACTTGCTGCCGTGGGCGACAGTGATGAAGTGCAGCCTCCAGTGAGTTGTCGGCGCCCGCGAGGCGGCCCTGTTCGTGTTCAAACGCCTGCACGTCGAGATGCCGACTCTCGTACGATCACAGAATCCAGGTGATCGCGACAGGGGGCGTATTCATGACCGAGAGCTATGAGCAGGGGGCATTTGATGAAGAGGACGATGAGTTTGAGAGTATCGACTCGCTCCTCGCCAGCTGGCACAGGCAGAAGGCCAAGCTTCGAGAAATCGGAGACGAAGCCAGGGGGCTGCAAGCAGAGTTGACGCCTTGGAGTGGGCGCATCGATCGCGCGCACGACTGCGATTGGATCGTCAAGCAGTTTGTGCGGCTCGCGGACGCTGCCAGGAAGGAAGACTTCGAGTCTCTGATCCTGCGCACCACGGAACTGCATCACCGCGGCACGGGTGTACTCGATCCAGATCATTCCTTCGGCCCGATCCCTTCGCCATTCGTGCGGCTCATGCCACCGGAGCAGGCCACGATGGAATCCAAGCGACTCGCACGTCAGGTACGCCATGTCGTCGCCTACCAAGCGCATATCCAGTACTGCATCGAGCACTTCACGCAGGCGTGGAATGCCCTCATCGACGGCGCCCTCATCTGCGACTGGGAGATCATCGAGGATGAGTTCCCCAAGCTCGCTCTCTTGAGCGATGAAGCGCAGCGGGCGCTGCGTATCTGGATGTCAGTGGACAAGTAGTCACGTCATAAGCAATGTGCCGCGTCGCTGTTGGGCTAGCCGATGGTGCAGGCGGCTGGAGGCGACGCCTGAGCCTTCTTCGTCTCGCTTACTGCGTGGCGAAGGATGAGGTTGGCCCTCACGGTGTTGGAATTTCGATTCGTGCCGCGGCGGAGCCTCCGGAGCAGCGGCCAGCTCTTCAGGTGGGCCATGGGTGTTCGCCAGTGCGCGGGAGTGTCAGGGGTGTTTGAGCATGCCCCGGAGTTCGGCGACGAGGCTGCGGACGCTGCGTTCGGCGTCGGCTCCGGTGGCCTGCTCGCCCGCGGCGTCCGGGTCGGGCTTGCGGCAGGGGAGGCAGAGGCCGTCGGGGAGTGCTTCGGATGGGCCGGGTGCGCCGCATTCGGTGCATTCCACCATCAGGCGGCGGACGGGAGTACCTGGCGTGGCCGGTGTCGGGGTGGTGGGCAGGTGGGGTGGGATCTTGTCGTTGAGGCGGCGGCGTACGAAGCCGATGGGGGAGCTGACCTGGGCGGGGAGGCCGGAGGCGAGGGCATGGATGAGGTAGTCGGCATCCACGCCCCGGTCGAACCACTGGGCGGCCAGTGACTCCAGGACACTGCAGTCGGTGACGGAGAGGGCCAGGCGCGGTTCGATTCGGCCCAGCTGGGCCAGGGCGAGGTACGCGGGCGAGGGGTGCTCGGGGGCCGGTTCGGGGGCCCGCTGCTGCGGTACGACGGGTACGGGGCCGGGCGAGGTGGGCTGCGCTGCGGGCTCGGACGGTGTCACAGGGGCCGGGGCCTGCGGTTCCGACCCGGCTCGGGGAGCGGTTGCCTCTTGGGCGGCCCGGTCGTTCTCGGCGTTCAGGAAGGCGCCCCACCATTCATTGTCCCGGGCGGTGCGGGACCAGAAGGTGCGGGTGACCCAGCGGACCTGGCCGCGCTGCTCGACCCGGCATTGGGCGTGCCGCAGGTGACCGGCCACTCCCAGAGCCCTGAGGGCGCTGCCGACGGCCATCTGCCCGTACGCGGGGATGTTCTTGGCGAGCGACTTGATGTCCATGGCCGCACCGTCGGGCAGATGGTCGACGTACCCGGCGATGTAGCGCTCACGCTCGGGCAACAGCATGAAGTCATCGGCACGCGGGGGGCGTTGGTCCGGTGCGGATCGCTTGCCGTAGCCGCGGTTGGCCTTCGCGTATGGGCGAGAGGATGCGGGCGTGCAGAGGGCAGGGCTAAGGTTCTCGGTAGCCACGAGATCGCTCGTTTCGATCTTTGGGTGAGACCCCGGCCCGGTGCGCTAACACCGCGTCGGGGTCGTTTCGTTGGGGGCACCGTAAGCAGCCGCGACAGCGCGCCGCAAGCTGGTCAGGATTAGTCGTACTTGCTGGCCGTGACGGGGGAGGGAGGGTGGGGAGGTTTCCCCAACCCCCTTCCTTCACCCACCGGTTGACCAAGAGCGCTCGAATCCCGGAGCCCGGATTCCGACGCCCGGATCCCGAATCTCAAGCGTCGGGACCGACCCCCTCCTCGTACCCACGAAAGAGTGGATCAGCCGGTCCCGGAGCTCGACCCCCGGCCCTCGAAGCCCGGAACTCGGGTTCCGAGGTCCGAGGTGGCGCTGCTCGACCGACGGACCCGCGTGCCACCTTCGCCCGTGAATTGCGGAGCCGATTCCTCAAACGGCACCCCGTCGGAATGACTTGCCGACCGTCTTCTTCGCCATACGCCTGAGGGACGGCGCTCTCTCCTCGATCTCAACGGACGTACCCTGAAAGGGAGGTGATCCCATGCCGCTGTCGGAGAACATTCGCAGCTTTCGACGCCGTGTCGGCCTGAGCCAAGAACAGCTCGCTGAGCAGGCGGGCCTGTCCCTGGGGGTCGTTCGAAAAGCCGAGCAAGGCGGAAGTGTGCGGGTCGAGACACTTCACATACTCGCCAGGGCGCTTGGCACCACCACGTCCAGCCTCTTCGAGACCGCGGCTCCCGAGCCGTTGCGTGGGGAAGACGGTGACAGCGTCCGCCTCATGGAACTACGCCGCGCGCTCATGCCGCCGGTCGGTCTCTCCGAGGTCCTCGTAGAACCTGAAGGTGCAGTCGGCCTCGCTTCCATCCAGCGGGACATCGACGACTCGCACGCCCTGTACCAAGCCGACCGTTACGACTCTGTCGCAAAGCTCCTGCCGGGCATCCTTCGCGCCGCCGAGGACGCCGTCGTGCTCAGCGACGCGGGGGAGCCGCGACAGAGAGCCATCATGGTCAGGGCCAGTGCCTTCCTCCTGACGGGCAAGTACCTCACCCAGGTTCGGCGCTACGACATGGCCTACCACGCACTGTCACACGGCATCAGGGATGCGAGGGAGACCGGCCGGACTCTCCTTGCGGCCACCGGGGTCGTCGGTATGGGCTGGCTCCTTCTGCGGCAGGACAGGTTCGACGAAGCCGAGCATCTCGCCACCGTCACGGCCGCCGAGGTGGAGCCGCGCATGTCCAACGCCTCGCCCGGCCAGCTCGCCGTCTGGGGAGAGCTGTGTCAGCGCGTAGCCGCTGCGGCGATGCGGAACAACCGTCCCGAAGTTGCCAAGGAAGCCCGGCGCATGGCCACGACCGCGGCCTCGGCCCTGGGCGTCGAGCACATCGACTTCCGGGAGCACTGGACCACCTTCGGCCCCGTCACGGCCGAGATGAAGGCGATCGAGGACCTCTCCCTCGTCGGGGACGCCCGCGGAGTGCTCAGCCGGGCCGACGAGGGAACTCTGAGTCGTAAGGCGCTGAAGAAGTTCGGCCGGCCGAGCGCGAACAACTGGGACCGGCACCGTCTCGACGTCGCCAGGGCCCACGCGATGCTCGGCTCCCACCAGGACGCCATGGACGAGCTGAACACCATCAGGAGGGCTTCTCCCGAGTGGCTCAGGCATCAGCAAATGGCTCGCTACATCATGAGTGACGTTCTGTCAGGCCGGAAGCGTACCCTCACCGCGGACATGCGTGACATGGCAGTTCACCTGGGCATCGCCGGGTAGTAACTACGGAGCGTGGTGCCTCCTCTTCGGCGGCCGGAAGAGTGCCACGCACCGTGCCTGGTTTGACACATTGTGCCCGCATAGCGTCTTCGGCATGGCGAGCAACCAGCAGACCGGCCCCCGTTACGGGGCGGTAGTCAAGGACACGAAGACCGACCGCTTCGGCGTCGTGATGGGCACCATCGGCGGGCGCATCCAGCTCCGCCCGATCAGCGGTGGACTGTCGTGGGAAGTCGAGCCGGACGGCATCGAGGTGCTCTCCTCGCGCCAGGAGTTGACTGTTCGCCTCGCTGCCCTCAACGCCGAATCCAGGCGTGGAGTATGAGCGGGCCCCGGGCCATCGTGAGGCACGTCCAGTGGACCCTCGCGCCGAACCAGGAATCGGATGCCGAACCTCAGACGTACGCCATGCTGTGCGTCGTCTGCGGAGGGACCTCGGCTACAGCGGAGGACTGGCACGCCCCGCAGGGATGGGCTCTCTCGCACTCGGGGCGTAACCCCTCCCATCACACGTACCGAGAACTGATCACCAGGCCCTGGCGAACGTGGATGAACTCCTGACGAGGATCACTGTCCTGCTTGCTGCGCCGCCGGACGTCGACGAACCGGCGGTGGAAGAGCGGCGCATTACACGGTGTTGCCGGTCCTGTACGGCGCGATAGCCTGCCGTTGACCAGCACATCAAGACCTGCGACGCGCGAGGGGGATCGTGGAGCGGCGCGAAGTACAAGGGCACTATGAAGAGCTGGCAGCCGAGTACGACGAGCACTGGGTCTACGGGCCGGACTACATCCCCTGGATGTCGGCCCGCATCGCTGAAAAGCTGAGGCTCACTGTTGACGACCGTATCGCCGACATCGGTTGCGGCACAGGGCTGTTCGCGCGCCAAGTGGCGAAATCCGTCCGGCCGAGCCATCCCGTTCTCTGCGCCGATCCCTCAGAGGCGATGCTTCGGCAGATCGAAATGCCGCCCCCACCCGGTCTGGCACCGATTCTTGCCTCGGCTGAAGATATTGCCGATGGGAATGTCGACCTGCCTTGTGGCCGGCTCGATGCGATGTGGCTGAAGGAATCGGTGCACCACCTCCCGGATCCGGCCCGGACGTTGCGCGGCCTGGCGGGGCGGCTGGCGGCCGGTGGACGCCTGCTCGTGGTCATGCTCCCGGCCACGATCCAGTACCCATTGTTCGATAGTGCTCTCAGACGCTTCGAGGAGCTGCAACCCGACCCGCTCGGCATCGTGGAGCATTTGGCAGCGGCTGGGATGGAGGCAGGTCTCTCCCACGTCGAGCATGAGTTGCGCATCGACCGGGACAGGTACTTCGGCATGGTGCGCGCTCGCTACATGTCCTTGCTCTCCACCTTCAGCGACCATGAGATCGAGAAGGGGATCGAGGAGATGCGTGCTGCCCACCCCGAGCCCGTCCTTGTGTTTCCCGACCGGTTCGCTTTTGTCTTCGGGGAACTGCCGGATCAACGAGGTGAGGGCGAGTGAGTACCGTGGTCGATGAGCGGCTGCGTCGGCTCCGGGGTGAACTGGACGATCACGCACGGATCGCGGACCGCCTCGGGCTCGACCTCGAACGCCCTCTGCGTTCCCTCGACGACGGTTATCCCGAGAACGCTGTCGCGCTTGTCGGCAAACTGACTGAGAAGCTGCTCAAGGAGTTATGGCGCCACCACAACATCGAAGGCGACCCTTCGACCAAGGCGCTGAACGACCTTGTCAAGCGCTGCCGTCCGCATATCCGCAGCAGTACCGTGATGGACGCTCTCGACGACATCCGCCGCCTTCGCAATCGTTCCACGCACGACGGCTACGACATCAGCGACGAGGACGGGTTGCTGGCCGTGCGCCGCCTCGTCGATGTGCTGGTCTGGTTCACGAACACGGGGAGCGCCGCGCTTCTCGGGGGAGAGCCGGACCTGGCTCCCGAGGTGGCCCGCCGCTGTGAGTTCCTCGCAGGTCTGTACGTCACCCTCGGCTATCGGCAGGCCAAACGCTTCGTTCTCAGCCCCGACACTGTCTACCAGCTGTTCTGCCGTGAATCGGGCATGCGGCTCGAGTACGTGGAGCTCATGCTCTCCCGGGACGCCGACGATCTGAGCACGGTCCTCGCTTCCAGCGACGGTGAGTTGTTGCGCACCCGATTGCCCAAGCTCACCAGGTTTGTTGTCTTGGAGGACGACAACGACAGTGCGGTATCCGGGGCGCTCCAGCAGATGCTTGGACTGGACTTCCGGATCGTCCGCTACGACGGCTTCGTCGACACTCTCGTCAACCTCGAAACCCACCTCGGCGCCGTCTCCTCCATGGCCGCACCCGCAGAGCCACGCGTGGCGATCACCGCCGCCGTGCTGTCCAACGACCCGCACACCGGGGAGCCCCGGAAAACGGAGTCCGCGGACGCTGCGGAGCTGCTCGCCCGTCTTGGCCGGGGCAGCGCGAACGTACTGGTCACCGGTCGCCCCGGGAGCGGTAAGAGCACGCTTCTACGCTCTCTGGCCGTCAACCCGGACACCCGCCGTTTCCGCTTCTACTTCGACCTCGGACTCAAGCCCAAGGACGAACCCTTCTCGGAGTACGCCGCGCGACTCCTGGCACCGTCCATGGCTTCGGACCGCTCCCGCGCCTACGACCTCTTTCTCTATTTGATCCGCTCAGGCACTGCACTCTGCGTGCTCGACGCCGTCGACGAGGGCGTCGATGAGGCGAGCCCCGCCGGTTTCCTGCGCCTGTTCGTGGATCTGGCGGCCGTGCTCTCGGCGGAGTCCGCCGTGGTCATGAGCTCGCGCGTGTCCTTCCTTGCCGACTCGCCGCAGGTCCGCCAGCTGCTGGACAGCGGCGCAGGCCGTTCCGAACAGCTCGTCGAGCAGATGTATGCCAATGGAGTCGACCCGGCCAGGGTCCCGCACTTTCACCTCGTACGCCTCGCCGAACCTGACGCAACACCCTTGGAGAAGAGGCTCACCGCGTCGCTCGGACTGTCTTCGGGGCGTTCCCTCGCCGACATCCTCGGAACGCACATCACCCGGACCCTGGCCGATCGCGGACAGGCCGGCATCGAGCAACGTCTGCCCGACTGCTTCGGGCACGCCTTTCTCACCGACCAGACGGTGTTCTCCCTCCTCGACCTGCACCGGGCGCTGGGGACAGGCGCGTTCACCGACGGACGCCTTGAGTTCGACGCCTGTGTGCTCTCACCCTTGCTGCGCCCGGCAGGGCCCGATCAGGTTGCCTTCGTGCACACCGCGTACCAGGAACTGCTTGCGGCGCGATATCTGGCCGCGGCCGGAAACCAGGATGTGGCAGTGGACGTGCCGGGCGGCGCCTTTCTCACCGAGCAGGTTCGCGCCTTCCTTGCCGGCCTTCCCAGCACTCCCGCGACCGACGACCGCGTACTGCCCGCAGGAACGTATCTGGTCGGCCCGGCTGAACGACTACTCCTCCGTCGAGTCCCGCGATCCGTACGATTCGACCGCCACGCCGTGACGGTGCAGCGCTACCGGCGCTTCCTCCAAGCACTCAACGGCGATGGCACCTCGAGCTGGGACCATCCCGATCAGCCGGCCAACGTTACGCACCACCCGTGGACCGACAGGTTGCGCGAATCCGACTACTACGTCGACGCGCGCTACGACTCGTACCCGGCCGTCTGCGTCAACTGGTGGAGCGCGTACGCCTTCGCCGGGTTCGAGGGCAAGAGACTGCCTACCTCCCTGGAGTGGGAAGCCGCTGCGCGTGGTACGAACGGCCGACTGTTCCCCTGGGGCGACGACCCCCGGGACGGACTGATCAACTGTGCGGACTCATGGGTCGGGCGCCCTGTCGTCACCTACCAGGCGTGGTACGAGGACTTCGCGGGCGACGCCGTCCGCCGGGCATGGGTGACGCCTTCCGACGAACGGCCCGGAAACCGCTCTCCGTTCGGCATCGTCGACATGGTGGGCAACTGCTGGGAATGGACGTCGACCAGCCTCGGTGATCCGGGTGAGGCAGTCATTTGCGGCGGCAGCTATGACAACCCGATGCGTGCTGTACAGGCAAGCAGTAAAGGCCTCTACCGGAAACGCGGGGGAAGCAACGCGGTTGGCTTCCGCTGCGTGGAGGACATCACTGATACCGAGGAGACGGTGGCATGAGTGGCGAGCCGCGTCACGGCACGATTGTCGACAGGCGTTCGAGTGGCGGGGGAGTGAACGGCACGCTCGGTTCGTACATCGTCCGTGACGACGAGGACCAGCGGTATTACGGATTCGACTACCGGCAGATCGTGACTGAAGGCTTCCGCACCATCCGCACCGGTGAGCGTGTCCGCTTCCATGTCTCGGCGAGCCCCGACCGGGCCGAGTTCGTCATCCGCCTCGATCAGCCCGATCCGTCCGAGTACTACGGATGACCGCCGTGTCGCCCTCACTCGAAACCATCACTGGTGTGCGTCAGGAGCTGACAGTTGTCGTCTCGGTGCGTCTGCTGCAGACTCCCGACTGGGCCGAGGGGCCGTTCCTCTTCGAGCTGGGCAGCCGTCGCACCGATACTGCGACGCGGGCAACCTATTTCGCTCCGGCCTCCGCGAGAGTCCTTTACGGCGCGCCTGGCCGGCCCCGACGCTGGTACCGGTCGGCGTCGGTCTTTCATAACGGCCTGCACCTCATTGGTATGGAGCTTCTCCGTACGGCCACCGCCCGAAATCCAGAACACGCTCTCGCAGTATTCCACTTCACGGTGTACAGACCGCTGTTGCCTGTGGTGCGCGCGATAGCGGGACGAATGATCACCGACGGCGACGCCGTGACGCTCACAGGCCCGCTGGATTCCGGCGAACTTCTCGCAGGTATCGCGGAAGTCACCAGCGGTACCGGCACATTCGCCATAGCTCGCCCCTACACCATTGCCTTTCTGACCCCCGGGGCCGAGCACACTCCAGCGCTGCGCGCAGGCCACGAAGGACCACTGCCGGCCACTGCCGACCGCTGGCTTTGGCAGCTGGCGTCACGCTCGAACCCGGCCGACTTTCCGCTTGCCCCGGAGACCGCCGCGGCAGAGCTTGGCGGCGCCGTGCGTATCTCGGCGGACTGGAGCGCCCTGGTGCTCCGGCAGGGTGCCGCATTCCTCGGCCACCGTGCCGATGCGGGGGACGGTGACTTCTACGCGTTCGGCGCGCTGCACTCGCGCACCGTCTACCTCGACGCCCTGCTGCTCGGGTCACTCCAGCGCGACCACATCGACGAGTTGACTGACGAACTCTCGGACGTCTTCGACACCACGCAACTGGCTCGAAGAGTCGCAACGCTGGAGCGGAACATCGCGGTCTTCCGCAGTACCTACTGGCGTCAGCACCTGACCGCCCACGGTCCGGCCAACGAACTGCTGCTCGCCTTCCAGCAGCAGCACCGACTACCGGACCGCTTCGGCGAAATCTTGGCCGAGGCCGCTGACTACAGTCGGCTGGTGCAGACTCAGGAGAGCCAGCAGATCAGCGGCGCCCTGGGGATCCTCACGATTCTGGGCCTGCCGCTCGGCACCGCGCTCGGCATACTCCAGGTGATCGGCGACGAGTCGCTCTCGCACCTGCTCGTCGCTCTCGGGCTCTCTGTCGCCGCAACGGCAACTGCGCTCGCGACGCCTTACGGGCGACTGGTTCTGTCCTCGCTGCGCAGGGGCAGCAGGCTGTAGGCGGGCGCTCTTCAGGCGGCTCCGGGTCAATTGTTCGACCGACGGAGCCGGACGTAGCCACCGCCCGTCCTGGCACTTTGCGCAGTCGGCCAGAATTCAGCAACCGGCCGGGACTGGACCGTCTCACCGGGCTTGCCGTCTTCTCCGCGCCCCCTCATACGTGCAGCGGGCATCCACGGACAACTCAAGGACCGCGCCCCAGACAACCCGCTCTTCCCGCTCATCACCGTCCAAGACGGCGAACAACTCACCCTCTGAGCGGCGATCATCGCCTCCAGCTCGTCCCCGCCGCCGTCCCATGTGACTGCGTCGGCCACACGCTTGACCAGGTCGAAGGCGTCCCAAGCGGCGGCCAGGACACCGGAGAGTGCGGTCGGCGCCAGAGCTGCCCCGAGAGCAACCTCCAGCCCTCGATCGGTGTGGGTGTCGTCATGCGCCCTGCGCCACGCAGTGGTCTCGAAATAGCGGCAGAACCCAGGAGTTGAGCCAGAACTCATTCTGTCGGTGCAGGGAACCGGAAGAGGCTGTAGATCAGCACCGCGCACCCGAAGATATAGACATACGCACCGGGGCCGAGGATATCGAGCTGCCCCTCGGCGTTCAGGATAGTGACCATCCATACGATCAGCCCGGTGCTGATGGTGGTGGTGACAGTGTGCAGCTGGCGGGGCCAGCGCGGCACGGGAGCGGCGGGGGAGCGGCGCGACATGTACACCGCTGTCGCGCAGGTGCTGGCACTGAGCGCAGCGGCCAAGGCGAATGGCCAGGAGCCATCGACCAGGTGGGTCAGAGCGGCTTCTCCATTCATGGCGGGCAAGACCATGGCGAGTGCCAGGGCCGCGATGGCAATCCAGAAGGGGAGAGCGGTGCGGGGGCGTGCTGGGGGGAGTGCAGTCGCGGCCGGTGTGGCCGGAGTAGCCGGGGCCTTCACGGTAACGGGCGGCGGAGCGGGGGCGGGCTGCGGCTGGCTGGTTGGGGCCATCGGGGCGGGGGTGGTGACCGTGATGGGGAGCGCCCGGGCGACCGGGGTGGGTATCCAGGT
Organism: Streptomyces sp. NPDC058239; assembly: GCF_042882185.1. Lineage (NCBI taxonomy): Bacteria > Bacillati > Actinomycetota > Actinomycetes > Kitasatosporales > Streptomycetaceae > Streptomyces > Streptomyces sp. NPDC058239. The sequence continues at coordinate 173,705 of NZ_JBHVWS010000007.1, forward strand.
GGCAGTCTGGGAGGTGACATCGGCAGGCGGGTGGTGCTCGGTGGGTACCAGAGCGAGTTCCTCGATGAGCGCGGTCACTGTCGGGCGTTGTTCAGGGTTCTTTGCCAGGCAGCGCGTGATGATCTCCAGGCCCGACGACGGCAGTTCGGCGAGGTCCGGTTCCTCGTATGCGATACGGAAGTTGAGCGCCTGTGCTGAGCCGGCGCCGAAGGGACCTGTGCCTGTGGCTGCGTAGGTCAGTACTGCGCCGAGGGCGAACACGTCGGTGGCCGGCGTGACGGGCTTGCCGGTGAGCTGTTCGGGGGCCATGAAGCCGGGGGTACCCACGATCATTCCGGTGCGAGTGAGCGCGGTGTCCTCGGCCGCTAAGGAGATTCCGAAGTCGACCACCCGCGGGCCGTCCGGCGCGATCAGGATGTTCGAGGGCTTGAGATCCCGGTGGACCAGGTCGGCCGCGTGGATGGCTTCCAGTGCCTCGGCCAGGCCCGCGCCCAGCGCCCGCACCGAGTCCACCGGCCAGGGGCCGTGCGTTGCGACGGCCTCGTCCAGCGGCATGCCGGGTACGTAGGCGGTGGCGAGCCATGGGGTCGAGCTGTCGGGGTCGGCGTCGACCACGGCGGCTGTGAAGAAGCCGGTGACCCTCCGGGCCGCCGACACCTCGCGGGCAAACCTGCGGCGGAAGCCAGGGTCCTGGGCAAGTTCCGTCCGCACCACCTTCACCGCTACCAGCCGCCCGCTAGGCGAATGCCCCAGGTAGACACAGCCCATCCCCCCGGCGCCCAGCCGCCCGGTGATCCGGTACCGCCCTACCTGCCGCGGATCAGCGGGTTGCAGCTCGTCCACCAAAATCTCCCCTCGTCCAACGCCGCGCACGTCCCGTGATTACACACCACCCGCGCTTGTACACGCAGCTGTTGCTAGACACCCGACACGGCCATGTCTTGGCGTTCGGGGCAGTCGTCCAAGCCCGGCCCCTGGCCTAGGACGTGACGTCGAGCGGCCGCAGGAAGCGGCGCTCGTACCGCTTGATGCAGCGGGTGCTGCGAGCCAGTTCGAAGGCATCCTGGCACTCCGGGTCGGACATGCTGTCCGTGCGGTACTGCTCGTATGCGGCGAGGCTGGGAAAGGAGAAGAGGGCGTAGGCGATGTCGCTGTCGCCCTCACTCGGCAGGAAGTAGCCGTGGTGCGTCCCGCCGAAACGGTTGACGAGCCCGACCCAGCGGCGCCCGTATTCCTCGAAGTCCGCAAGCTTGTCGGCGTCGATCTCGTATTTCAGATGAATGGTGATCACGCCCACATAATGCTGCATTCCGGTTCGGGCTCGAAGGCGGCCCATGTGCCCCGAGTCCCGAGCCTCGGTCGGCCTGGCCTGGATGCTTTCCTTTTGGTGGGTATCCGAGAAATAAGTGGGTTCTTGGCGGGTGCATCCGCCGCGATGACCATGGTGCGTATGACCACGCATACGAACAGCTCGCCCACACCTGTCACCGTCATCGGCCTCGGCGCCATGGGCCGGGCACTCGCCGGCGCCCTCCTGGAAGCCGGCCACCGCACCACCGTCTGGAACCGCTCCCCGGGCAAGGGGGAAGAGCTTGTCGCCCGGGGAGCGGTCCGGGCCGGATCGGCCGAAGAGGCCGTACGGGCAAGTGAGTTGGTGGTCGTCTGCGTCGTCGACCACGAGGCCTCGCAGCAGATCCTGGACCCGCTGACGGAAGCGCTCGCCGGACGCGTCCTTGTCGACCTCACCTCGGACACCCCGGACCGTGCCCGAACCTCCGCGGCCTGGGCGGAGGACCGTTCGCTGGAGTATCTGGCGGGCGCGATCATGGTGCCGGTCGAGGTGATCGGCGGGCCGGAGGCGCTGATCTTCTACGCCGGGTCGCAGTCCGCGTACGACAGGTACGGGGCCGTGCTCAAGGCGCTCGGCGCCAATGCCCCGTTCCTGGGGCCGGATCACGCCCTCGCGGCCGCGTACGACATGGCGATGCTGGACTTCTTCTACGGCAGCATCGCGGGGCTGGTCCACTCCTTCGCCCTCGCCGCGGCCGAGAACATTCCCGCTGCCGCCATCGCCCCGTATCTGCGGACCATCGTGAACATCCTGCCGCCCATCGTGGCCGGGACAGCGGCCGACATCGACGCGAAGGCGTACGACGGCGCGGGTGCCAACCTCGCCATGATGACCGCGAGTGTCGATCACCTGCTGCACGCGTCCCGCAGCAGGGGGCTGGACACATCCCAGCTGGAGGCGATCAAGGCCGTCTGTGACCGTGCGATCGCCAAGGGGCACGGCGCCGATTCGTGGGCGAGCACGGTCGAGGCGCTCGGCGGCTGAGCGGGCATGGTGCGGGGCCCGCGGCCCGGAGCCGGCCGCGGGCCCCGAGGGTGGACTCAGACCGGCTTCAGCCAGACCGTCGCCAGCGGCGGCAGCGTCAGCAGGATGCTGCCGGGCCGGCCGTGCGCGGCCACCGAATCGGGCTTCAGCGGCCCGGGATGGTGTACGTCGCTGCCGCCGTACCGCGCGGCGTCCGTGTTGAGAACCTCCGCCCATGCGACCTGATCACCGAGGACGTCCGGGACGCCGATGCGGTAGTCGTGCCGCACCACCGGGGAGAAATTGCTGACGGCGAGAAGCGGCGAGCCGTGCGCGTCGTAGCGCAGGAAGGCGAAGGTGTTGTCCTCAGCCGCACCGCCGTCCACCCAGTCGAAGCCCTCCGGGACGGTGTCGCGCTGCCAGAGCGCGGGGGTGGCGCGGTACACCGCGTTCAGGTCACCGACCAGGGTGCGTACGCCCCGGTGGTCGCTCTCCGCCTCGTACGAAGGGTCGAGCAGCCACCAGTCCGGACCGTGCCCCTCCGACCACTCCGCGCCCTGGGCGAACTCCTGCCCCATGAAGAGGAGTTGCTTGCCGGGATGGGCCCACATGAAGCCGAGGTAAGCCCGGTGGTTGGCGCGACGCTGCCACCAGTCGCCGGGCATCTTGCTGACCAGTGCTTGCTTTCCGTGCACCACCTCGTCGTGCGAGATCGGCAGGACGTAGTTCTCGCTGTACGCGTACACCATCGAGAAGGTCATCTCGTTGTGGTGGTACTTGCGGTGCACCGGCTCCTTCGACACGTACTGCAAGGAGTCGTGCATCCAGCCCATGTTCCACTTCAGCCCGAAGCCGAGCCCGCCGAAACCGTCGGGGCCGACGTGGTGGGTGGCGCGGGTGACGCCGTTCCAGGCGGTGGACTCCTCGGCGATGGTGACGACGCCCGGATTGCGCCGGTAGACGGTTGCGTTCATTTCCTGGAGGAAGGCGACGGCATCCAGGTTCTCCCGGCCGCCGCGCTCGTTCGGGGACCATTCCCCGTCCTCGCGCGAGTAGTCGAGATAGAGCATCGAGGCGACGGCGTCGACCCGCAGCCCATCGATGTGGAACTCCTCGCACCAATAAGTGGCGTTGGCGACAAGGAAGTTGCGCACCTCCTTGCGCCCGTAGTCGAACTCCAGCGTGCCCCAGTCCGGATGCGCCGCCCGTGACGGGTCCGAGTGCTCGTACAGTGGGCGGCCGTCGAACTCCGCGAGCGCCCAGTCGTCGCGCGGGAAGTGCGCGGGCACCCAGTCGACGAGGACGCCGATACCGGCCCGGTGCAGCGCGTCGACGAGGAAACGGAAGTCGTCCGGTGTGCCCATGCGTGACGTCGGGGCGTAGAAACCGGTGACCTGATAGCCCCAGGAACCGCCGAAGGGATGCTCGGAGACCGGCATCAGCTCCACATGGGTGAACCCCAGATCCCTTACGTATGCGGGGAGTTGGGAGGCCAGCTGGCGGTATGTGAGTCCCGGCCGCCAGGACGGAAGATGCACCTCGTACACGGAGAACGGCGCCTCGTGCACCGGTAGGTCCCCGCGGTGCGCCATCCACTCCTGGTCCTGCCACTCATGGTGCGAGGCCGTCACGATCGAGGCGGTGGAGGGCGGTACTTCGGTACGGCGGGCCATCGGGTCGGCGCGTGTGGTGTGCGAACCGTCCGGGCGGCAGATGTCGAACTTGTAGAGCGCCCCCTCCCCGATCGCGGGCAGGAACAGCTCCCACACCCCGCTGGAGCCGAGCGAACGCATCGGGAAGCCGGTGCCGTCCCAGTAGTTGAAGTCCCCGGCGACCCGCACACCGCGGGCATCGGGGGCCCAGACGGTGAACCGGGTCCCCGCGACCCCCTGGTGTTCCATGGGCTGAGCGCCGAGGGCGGTCCACAGCTCCTCGTGGCGTCCCTCGCCGATCAGATGCAGATCGAGATCGCCGAGCGCGGGCAGGAAACGGTACGGATCCTGCACCTCGATCTCGTTGTCCTCGTAGCCGACCAGCAGCTGGTACTCGGGGAGTGAGGGCATCGGCAGCAGCCCGGAGAAGAGGCCGTCGCCGTCGTCGTGCAGTTGCGCCCGCAGCCCCTTGGCGAGCACGGTCACGGACCGCGCGTACGGGCGCAGCACCCGGAAGGTCACACCGCCGCGGACCATGTGGGCGCCGAGCAGGTCGTGCGGGGCATGGTGCTCACCGGCGAGCAGTCGGCCCCGGTCGCCGTCGTCGAGGGGGCGCGCCTGCCGCACTCCCTGGCTGCCGGTGCCCCCGCGGGGACGTGGCGGTGCGGCACCGTCACCGGTTCCGGCGGCTCGCCCGCCCGCCGGCTTCTTCCGCTCGGCCGGGGCCTTCGGTTCCGGGGAGGGCGGGGTGGCCACCTCCGCCGGGGGCGCGGGGGGTGCCGTCTCGGCCGGTGTGAGCACAGGGACTTGGGGGACCTCGGTGGCGGCGGGCGTTTTGCGGGACGGCTTGCGGGCGGTCACAGGGACAGCCTCCTCGGAGGGTGTTGTCGGGGCGGAACAGGACCGGACAGGGCGGAACAGCGGGGACGGACGAGGCAGGGCGGGGCGGACGGGGTGCGGGTGCGACGACGGCGGGTCCGCTGACGGGCGACGGCACCCGGGCCGTCAGTCGGCGACGGTGGCCAGCCGCTGGATCGCCGCCATCGGAACCGGAAGCCAGTCGGGCCGGTGCCGTGCCTCGTACAGCACCTCGTACACCGCCTTGTCGGTCTCGTGGGCGCGCAAGAGCTCCGGTTCGCTGCGCGGGTCGACGCCCGAGGCCTTGGCATACCCCTCGCAGTAGGCGGTCCGGCAGCGTGCCGCCCACTCGGCGTTCCACGGGCGGTGCGAGCGGGCCGCGTAGTCGAAGGAGCGGAGCATGCCGGCGATGTCGCGTACCGGTGGCTGCGGACGGCGGCGCTCGGGCAGGGGTCTGGCCGGCTCGCCCTCGAAGTCGATCAGTGACCAGAAACCGTCGGCCGCGCGCAGCGTCTGGCCGAGATGGAGATCGCCGTGGACCCGCTGGGCCGCCCAGTTGTGACCCCGGTGACCCAGCGCGGCGACCGCGTCGAAGGCGGTACGCAGCCCGGGGACGTACGGCACGAGCGCCGGTACCGCCTGTGCGGCGGCTTCCAGCCGCTGCACCATCGCGGCGGCGAGATGCTCGGTCTGGGAGCGGCGCAGGGCGGGCGTCGGCAGGGCGGCGGCGAGCGCGGTGTGCACCTCGGCGGTGGCCCTGCCGAGCGCGTGGGCCTCGATGGTGAAGTCATGGCCCGAGGCGAGGGCCCGCAGGGCGAGCTGCCAGCCGTCCTCGGCGCCGCGCAGGAACGGCTGCAGGACGCCGAGGGTGAGTGACCCCGGGGCGGTGGCTTCGAACCAGGCGACGGGGGCGGGCACCCGTCCGCAGCCCTCGCGCGCGAGCACGAGCGGCAGTTCCAGATCGGGGTTGGTGCCCGGGAAGATCCGGCGGAAGATCTTGAGGATGTAGGCGTTGCCGTAGACGAGCGAGGTGTTGGACTGCTCGGTGTCGAGCACACGCGGCGCCAGCCCCGCGGCGATGGGGGCGCCGCCCCGGTCGAAGCGCAGCGCGCCGAGGGTGCCGGGGGTACGGAATCGTTCCAGCAGGAGTTCGGCCAGGCGCGGGTCGTGCAGTCCCTCGTAGACGGTGCAGCCGGCAAGCGGTCCTCCGGCCACATGACCGATGAGTGCGGAAGCCAGCCGTGGCGGCAGTGCGGACCTTACGCCGAGCAGCAGTTGGTAACAGTCGTCCGGCGACTGCGCGGGCATGGAGGGCTGGTGGACCCGGACCAGCAGATGGAGCAGTCCGGTCCCGGTGCGGGCGCCGACCGGATCGGTGCCCACCGGCAGTATCTCGGTCGCCGACACCAGCGAGAACGCGGTGATCGGCCGGCCCTTGCCCGCGAACCACCGTTGCCGGGGCAGCCATTCGTGCAGCAGGGGGGCGAGAGACGGGAGCAGGGCTGTGCTGTCAGCCAGGGCGACCCGAGTGGATGCAGCCTCCGACATGGCATCGCGTCCTTTCCCCGGGCACACCACAGGATGCGAAGAGTGTCCCGGATTGCGGCAATAGCTGTCCGGCTGTGCGGGACGTGTCGGGTCAGGATGGTCCGTACGGACTCGACTCGAAGGGATCGAAACGCCAGATGGGGCCCGGAAGGGACCGGAAGTGTTCGATGTGGGGGAGAGTGCCCCGTGCGGGGCGGCGGAAACCGCCCCGCGGTTGGTGGTGGGAAGCGACGTCGGGTCAGTTCGGCGGTGCGTCCTTCCGCAGCCGGAACCAGTAGAACCCGTGCCCCGCGAGAGTCAGCAGGTAGGGCCACTGACCGATGGCGGGGAAGCGCACCCCACCGATCAGCTCCACCGGATGACGCCCGTTGAACGACCGCAGGTCCAGCTCCGTCGGCTGCGCGAACCGCGAGAAGTTGTGCACGCACAGCACGAGATCGTCCCCGTGCTCCCGGGTGAAGGCGAGCACGGCGGGGTTCGACGACGGCAGTTCGTTGAACGAGCCGAGACCGAAGGCATGGTTCTGCTTACGGATCTCGATCATCCGTCGCGTCCAGTGCAGCAGCGACGACGGGGAGGCCATCGCCGCCTCGACATTGGTGACTTGGTAGCCGTAGACCGGGTCCATGATCGTGGGGAGGTAGAGCCGTCCGGGATCACTGGAGGAGAATCCGGCGTTCCGGTCGGGAGTCCACTGCATCGGGGTGCGTACGGCATCCCGGTCGCCCAGCCAGATGTTGTCGCCCATCCCGATCTCGTCCCCGTAGTAGAGGATCGGGGAGCCGGGCAGGGACAGCAGCAGCGCCGTGAACAGCTCGATCTGGTTGCGGTCGTTGTCCAGCAGGGGTGCCAGCCGCCGCCGGATGCCGATGTTGGCCCGCATCCGTGGATCCTTGGCGTACTCCGCGTACATGTAGTCGCGTTCTTCGTCCGTGACCATTTCGAGGGTGAGCTCGTCGTGGTTGCGCAGGAAGATTCCCCACTGACAGTTCTTCGGGATCGCCGGTGTCTTCGCCAGGATCTCGGAGACCGGGTAGCGGCTCTCGCGCCGGACGGCCATGAAGATCCGTGGCATCACAGGGAAGTGGAACGCCATGTGGCACTCGTCGCCGCCGGCCTGGAACTCGCCGAAGTAGTCGACGACGTCCTCCGGCCACTGATTGGCCTCGGCGAGCAGCACGGTGTCCGGATAGTTCGCGTCGATCTCCTTGCGGACCCGCTTCAGGAAGTCGTGCGTCTCCGGGAGGTTCTCGCAGTTGGTGCCCTCCCGTTGGTAGAGATACGGCACGGCGTCCACCCGGAATCCGTCGATGCCGAGGTCCAGCCAGAAGCGCAGCGCGGAGATGATCTCCTCCTGCACCGCCGGGTTCTCGTAGTTGAGATCGGGCTGGTGGGAGAAGAACCGGTGCCAGTAGTACTGCTTGCGCACCGGGTCGAAGGTCCAGTTGGACGTCTCCGTGTCGACGAAGATGATCCGGGCGTCCGGGAACTGCTTGTCGTCGTCGGCCCAGACGTAGTAGTCGCCGTACGGCCCTTCCGGGTCGGTGCGGGACTGCTGGAACCACTCGTGCTGATCGCTCGTGTGGTTCATGACGAAGTCGATGATCACGCGCATCCCGCGCTGGTGCGCGGCGTCGACGAACTCCACGAAGTCGGCCAGATCGCCGAACTCCGGCAGCACGGCGGTGTAGTCGGACACGTCGTAGCCGCCGTCGCGCAGCGGCGACTTGAAGAACGGCGGCAGCCAGAGGCAGTCGACGCCCAGCCACTGCAGATAGTCCAGCTTGGCGGTGATGCCCTTGAGGTCGCCGATGCCGTCGCCGTTGGAGTCCTGGAAGGACCGGACGAGAACCTCGTAGAAAACGGCGCGCTTGAACCAGTCGGGATCGCGGTCCTTGGCCGGGGTGTCCTCGAACAGGTCGTGGACGGGCTCATTGACGATCATGGTGTGGGTGACCCTCCGGTCGGCGGGGACGGTCGCAGGACGACGATGTGCGCGGGCGTGACGCCCGGCTCCAGACGCACATAGAAGGTCCTGCCCCAGTGATAGGTATCGCCGGTGAGCTCGTCGCGCACCGGCACGCTCTCGTGCCAGTCGAGGCCGAGTTGCGGCATGTCCAACGAGACCGTGGCCTCCTGGGTGTGGTGCGGGTCGAGGTTGACGACCACCAGAACGATGTTCGAACCCGAACGCTTGCTGTACGCGATCAGCGCGTCGTTGTCCGCGGAGTGGAAGTGCACATCGCGCAGCTGCTGCAACGCCGGGTGGCGGCGCCTGATGCGGTTGAGCGAAGTGATGAGCGGAGCCAGCGAACGGCCCTCGCGCTCGGCCGACTCCCAGTCCCTGGGCCGGATTTCGTACTTCTCCGAGTCTTTGTACTCCTCGCTGCCGGGCCGGATCGGGGTGTTCTCGCACAGCTCGTACCCCGCGTACACGCCCCAGGTCGGGGAGAGCGTCGCGGCGAGAACGGCCCGCGCCTCGAAGGCCGGACGGCCCCCGTCCTGGAGGTAACCCGGCAGGATGTCAGGGGTGTTCACGAAGAAGTTGGGCCGCATGCAGGAGGCGGATTCGCCCGACAGCTCCGTGACGTACTCGGTGATTTCCTGCCTGGTGTTGCGCCAGGTGAAATACGTGTACGACTGCTGGAAGCCGATGGCGGCGAGCGTCTTCATCATTGCGGGCCGGGTGAATGCCTCGGCCAGGAAGATCACATCCGGGTCGGTCCGGTTGATATCGGCGATCACCTTCTCCCAGAAGATCACCGGTTTGGTGTGTGGATTGTCGACGCGGAAGATCCTTACCCCGTGATCCATCCAGAAGCGCAGAATGCGCAACGTCTCCCTGACCAGGCCGCGCAGATCCTTGTCGAAGGCGATCGGATAGATGTCCTGGTATTTCTTCGGCGGATTCTCCGCGTAGGCGATGGTGCCGTCGGCGCGATGGTGGAACCACTCGGGGTGTTTCTCGACCCAGGGATGGTCGGGAGAACACTGGAGTGCGAAATCCAGCGCGATCTCCATGCGCAGGGTGCGGGCGGTCTCGACGAAATGATCGAAGTCGTCGAGGGTGCCCAGCTCGGGATGGACCGCGTCGTGACCGCCCTCGGCCGAGCCGATCGCCCAGGGCACGCCCACGTCGTGGGGAGCGGGGGACAGCGAGTTGTTGGGGCCCTTGCGGTGGGTGGTTCCGATGGGGTGGACGGGCGGCAGATAGACGACGTCGAAACCCATGGCGGCGACCGCGGGAAGCCGCTCGGCAGCCGTACGGAAGGTGCCGCTGATGATCCTCGCCGGCTGTTCCGCCGCCTTGCCCGGCTTCCCCGCTCTGCCCTTCTTCTTCGCCCCGGCCGGTTCGGCCGGTTCGACCCTGGCGCCCTCCGAGCGGGGGAACAGCTCGTACCAGGAGCCGAACAGGGCCCGCCGGCGCTCGACCAGCAGAGGAAGCGGGCGGGATGCGGTGACCAGTTCGCGCAGCGGGTGACGGTCGAGCGCGGCCTGCGCCTCGGGGGCCAGCGCCGCGGCGAGCCGGGCGGCGGCAGGGCGGGACCCGTCGCGCAGTGCGTCGGCCGCGTCCAGCACCGCCTCGCGCCCGTCCCGCTTGGGTACGCCTGCGGCGGCCCGCTCGTACAGCTCGGCGCCCTCCGCCAGGACGAGCGCGGTGTCGATCCCCGCCGGGATCTTGATCACGGCGTGCCGGCGCCAGGTGGCGACCGGGTCGCTCCAGGCCTCGACCGTATACGTCCAGCGGCCCTCGGAGACCGGGGTGACATCGGCGCCCCAGCGGTCGGTGCCAGGGGCGAGCTCGCGCATCGGCGTCCAGGGACCGGGGCGCCCGCTCGGGTCCAGCAGGACCACATTGGCGGCGACGGCGTCATGACCCTCGCGGAAGACGGTCGCGGTGACCTGGAAGGTCTCTGAGACAACGGCCTTGGCGGGCCTTCTGCCGCAGTCGACGAGGGGACGGACGTCGAGGACGGGAATGCGACCGATCATGGAATCACCTGGGGACTGAGGCTCGGGCTGAACGGGGCGCGCTGCGGCCGCGGAGGGCGAAATGCGCGCACCGCGACCGACGGGGTCCGTCCTTTCTAGCTGCTCCGTTGACGGCTGATGGGGTGTGGGCATGGCCGCTCCTGTCCGCATTCACTCGAATGGCACTCGAATAGCTGGGGTGCGGATGTGTTGCGCGGATGTAAACCGGCTGAACACCGGTCCCGCAGGTGCCTCGCATTCGTGCTGCATTCGGGCGGCATTCGCGTGGTCACGGGATGCACTCGGGCTGTGTACCGGAGAAGCCTTCCCATGCTTCTCGGGGGGCCAATCCGGTGGTGTGTTAACTACTCGGGCGTATCTGTGACGACCTGAATGCGCCGAGCGCCGCCCCGCCTGCGCGGGGCCCGCCGACGCCCCTGTGGACGCCACTGGGCAGCTTTCCCCTTGGTGTGAAGTGCCACAAGACCGAACGAGGGGATGGAATCGGCCATTACCTATGCGGCGGATGTGCCTGGACCGGCCGTTCGGGGCCCCGGAGGCGGATGAGGCGGGAGGTCGCCACGGGGCGGAAACGGGGTGGGCGACCCGGCAGGCGGCACGCGCTGTGAGCCGGTCGCGCGCCGTGGCTGCGGCGTACGGCCACCGTTAACGTCGAGGGTGACGAAGAGGCGCACACCGTGGTGCGTCCCCTCGGATTCGTACGTCCCCTGTAAAGGTGGAATACGTGAAGGCCATTCGTCGATTCACCGTGCGTCCCGTCCTCCCCGATCCCCTTCAACCACTCAGTGACCTCGCCCGTAATCTGCGCTGGTCCTGGCACACGGAGACCCGTGAGCTCTTCCAGGCCGTCGACCCGGAGACCCGGCGGACGGCGGAATGCGACCCCGTGCGGCTGCTCGGTGCCGTATCCGCCGGGCGACTCGCCGAGCTGGCCCTGGACCAGCAGTTCCTGCACCGGCTGACCGAGGTGTCCGCAGACCTCCGGGACTACCTGGACGGTCCCAGGTGGTACCAGGAGCGGCTGGCCCAGGGAGCAGAGCTGCCGGCCGCCGTCGCCTACTTCTCACCCGAGTTCGGCGTGACCGCCGCACTGCCCCAGTACTCCGGCGGGCTGGGCATCCTCGCCGGCGACCATCTCAAGGCCTCCAGTGATCTGGGCGTTCCCCTCATCGCGGTCGGCCTGCTCTACCGGCACGGCTACTTCCGCCAGAGCCTGTCCCGCGACGGCTGGCAGCAGGAGCACTATCCCCTGCTCGATCCGAACGAGCTGCCGCTCACCCTGATCCGCGAAGCCGACGGAACCCCGTGCCGGGTGATCCTCGCCCTTCCCGGTGGCCGTTCCCTGCACGCCCACATCTGGCAGGCCCAGGTGGGACGCGTACCGCTGCTGATGCTCGACTCCGACGTGGAGGAGAACGCGCCGGGCGAACGCGAGGTGACCGACCGGCTGTACGGCGGCGGCAGCGAGCACCGGCTGCTGCAGGAGATGCTCCTCGGCATCGGCGGCGTACGGGCCGTGCGGACGTACTGCCGCCTCACGGGGCATCCGGCGCCCGAGGTGTTCCACACCAACGAGGGGCACGCCGGCTTCCTCGGACTCGAACGCATCCGTGAACTCTCCGGCACCGGGCTGGACTTCGACTCCGCGGTGGAGTCCGTGCGGGCCGGCACGGTCTTCACCACCCACACGCCCGTGCCCGCCGGGATCGACCGGTTCGACCGCGAACTCGTCGCCCGGCACTTCGGGGACGACGGCGAACTCCCGGGAGTGGGTGTCGAACGCATCCTGCAACTGGGCATGGAGACCCACCCCGGCGGTGAGCCCGAGCTCTTCAACATGGCGGTGATGGGGCTGCGGCTCGCCCAGCGGGCCAACGGGGTCTCCACCCTCCACGGGTCGGTCAGCCGCGAGATGTTCGCCGGGCTGTGGCCGGGCTTCGACGCCGCGGAGGTCCCGATCACCTCGGTGACCAACGGGGTCCACGCACCCACCTGGGTCGCGCCCGAGATCCTCCGGCTGCGCAAGGGATACGGCGGCACTCCCGGACGCTGGGACTCCGCCGCCGACGTCCCGGACCGGGAACTCTGGGACCTGCGGCGGGCCCTGCGCGGACAACTGGTCACCGAGGTGCGCGAGCGGCTCTACGCCTCGTGGCGCACCCGGGGCGCGGAAGCGGCCGAACTCGGCTGGATCGACAGCGTGCTGGACCCGGACGTGCTGACGATCGGCTTCGCCAGGCGAGTGCCCTCGTACAAGCGGCTGACGCTGATGCTGCGCGACCGCGACCGGCTGAGGGAACTGCTGCTCCACCCGACCCGCCCGATCCAGATCGTCGTCGCAGGCAAGGCCCACCCCGCCGACGACAGCGGAAAGCGGCTGGTGCGGGAGCTGGTGCGGTTCTCCGACGACCCCCGGGTGCGCCATCGCATCGTGTTCCTGCCGGACTACGGGATGGCCATGGCGCAGAAGCTCTACCCGGGCTGCGACGTCTGGCTCAACAACCCGCTGCGCCCCCTGGAGGCCTGTGGTACGAGCGGCATGAAGGCGGCGCTCAACGGCTGCCTCAATCTCTCGGTCCTCGACGGCTGGTGGGACGAGTGGTTCGAGCCGGACTTCGGATGGGCGATCCCGACGGCCGACGGTCTGGCCGTGGACGAGGACCGCCGTGACGATCTGGAGGCGGGTGCTCTCTACGAGCTGATCGAGGACAGGGTCGCGCCGCGCTTCTACGACCGGGGCGGCGAAGGGCTCCCCGAGCGCTGGATCGAGATGGTCCGCCGCACGCTGGGCACCCTCGGGCCCAAGGTGCTGGCAGGTCGCATGGTGTCCGAGTATGTGGAACGGCTGTACGCGCCCGCCGCGATCGCCCAGCGTGCGCTGGATCCCGGCACGGCCCGTCAGCTCGCCGACTGGAAGGCCAGGGTCCGCGCCGCCTGGCCGCGCGTGGCCGTCGACCATGTGGAGGCCGCGGCGCCCAGTACGGCGGGCGGCTCGGCCGAGCTGGGGTCGACGCTGGTGCTGCGGGTGCGGATCGCCCTCGGGGTGCTGGAGCCGGCCGATGTGGAGGTCCAGGCGGTGGCCGGCCGGGTGGACGCCGCCGACGGGATCTCGGACGCCCAGGTCTTCCCGCTGAAGCCCGCCGGGGGCCAGGACCTGGAGGGCCGCTGGCTGTACGACGGTCCGCTGGCCCTCGATCGCACCGGGCCGTACGGCTACACGGTGCGGGTGCTTCCCGCCCATCCGCTGCTGGCGACCAGCGCGGAACTCGGCCTGGTGGCACTGCCCACGGAGGCGATGGGTGACGGCGCGGGTCTGCTGATGCGCTGACGCACCGTCCTGTGGGGCCCGGCACCTGCGCGGTGCCGGGCCCCTTCGTTATCTGAACCCAACGCCTTGACGTGTCCATGGGATGCCTTTAAGTTCCTCACTCATTGCAGAGTTCACAACTCGATTCGATGTCCACGTCCGTGAACTTCCTTGGCTGTCCGACGAGTTGCTGAACCGCCCCTCGTACCGGAAGGCACCCCACATGCGCACCGGATCTTTTCGGCGAGGCCTCGGTCTCGCCACCGCTCTCGCATCGCTGATCACCGTGGTCTTCATGGCGCCCGCATCGGCGGACAGGGCCGCCCGCGGCGCGCACCCCCCGGCGATGAAGCCCGCCGCGATCGCCGCCCCCGCCTCCTTCACCCACCCCGGCGTCCTCGTCAGCCGCCCCCAACTCGACTTCGTACGAGCGAAGGTGCAGGCCGGTGCGCAGCCCTGGAAGGGTGCGTACGACCAGATGCTGGCCAGCAAGTACGCATCGCTCACCCGCACCGCCAAGCCGCGCGCCGTCGTCGAGTGCGGTTCGTACTCCAACCCCAACTACGGCTGCACCGACGAGCGCGAGGACGCGATCGCCGCCTACACGCTCTCGCTGGCCTGGTACATCGGTCAGGACAGCCGCTACGCCAATAAGGCCGTCGAGATCATGGACGCATGGTCGGCCGTGATCCAGGACCACACCAACAGCAACGCCCCGCTCCAGACCGGCTGGGCCGGTTCCTCCTGGCCGCGCGCCGCCGAGATCATCAAGTACACCTACAGCAGCTGGCCGAACTCCGGCCGCTTCGCGACCATGCTGCGCAACGTCTATCTCCCGAAGGTCATCAACGGCTCCAACAGCAACGGGAACTGGGAGCTGAGCATGACCGAGGCCGCGATCGGCATCGCGGTCTTCCTGGAGGACCGCACCTCCTACGACAAGGCGGTCGCCAAGTTCCGCGGGCGCGTTCCCGCGTACATCTATCTGACCTCCGACGGCGCCCTGCCGAAGACCGCGCCGGGCAGCGGCCTCGACACCCGCGACGAGATCATCAAGTACTGGCAGGGCCAGTCGACCTTCATGGACGGCCTCTCCCAGGAGACCTGCCGCGATCTCACCCACACCGGTTACGGACTCTCCGCCATCTCGCACATCGCCGAGACCAGCCGGATCCAGGGCCAGGACCTCTACCCCGAGATCGCCGACCGTCTGCGCCACGCACTGGGGCTGCACGCCAAGTACCAGCTCGGCGCGGCCGTCCCGGCGTCGCTGTGCGGCGGAACCCTGAAGGACAGCCTGGGCCCGGTCACCGAGGTCGGCTTCAACGCCCTGCACAACCGGATGGGCATCGCCATGACCAATACCCAGACCCTCACCGAGCAGCAGCGGCCCGCCGGGTCCAACAACCTGTTCGTCGCCTGGGAGACCCTGACCCACGCGAACAACCCCAACTGACCCGATCCTGCCGCGAACAGGAAACCGCCCGGGAGGAGCGTGCGCTCCTCCCGGGCGGCTCGGCCGGGTCAGGCCCGGCTCCGGGTTCAGAAGGTCAGCTTGAAGCTGTTGATCTTTCCGGTGTCACCCGAGTAGACGTCCTGGACCTTGAGCTTCCAGGTGCCGTTGGCCACCTCGGAGGAGGCGTTGACCGTGTAGGTCGTCTGGACGTTGTCCGCCGAGTCGGCGGACGAGGAGTTCTTCAGCCGGTAGGCCGTGCCGTCCGGGGCGACGAGGTCGATGACCAGGTCACCGCGCCAGGTGTGGGTGATGTCCACGCCGACCTTCAGGGTGCTGGGCGCGTTGCCCGTGCGGCCGGTGACGTTGACCGAGCTGGTGACGGCCGAGCCGTGGTCCGGGATGGCGACGGCGGTGGTGTTCTCGAAGACCGTGCCGCCGGGGTCGGTGCCGCCGGGGCGCGAGCCGACGTTGATGCCGGCCCAGGCGTCGGCGACGGACTTGTACTCGGCGCTGGTCGTGCCGTACAGCTCACCGGCCGCGGCGAGGGTGCCGGTGCGGGCCGCCGCGTAGTTCGTCGTGGAGGTGAACTTGGTGGTGAGCGCCTTGAACCAGATCAGGGCGGCCTTGTCGCGGCCGATGCCGGTCACCGGCAGACCGTCGGAGGTCGGGGAGTCGTACGAGACGCCGTCGATGACCTTGGCGCCGCTGCCCTCGGAGAGCAGGTAGAAGAAGTGGTTCGCCGGGCCCGAGGAGTAGTGGACGTCGACGTTGCCGATGCCGGAGTACCACGAGTCCTTGGACGCGCCGTCCTTGCTGGGCTTGTCCTGGTAGCGCAGCGGGGTGCCGTCGCCGTTGATGTCGATCTTCTCACCGATGAGGTAGTCGCCCTTGTCGGTGGCGTTGTTGGCGTAGAACTCGACCGCGGTGGCGAAGATGTCGCTGGTCGCCTCGTTGAGGCCACCGGACTCACCGCTGTAGACCAGGTCGGCGGTGGCGGAGGTGACACCGTGAGTCATCTCGTGCGCGGCCACGTCGAGGGAGGTCAGCGGGTTCGCGTTGCCGCTGCCGTCGCCGTACGTCATGCAGAAGCAGCTGTCGTCCCAGAAGGCGTTGACGTAGTTGTTGCCGTAGTGGACGCGGGAGTACGCACCGACGCCGTCGCCCCGGATACCGGTGCGGCCCTGCACGTTCTTGTAGTAGTCCCAGGTCTCGGCCGCGCCGTAGTGCGCGTCCGCGGCCGCCGTCTCGGCGTTCTGCGGGGTGCCGTCGCCCCAGACGTCGTCGGAGCCGGAGAAGAGCGTCCCGGTGCCGGACGTGCCGTGGTTCAGGTTGTACGTCTTGTGGTTGCCGCGGCCCGTGTCGGTCAGCGTGTACGACGGTGCGGTGCCGAGGGTGACCTGGCCGCTGTACTCGGTGTTCCCGGTGCCGTTCTCGATGGCCTGCCACTCGTACAGCTTCGCGCCGGTGGTGGCGTCGGTGATGACGTGCAGCTGGTTCGGGGTGCCGTCCTCCTGGAGCCCGCCGACGACGGTCTCGTAGGCGAGCTGCGGCTTGCCCTGCGCCATCCAGACCACCTTGCGGGGTGCCCGGTCGGCCTCGGTCTTCTTGGAGCCGTCGGCCTTGGCGAGTCCGAGTGCCTGCTTCTCGGCTGCGGCGGGCGCGACATCGGCCGTCGTGTCCACGGCCTTCAGCTGGCCGCTGGTGACCTTGGACGCCTTGGTGACGCCCTCGGTCGCCCCGGACTTGGTCTCCTGGACGACAAGGTCGCCACCGAGCACCGGAAGTCCTGCGAAGGTGCGCTCGTAACGCGTGTGCGTGGTGCCGTCGTTGTCCTGGATGACGTCCTTGACGACGAGCTTTTCCTGAGAGCCGAGACCGAGCTCCTTGGCCGTGGCCGCCTTGGTCGCGTCGGCCTCGCGGATCAGCTCGGCGCGCTTGGACGGGGTGAGCTGCTTGGCCAGGGCACCGTGGTCGGCGCCGGCGGCCGCCGGTACCGCTGCGGTGGCGCTGCCGGGAGTGGCAGTGGCCGTACCGGTCTGGACTCCGACGGCGAGGAGGGCTGCTGCGGCTATCAGAGCGCCGGTCGCGGTGGCACGACGGCTGGGCGTGGATCTCACGCGGACTCCTTCTGCGAGGGGGGTACCGGCGGCAGGGTGAGCCGACGGGGTGAGCGAGAAGTGCGCAGAACGGGGTGAAGAGTGTCAGCCGGAAGACGGTTCTGTCAGGACCGCGTCAACAAGTTGGCCGGAACTCGTCCGTTGCCGGAAAGGTCATGTTCGTTAAGCGGACGTTTCGCCGATCATCACCGCGATGCCGTCCAGCGTCCTTCGCAGGCCGAATTCGAAGAGCGAGTCCAGGTCGAGCTCGAACTCATCGTGTTCGAACAGAGAGTTGAGGAACGGGTAGTCGCCACTGGCCGAGATGGCGTCGAACTGTGGCTCATTTCTTACCATCCACTCCGCGTCGGACAGCCCGGTGTCCTGTCGCGCCTGTGCCTCCATGCCGGCGGCCATGGCCAGTCCCTGGACATGGGCGAACAGCGTGAGATGGATGTGCAGCATCGTGTGCGGCGAGAGCCCCGTGCCCGTCAGGGCGTGCAGTACCCACTCCGTGTACCGCATCGCGCGCGGGGACGCCGTCGGCCGGGTGAAGGAAGCCATGGCCTGAGCCATCCACGGATGGCGCCCGTACACCGACCGGAGCCACCGGGCGGCGACTTCCAGCCCCGACCGCCAGTCACGGGGCGCGGCGCCCAGCGGGCGCTCACCGAAGACCTCGTCCGACATCAGCCGCACCAGCTCGGCCTTGCCCGGTACATGGCGGTACAGCGCCATGGTGGAGGTGGACAGCGTGGTCGCGACCCGGCGCATGGACACCGCGGGCAGCCCCTCGGCGTCGGCCAGTTCGATGGCCGTACGCACAATGCGCTCACGGCTCAGGGCGGGGCCGCCCCCCGGGCCGGCGAGCCCCGGAGCGCGACGCTCGACGACGACCGTGCCGACACCCGGCACCGCCCGTACGAGACCTTCGCCGCGCAGCACCGACAGCGCCTTGGTGGCGGTCGCCATGGCGACACCCCACTCCTGGACGATCGCACGGGTGGAGGGCACCCGGTCGCCCGGGGCGAGATCACCGGAGACGATCCGGCGACGGATCTCACCGGCGATGCCGAGGTAGGGCGGTTCGGTCTGCACCGGTGCACTGTACTAGTGCACCGGAGACGGCGTACGCCCCGTCAAATCGGGTAATACGACAGGCCGTACGAGTCCGTCGAGAGGTGCACCACGGCGGTGTTTGCGGTGTACGCGCGGCGGCTGCTGTGCTCCCGGCACGACCTCAGGACCGCACATCCCGGCACCGCCCGTATCAGCCTGCGGCACCGGCGCGCCCGAGCCCGCCGCCCCGGGCTTCCTCTCACTCACCCGGATCGGGACGGAATCGCCGCTGTGGATGACACTCGCCGGGTCCGCCGTCTACGCGGGCGGGCTGGTCTCCGCGATGACGCTCGCCAATGAACTCGCCCTCGGCGCCGCACCGCCCGAGCGCGCGGGCCCCGCTGCCGCCGTCCTCGAATCGGGTCAGGAGCTCGACGGCGCCCTGGGGACGGCGATGCTCGGTTCGGCCGGCGCCGCCGTGTACGGCCGGGGCATGAGCAGTACGGTGCCCGCCGTACGCGACGCCGCGCGGGAGACCCTGTCGGGTGCGGTCGCGGTGGCCCGGCAGCTGCCGTACCAGCTGCGGGAAACGGTGCTCTCCGCCGCTTTCCGGGCCTTCACCCACAGCATGAACATGGCCGCGGCCGGTGTCGCCGTTCTCTCCGTCGCCCTGCTCCGGGGCGCGGGCTCCGTACCGGCCGACGGAGCGGGCAGCGACGTCCGTACCGAGCAGAAGCGACGGCCGCGGTGAAGACCGGCGCCCCTGCGCGGGGCCGGGGGCGTCAGCCGGTGGTGAGCACCATCCGGAAGCGGGCGGCACCGGACATCATCTTCCGGTACGCCTCGTCGGCCCCGTCCAGCGGCACGGTCTCGGTCATCGGGCGGATTCCTCGCAGGGCGCTGAACGCCATGGTGTCCTCTACGTCCTGCGCGGTGCCCGTCGGGTGGCCCCGGACGACCCTGCCGCTCATGATCAGCTGATTCGGGCTGATCCCCAGAGGCTCGGAAGCCGCGCCGATGACCACCAGCTCACCGCGGGGGGCGAGCCCTTCCACGGTCGCCGTGATGGCCGCGGAGTTGGCGGCGGTGGCCAGGACGATCCTGGCGCCGCCGAGGGCCTGCAGCGCGTCCGCGACGGAGGTGTCCGCCGTGCTGTCGACGTAGTGGTGCGCGCCGAGTTCCTTGGCGAAGTCGGCCTTGGCTGCTCCACGGGCGATGGCCACGGTCTCGAAGCCCATCGCGGCCGCGTACTGCACCCCCAGGTGGCCGAGCCCGCCGATGCCGAGCACGGCGACCAGGTCGCCCGGCCGGGCGGAGCTGCGCCGCAGCCCGTTGTACGTGGTCACCCCCGCGCAGCCCATGGGCGCCGCGTCGGTCGCCGCCAGCGCGTCGGGGATGCGGGCCAGGGCGTCCACCGGCGCGATCACCGTCTCGGCGTAGCCCCCGTCGTACGCCCATCCGGGAACCTTCAGGTTCCGGCACATGATGAAGTCGCCCTGCCTGCAGGGGGTGCAGTGGCCGCAGCTGCCGCCGAACCAGCCCACCGCCACGCGGTCGCCCACCTGCCAGGCGTTCTGCGCTCCCTCACCGAGCTCCTCGATCCGCCCGGCGATCTCATGCCCGGGGACCAGTGGGAACCGTACGCCCGGAACCGCGTCGTCCACGAAGAAGGAGTCACTGTGGCAGACCCCGCAGGCATCCACGGCCACCCGTACGTGACAGGGGCCCGGCTGCGGCACCTCGCGCTCGACGATCTCGAACGGACCGCCGGCGGTGGTGACCTGTGCGGCTCGATAGACGCTCATCTGGATCTCTCCGGGATGCGGGTGGACGGCCCCCGGAATCAGCAGACCAGCTCCGGCCCGATCGCGCGCGCCGAGTGGTGCGGGCGAGGGGCGGGCCCCGCCGCGGCCGCGCGTCGCCGGCTCAGGAGGAAGGCGGGCCTTCGCCGTGCCAGGAGCGCCGGAGCACGACGTAGGCGCCGTCGGCTGCCTAGATCGTCGTGGGCCCGCTCGACCACCGGGGCGGGCGGCGCGAGCACCCGGCCGGCGAACTGCTCGCGGATGCGCGCCAGGGTCCGCTCACCGAAGTGGTGTCCTGCGTAGCCGGCGCAACGGGTCAGGAGGAGCTGCGCCACGGCGAAGACGAGGATGGTGAGCGCCAGACGGTCCACCGCGGCCTACAGGCTGTTCCGGATCAGGAATGTCCCCGAGCGATTGCAATCCCCGCAGGGCAATGGCGTTGGCGGACAGTGATGAGAGGTCGCGGCAGACCTGGCACCGTCTGACCGCCCGGGAAGCGCGGAGCCCCGCGCACGGCCGCGCCAGTCCCCGACCCTGCTCATGGCTGCTCCGCGCGACCCGCACGGGCGACGTGGGCGACGGCGCGGCGGCGCCAGTTCGACGTCCACCAGGTGCGGCGAGCCGAGCGCGGCGATGTAGCGGGCGAGCGCCTGTCTGGCCTGCTCCTCGGTGGGGTAGTCCTCGCCGGTGCTCAGCGGTGCGGAGAACGGGTTGTCGTCGCTGTAGTGCGCCCAGGTCCATTCGGTGTCCACACCCGTCAACCTATCCACACCTTCCGCCCGGCACAGGGAAGTTGTGGCGGTTCAGAGCCTGTCCGTCATGGAGTTCCTGACGGGGACCTCCTCCCGAGCGTTCAGTTGGCGAGACACGTCAACTGAAGCGTTGAGCCGACGGGGGGAGCCGGTCATGATCCTGTTCGTGACTGCTGCGCGGGTGGTGCAGCCGCCCTACGATGCTTGATGTTGACGGCCGAAGCCTTGGCCAGTGCCAGGGGGTTCAAGAAACGCAGCGGACCGATCAGGCGGGATGCGAACAGATGCATGTGCCGCGCCAGCGATGCGTCGCGCGCTGCCGCCGAGAACATCAGCCGTTCCATGGGGTTGAACGGGCGGGCCTTGGCGTAGTCGGCGGCCAGGAGCTGGTGACCGCGCAGTCGGCGCCGGTGTCTGCGTGCGTACACCACGAGCGACCTGTCGAGGTCGCCGCGACCGGTTGCGGCCGAGGCGACCGCCTCTGCCAGCCATTGCGCGGACTGCAGAGCCCACCCGCATCCCACTCCCCACAGAGGATCGCCGGTCAGGGCGGCGTCGCCGATGAACGCGACGCCCGGTGCGGTCGGCTTGCGGCTGTGAAGCGGGTAGTTGACAGTGCCGGTGATCTTCGTGATGTGCTCGGCGGAGTCGATGGGCGGTGCCTCGGGCAGGGCGCGGACGAATTCGAAGAAGCTGCCCTCCAGGTCTTCCCGGAAGGCCGGCAGCCGCTTCTTGTCCGGGAGCACCGCGATGACCGTCACCCCGTCGTCGTTCGGAAACGCGTACGCCATGTCGGGCTCCAGGAACCAGGCGTGACTGATCCCGCCGTGCAGCGGAAGATCGCGGAACTGCGCGAGATAGCCGAACCGCATGTTCTCGTACTGCCGAGCAGGCACCCCGGCGAACTTCGCCACGGCCGAGTCCTTGCCATCGGCGCCGACCACCAGGCGGGCCCGGATCTCGCGCTTGCCCTGTGGTGTCGACGCGCGCACCCCCGAGGTTCGTCCGGCTTCCCGGACCAGCCCGGTCACATGGTGACCGAGGAGCAGATCGACGCCAGGGGTCTTTGCCGCACGGGACCTGATCAACGGGTCGAGGGTGCTACGCCGAATGTTGTACCCGTACGGCAGCGCGGGGCCCGCCGACGCGGCCCTCGGCTCGATCCATCCCCAGCGGGTGTACCAGCGGGCCTCGTTGCGGACGGCTCCCGCCTTCTCGAGCGCGGGGATGAGGCCGAGTTCGTCCAGCACCGGGTAGGCGTTGGCTGTGATGGAGTGGGTGCAAAGCACCTTGTGCGCTTCGGGGTCGGAGCGGCGTTCCAGCAGTGCCACGCGGACACCGCGTCGAGCGAGCAAGATCGCCGCGGTGCTCCCGGCGAGGCTGGCTCCGCTGATGACGACGTCGTAGTCGTACACCGCGCTCTCAGGCTTGGGCATGCGCTGATCGCCCCTTTCGGGTGTGGTGCCGTTGGTGGAAGTCGTGCAGTGTACTGCTGTCAGGCACATGATCAGTGTAAAAAGCAGTGGATCGGGTGATGTGTGATCAGGTCGGGCCGGGCAGTGGTTCACCGCCCGCCCGAGGCGATCCGGGGCGTCCTCGGGAGCTGGTCAGCCGGCCCTCCGGGGCCGTCTGAGGCCCCCCTCACGCCAGGAGGGGGCGCCAGCGGTCGGCCGACTCCATGATGTCCAGGCCGCCCCGCTCCAGGAATGCCCCTGCCCTGGCCATCCGCTGCCCCACGGGGCTGGGGTGAAGACCTCCCGGTCACCTGGGACGCGTGACCGGGAGGATCACTTTGGACGCCGAGCGCTGCGGCGGCTCCGGGATGTGCGTGTTGACGGTCGGCGAGGTGTTCGACCAGCGTCAGGACGACGGCAAGGCGATCGTGCCGCGACCCGAGCCGCCCGCTGACACGCGGGAATCGGTTCGCGAGGCCGTCGACCTGTGCCCTGCCGCAGCGATCGTCCTGCCGACCCCGGATGCCCCTGTTTCGTGGGTGGTCGCCCATGGAAGCCGAACCGGTCGGCCGCGTCCGAGAAGGTCTCCACCCGCCCCACCAGGCGCCCCGAGCCGGAGACCGCTCACGCCAGGCTCTCCCGCCACGCCCGGTGGAGCCCGGCGAAGCGGCCCGTGCCGCCGATGAGTTCGGACGGGGCACCGTCCTCCACGATGCGCCCGTGCTCCATCACCAGGACCCGGTCCGCGATCTCCACGGTCGACAGACGGTGCGCGATCACGACCGCGGTGCGGCCGTGCAGCACCGTGTCCATGGCCCGCTGCACCGCCCGTTCGCCGGGGATGTCCAGGGAGCTCGTCGCCTCGTCGAGGATCAGCACCGCCGGGTTCGCCAGCAGGGCCCGTGCGAACGCGACCAACTGGCGCTGACCGGCCGAGATCCGGCCGCCCCTCTTGCGTACGTCCGTGTCGTATCCCTCGGGCAGTCCGGCGATGAAATCGTGTGCGCCGATCGCCTTGGCGGCCTGCTCGATCTCCTCACGGGTCGCGTCAGGGCTGCCGATCGCGATGTTCTCGGCGACGGTCCCGGAGAACAGGAACGCCTCCTGGGTCACCATCACCACACCCCGCCGCAGCTCGGGCACGGCCAGATCCCGCAGATCGGTCCCGTCCAGCAGCACCCGTCCGTCGGTCGGGTCGTAGAAGCGGGCCAGCAGCTTGGCGAGCGTCGACTTTCCGGCGCCCGTCGAACCGACCACGGCCACGGTCTGGCCGGCCGGGACGGTCAGATCGAAGCGGGGCAGCACCTCGCCGCCCGTCCGGTAGGCGAACCGCACCGAGTCGAAGACGACCTCGCGGCCCGGGTGATCACCCGCGAGGGCGGGCAGCTCCCGCGGATCCGATGTCTCGGGGACGGAAGGGGTCTGGTCGAGCAGGCCCGCGATCTTCTCCAGCGAAGCCGCGGCCGACTGGTAGGAGTTGAGGAACATGCCGAGCCGGTCGATCGGGTCGTACAGCCGGCGCAGATAGAGCACGGCCGCAGCCAGCACACCGAGTGCCAGGGTGCCCGAAGCCACGCGGTACGCACCCCACAGCACGATCCCGGCGACCGCCGTGTTGGCGACCAGCCGGGAGCCGACGACATAGCGCGCCATCTCCAGCATCGCGCCGCCGTTCTTCCAGGCGTGTGTGCTGTTGAGGTCCTCGAAGTGCCTGTCGTTGATGCGCTCGCGGCGGAAGGCCTGGACGGGGCGGATGCCGTTCATCGACTCGGCGAACTTCACGATGACCGCGGCGATCGCCGTCGACCGCGCCGCGTAGAGCACTCCGGCCCGCTGCCGGTAGAGCCGTACCAGCAGATACAGGGGCACGAAGGAGAGCACCGCGACCGCGCCGAGGCCGAAGTCCAGCCAGAGGAGAACCAGCGAGATGGAGACGAAGGACAGGACGATGCCGATCAGTTCCTGCAGTCCCTCGCTGAGCAGTTCCCGCAGCGACTCCACATCCGTGGTGGAGCGGGAGATCAGCCGGCCCGAGGTGTAGCGCTCATGGAAGTCCACGCTCAACGCCTGTGCATGGCGGAAGATCCGCCCGCGCAGATCGAGCAGCACGTCCTGGTTGATCCGGGCGGAGGCCCGGATGAACGCGTACTGCATGCACCCCGCGGCCGCCGAGCACAGCGCGTATCCCACGGCCACCGCGATCAGCGGCCCGTAGTCCTTGTCCCGGAAGGCGGGCACACCGCTGTCGATGGCGTAGGCGACGAGCAGCGGGCCCGCCTGTACCGCCGCCTGCTGGATCAGCAGCAACAGCGCGGACACCATCACCCGGCCCCGGTGCGGCCGGAGCAGCGACATCAGCAGTGTGCGGGTCGCACCACGGGGCGTGGGCAGATCGTCCCGGTCGAACTGATCACCGGCGCCGTCGGAGGGGGACGGGCCCTCGGGCTTCTTCCGCGCATCGCGCCGGTCGGCGGGCCCGGTCGTCGTCGTACTGGTCATCGGGTGCGGCCCTTCTCGGCAGGGACGTCCGGCACAAGGCGGTGCTCGTCGGACGGGTCGGGGAAGGCGTCCTCGGCAAAGGCGCCGTCCTGTGCGCCTACGGCGCCCGCCATCAGCCAGGCGTACTCGGCACTACCGCGCAGCAGTTCCTGATGGGTGCCGACAGCGGTGATCCGGCCCTCCGACAGCAGCGCCACCCGGTCCGCCAGCATCACGGTGGACGGTCGGTGCGCGACGACGATCGCGGTCGTCTCCTCGAGCACCTGCCGCAGGGCGGCCTCCACCAGCGCCTCCGTGTGCACATCCAGGGCGGAGAGCGGATCGTCGAGCACCAGGAAACGTGGCCGGCCCACCACGGCGCGGGCCAGCGCGAGCCGCTGCCGCTGTCCGCCGGAGAGACTGAGCCCCTGCTCGCCGACCTGGGTGTCGATGCCCTCGGGCAGGTCGTACACGAAGTCGGCCTGCGCGACCGCGAGCGCCCGCCGCAGCGCTTCCTCCCCGGCGCCTTCGGCGCCCATCAGTACGTTCTCCCCGACACTCGCCGAGAAGAGCGTCGGCTCCTCGAAGGCCACGGACACCAGCTCGCGCAGCTCCTGACGGGGCATGGCGGTGATGTCCCTGCCGTCCAGCGTGATCCGCCCCGCGGTCGCCTCGTGCAGCCGCGGCACGAGCGCGGTGAGCGTCGTCTTTCCGGAACCCGTGGCCCCGACCAGGGCCATCGTCTCGCCGGGGCGGATGCGCAGATCGATCCGGGACAGTACGGGTACGGAGCCGGCCTCGGCATCGGGGTAGCGGAACTCCACCCCCTCGAAGGCCATTTCGCCCTGACCGGCCGTGTCCTTCGGCGCGCGGCCGTCGGCGGCGGCCGTGTCGTCCTCCTCGGCCACATCCATCACTTCGAAGAACCGTTCGGTCGCCGTCGCCGACTCCTGGCTCATCGCCAGCAGGAAGCCGATCGACTCGATCGGCCACCGCAGCGCGAGCGCCGTGGAGAGGAAGGCGACCAGCGTGCCCGCCGAGAGCCCGCCGTCCGCGACCTGGACCGTGCCGAGGACCAGCGCCGCACCGATGGCCAGCTCGGGGATCATGGTGATGGCGGCCCAGATGCCCGCGAGCAGACGGGCCTTGCCCAGCTCCGTGCTCCGAAGCCGCTGCGAGAGGGCACGGAACGCGAGGGCCTGGCTGCGGTGCCGGCCGAAGCCCTTGATGATGCGGATGCCGAGCACGCTCTCCTCGACGACCGTCGTCAGATCGCCGACCTGATCCTGCGCCTTGCGCGCGACGAGCGAGTACTTCGTCTCGAAGACCGAGCAGAGAATCACCAACGGGACCACCGGGGCGAGGAGCACCAGTCCCAGCGTCCACTGCTGCATCAGCAGAATGATGAAACCGATCAGGATCGTCGTTCCGTTGACCAGCAGGAAGGTCAGCGGAAAAGCCAGGAACATGCGCACCAGCATCAGGTCCGTGGTCCCGCGCGAGAGCAACTGCCCCGACGGCCAGCGGTCGTGGAACGCCACCGGCAGCCGCTGCAGATGCCGGTACAGGTCGGCCCGCATCGCCGCCTCGACCCCCGCCAGCGGCCGGGCCACCATCCACCGTCGCACCCCGAAGAGCGCGGCCTCGGCGAGGCCCAGCAACAGCAGATACAGCGCGCCGAGCCAGACGCCGCCCGGGTTGCGGCCGGCCACCGGGCCGTCGACGATCCACTTCAGTACGAGAGGGATCACCAGGCCGATACAGGAAGCGACTATCGCGACCAGAGCTGCGCCGAACAGGCGCTTCCGTACTGGCTTCACATAGGGCCACAACCGCAGCAGGGAGCGCGCGGTGGACCGGTCCTTGGGCTCTACATGTTCTTCGGGCATCACAGGCGAGCCTACGGTTCACCACTGACATCGCTCATGTGGTTTTCGGCCGTCCGGCGCCGGCGGAGCCTCGTACCAGGCCCTGCGGACCGCTGGTCGTACCCCGTATCAACCGATCGGCCGATGCCGCTTCGAGCGCGATGGACGATGGTGCGCCGGTCCCCGCGACACGATTCTCGTAGGCATGGCAATCATCGAAGTGAACGGGGTGCACAAGGCCTACGCCGGGCGCCCCGCCGTGGACGGAGTGAGTTTCGCCGTCGACGAGGGGGAGATCTTCGGGATCCTCGGACCCAACGGTGCGGGCAAGACCACCACCGTCGAGTGCGTCGAGGGACTGCGGGTTCCCGACGCCGGTACGGTCCGCGTGGCCGGTCTCGACCCCGTCGCCGACCACGACCGGGTGACCCGGCTGCTCGGCGCCCAGCTCCAGGAGAGCGAGCTGCAGCCCAAGCTCACCGTGGCCGAGGCGCTGGAGCTGTACAGCGCCTTCTACCCGGACCCCGCCGACTGGCGTGCGCTGGCCGAACGGCTCGGTCTGCACACCAAGTACGGCACCAGGTTCGCCAAACTGTCCGGCGGTCAGAAGCAGCGGCTGTCCATCGCGCTCGCCCTGGTCGGCAACCCGCGGGTCGTGGTCCTCGACGAGCTGACCACGGGCCTGGACCCGCGGGCCCGCCGGGACACCTGGAAGCTGATCGAGGATGTACGCGACAGCGGCGTGACGGTCCTTCTGGTCACCCACTTCATGGAAGAGGCCAGCCGGCTCTGCGACCGTGTCGCCGTGATCGACAAGGGAAAGGTCGTCGCCCTCGACACCCCGTCCGGCCTGATCAGCAGGGCCGGCAGCGCCACGGTCATCTCCTTCACGCCTTCACAGCCGCTCGACGACACCGAGCTGGGCCTGCTGCCCGGGGCGGTCTCCGTCGAGCAGAACGACGGCCGGATCGTCATCAACGGCACCGACGAGACGGTCAACGCGGTGATCTCGCTGCTGGCCCGCCACCGCATCACCGCACACCAACTCCGCGTCACCGAGGCAACGCTGGACGACGCCTTCCTCGACCTCACAGAACAGGCGGCCTGAGATGACCACGGCGAACCCGGCCAAGGCGATGGACACACCCACCCCATGGGCAGCGGTACTCAAGGCCGAGACCCGGCTCTTTCTCCGTGAGCCCGGCAGCCTGTTCTGGATCCTCGTCTTCCCGACCGTGCTGCTGACGGTCCTCGGCCTGATCCCGTCCTTCCGGGACCCCGACGACGCACTCGGCGGCCGCCGCGTCATCGACCTGTACGTACCGGTGTCGGTGCTGCTCGCCATGATCATGGCCGGACTGCAGGCCATGCCGCCCGTCCTCACCGGCTACCGCGAGCGCGGGATCCTGCGCCGCATGTCGACCACTCCGGTACGGCCGTCCGCCCTGCTCACCTCGCAGATCGCCCTGCACGGCGCCGCGGCCCTCGGCTCCGCCGCGCTGGTGATGGCCGTCGGCCGGACCGCCTTCGACGTCACGCTGCCCGGACAGCCCGTCGGTTATGTCCTGGCGCTGCTCCTGGCGACGGCGAGTGTCCTCGCCCTCGGCGCACTGCTCTGTGCGCTCTCCCGCACCACCAAGGCATCCGCCGCCATCGGGTCGGTCGTCTACCTCGTGATGATGTTCACCGCCGGAGTCTGGATCCCGGTACAGACCATGCCCGACACCCTCCGGCGCATCGTTCAGGTCACCCCGTTCGGCGCGGCCTCCCAGGCGCTGGACCGGGCGGCGTCCGGCGGCTGGCCCGGCTGGGCCCAGCTGGGCGTGATGGCCCTGTGGGCCGCCCTGGTGACCCTGCTGGCGACCCGTCTGTTCCGATGGGAGTGAATGGTTCCGGGGGAGACTTCACCCATGAACGCGCAGGACACGGCTGAGGCGACCACCACCGGACCTACGACAGCCGCGCAGTGGTGGGAACGGTTCTTCCGGTACGGGCCGTACGGTCTGCTCGGCCTGGGCACCGCGGTCTCGGCGGTGACCGCCGACCTCATCATGTCCCGTTCGGACGTGCACGCCACCGCGGTGCTGGTCCCGGTGGCGCTCGTCCTCCAGCTCTGGTGGGGGCGGGTCCGGCCGAGTGTTCCCCCGAAGTCACGGGCGGCGCAGTTCTACTTCGTCGCCCGCACGGCGCTCGCCTTCGCACTGACCTGGTGCAACCCGTTCTTCTCCATGTTCGCGATTCTCGGTTACTTCGATGCCGGCCGACTGCTTCCGCACCGGGCCGTCAGAGCCGGGCTGCTGGCCACCGCCGTCATCATGGCGGGCTCGCAGTGCGGCAGCGGCCTGCCGCCGGTCTCCCTCATGAACTGGATCGCCTTCGGTATCGTCCTCGCCCTGCACGTGACTCTCACCATGGTCTTCGCCCAGATCGGCGACCGGGAGGCCGACCACGCCCGCACCCAGGTCGACACCATCGCCGAACTGGAGTCCGCCAATGCCCGCCTCGAACAGGCCATGGCGGAGAACGCGGGCCTGCACGCCCAACTCCTCGTCCAGGCCCGCGAAGCGGGCGTCGCCGACGAGCGGCGCCGGCTCGCCGCCGAGATCCACGACACCCTCGCGCAAGGCCTGACGGGCATCATTGCCCAGCTCCAGGTGGTGACCTCGATCGCCGACACCGACCCCGCGCTGGCCCGGCAGCACCTCGACCGCGCCGCCGCCCTCGCCCGGCACAGCCTGGGGGAGGCGCGCCGCTCGGTACACGATCTGGTCCCCGCCGCACTGGAGCACGACGACCTTCCGGGCGCGCTGGAGAAGACGGTCGCCGGATGGGCCGAACGCCAGGCGGTCCGGGCCGAGTTCACCGTCACCGGTACCGTCGAGCCGCTCCACGACGAGATAGCGGCCACCCTGCTCCGTATCGCCGAGGAAGCCCTCGCCAACGCCGGCCGCCACGCCGGGGCCTCACGGGTCGGCATCACCCTGTCCTTCATGGGCGACGAACTGACCCTGGACGTACGGGACGACGGCCGCGGCTTCGACCCGGCCGCCCTGCCGCCGTACAGCGGCGCGGGCGGTTTCGGGCTCGGCGGCATGCGGGCCCGCGCCGAACGCATCGCGGGCACCGTGGAGGTGGAGACGGAGCCGGGCCGCGGCACGGCGGTCTGCGCCCGGGTGCCACTGGTTCAGCACAGCCGATGACCAGTACGGTTGGCCTGCCATGGCTGAGGATTCCGCACGCGTCATCACGCTCGTCGTCGTCGACGACCACCCCGTCGTACGGGACGGTCTGCGCGGCATGTTCGATTCGGCTCCCGGCTTCCGGGTCCTCGGGGAGGCGTCGAACGGGGTGGAGGGCGTCGACCTCGTGGCCCGGCTCGACCCCGATGTCGTCCTGATGGATCTGCGGATGCCGGGCGGCGGCGGGGTCGCCGCCATCGCCGAACTGACCGGGCGCGGCGCCCGGTCCAAGGTGCTCGTCCTGACCACGTACGACACCGACTCCGACACTCTCCCCGCGATCGAGGCCGGCGCGACCGGCTATCTGCTCAAGGACGCGCCCCGCGACGAGCTGTTCAACGCAGTCCGCGCCGCGGCCGACGGCCGGACCGTGCTCTCGCCCGCCGTCGCCTCCCGACTGATCTCACGGGTGCGCACCCCGGCGGCGCAGGGCAACGAGTCGCTGTCGGGCCGTGAGCGCGAGGTGCTCGAACTCGTCGCGAAGGGCACCTCGAACCGTGAGATAGCCGCCGAGCTGTTCATCAGCGAGGCCACGGTGAAGACCCACCTCACCCATATCTTCGCCAAGCTGGGCGCCAAGGACCGGGCCGCCGCCGTCGCGGTCGGCTACGACCGGGGCATCCTCGGCTGACCCCGGGGCGGCTGAGTGCCTCTCACTCCCTGACCCGCAGCAGCAGCACCGACCTGGCCGGTACGGTCAGCGGCCCGCCGCCCTGGTGGACGGTGCCGGGTGCCATGGCCTGGTCCTCCCGCGAGGTGTCCAGGACCAGTTCGTAGCTCTGCGCCCACGGCGGTCCCGGGAGCCGGAAGCCGCTCGGCCGGTGGTCCGCGTGCAGGATCGCCAGGAAGCTGTCGTCCGTTACCTGTTCGCCGCGTGCGTCCCGGCCGGGGATGTCGCGTCCGGAGAGATAGAGCCCGACCGTCGCGGCCGGTGCGTACCAGTCCTCCTCCGTCATCTCCGCCCCCTGCCGGGTGAACCACGCCAGGTCCCGCAGCCCGTCCGCCGCCTGCGCCCGCCCGGAGAAGAAGGCCCGGCGGCGCAGCACCGGGTGGGTGTGGCGCAGGGTGAGGACCCGGGAGGTCAGCTCGGTCAGCGCCCGCCATCCGGGCTGGTCGAGCAGTGACCAGTCCAGCCAGCTGACCTCGTTGTCCTGGCAGTACGCGTTGTTGTTGCCGCCCTGCGTACGGCCCATCTCGTCGCCCGCGACCAGCATCGGCACACCCGTCGACAGCAGCAGTGTGGTGAGCAGATTGCGCAGCTGAAGACGGCGCAGCGCGTTGATGCCGGGGTCGTCGCTCTCGCCCTCGGCGCCGCAGTTCCAGGCCCGGTTGTCCGAGGTTCCGTCCCGGTTGCCCTCGCCGTTGGCCTCGTTGTGCTTCTGCTCGTAGCTGACCAGATCGCGCAGGGTGAAGCCGTCGTGCGCGGTGATGAAGTTGACCGAGGCGTACGGGCGCCGGCCGCCCCACGCGTAGAGATCGCTGGATCCGGTCAGCCGGTAGCCGAGATCCCGTACGTCGGGCAGGGCGCCGCGCCAGAAGTCCCGCACGGCGTCCCGGTAGCGGTCGTTCCACTCGGTCCACAGCGGAGGGAAGGCACCCACCTGGTAGCCGCCGTTGCCGACGTCCCACGGCTCGGCGATCAGCTTCACCCGGCGCAGCACCGGGTCCTGGGCAATCACCGCGAGGAACGGGGAGAGCATGTCGACGTCGTGCATCGAGCGGGCCAGCGCGGCCGCCAGATCGAAGCGGAAGCCGTCGACACCCATCTCCGTGACCCAGTAGCGCAGCGAGTCCGTGATCAGCCGCAGGACGTGCGGCTGGACCACATGCAGGGTGTTGCCGCAGCCGGTGTAGTCCGCGTATCTGCGGGCGTCGGCCTGGAGGCGGTAGTAGCCCCGGTTGTCGATGCCGCGCAGCGACAGCATCGGACCCAGCTCGCTCGCCTCCGCCGTGTGGTTGTAGACCACATCGAGGATCACCTCGATCCCGGCGTCGTGCAGGGCCCGCACCATCCGCTTGAACTCGCCGACCTGCTGGCCCGTGGTCCCGCTCGCCGAGTAGTCGGAGTGCGGGGCGAAGTAGCCGATGGAGTTGTAGCCCCAGTAGTTGTGCAGGCCGCGCCGGAGCAGATGGTCCTCGTGGGCGAACTGATGTACTGGCAGCAGTTCGACCGCCGTGACCCCGAGCCGCTGCAGATGGCCGATGGCCGCCGGGTGGGCGAGACCGGCGTACGTGCCCCGCAGCTCCTCGGGGATTTCGGGGTGCAGCTTGGTGAAGCCGCGCACATGCAGCTCGTAGATGACGGAGTCCGCCCACGGGGTCTTGGGCCGGCGGTCCTGTGCCCAGTCGTCGTCGTCATGGACCACGACACCCTTCGGTACGTACGGGGCGGAGTCCCGTTCGTCGCGCACGGTGTCGGCGACCTGTTGGTGCGGCCAGTCCCTCACATGGCCGTACACCTCGGCCGGGAGGGTGAAAGAGCCGTCCACGGCCCGTGCGTACGGATCGAGGAGCAGCTTCGCCGCGTTCCAGCGGGCGCCGGTCCAGGGGTCCCAGCGGCCGTGCACCCGGTAGCCGTACCGCTGCCCCGGCCGCACGCCCGGCACGAAGCCGTGCCAGACCTCGTGGGTCAGCTCGGTCAGCGGGAGACGTGTCTCGCTCCCGCCCTCGTCGAAGAGGCAGAGCTCGACGGCCTCCGCGCCGCCCGCCCAGAGCGCGAAATTGGTGCCGGCCACCCCGTCGGGGCCCACCCGGAAGCGGGCCCCGAGCGGCATCGGGGCGCCGGGCCACACGGCGGGAGGCCGCGCCGGCACGGCCTCCCGCGTGCTCTCCGGCACGGCTGTCGTCTCCGTCTTCTGCACTGCCTCCTGCTCGGCTGCGCTCGACACCTGCTCGCCTCCCGCGGCTCGTGGGGACCGGCACCGAAAGGGAGCGCGCGGCGTCCCGGCCGCGGCTCCCCGAGTGTGGTCCTCCCCTCTGTTCTGCCCACACGAGGGCCCGCACTCACGTTTCCCCCGACCGGCCCCCGTCGTTGGGGGGACGTGAACCACGTAGCGAAGAGGGCGGTGGCGAGCTCGGCCACCGTGCTGACATGGGCAGGACTGCTCGCCGTGCTGGCCGTACTGAGCGGCTGCACCGGTGCCGGATCCATCTTCAGCGGCAAGGCACGCCCCCCGCAGGAGGCGATCCTCATCACCCCGCTGGACGGTGCGAAGAACATCGGTCCGGACGACCGGATGGAGGTGAAGGTTCCCGACGGGCGGCTGGAGAGCGTCAAGGTGACGCGGATCGCGGACGCACAGCGGCAGGAGGTGCCGGGCCGGATCGCGCACGACGGTCTCTCCTGGACGCCCGGGGGGACGACGGGCCGGCTCAGGCTCGCCTCCAAATACAGCGTCGACGCGGTCGCCCTGGACGGCGCCGGGAACCGCTCGGCCCGTCACACCACCTTCACCACGGTGGTCCCCGAACACCGTTTCATCGGCTACTTCAGACCGGAGAACCGGTCCACGGTCGGCACCGGAATGATCGTTTCCTTCAACTTCAACCGCCCGGTCAAGAACCGTGCGGCCGTGCAGAAGGCCATTCGGGTGGCCTCCGTTCCGGCGGTCGAGGTGGTGGGGCACTGGTTCGGCGACAACCGTCTCGACTTCCGCCCCGCCGCCTACTGGGCGCCGGGCACCGAGGTCACCGTGAGGGTGGGGCTGCGCGATGTGGAGGGCGCGCCGCATGTGTACGGCACTCAGGACAAGACGGTCGCCTTCAAGGTGGGGCGTTCCCAGACGTCCCTGGTCGACGCGGCGGCGCACACGATGGAGGTACGTCGCGACGGCCGGCTCTTCTCCACGGTCCCGATCACGGCGGGTTACCCGGGGATGGACACGTACAACGGGAAGATGGTGGTCAGCGAGAAGTACGACGTGACCCGGATGGACGGCAGCACAGTCGGCTTCGGCGGCGAGTACGACATCACGGATGTCCCGCACGCCCTCCGGCTCACCGATTCCGGCACCTTCGTGCACGGCAACTACTGGTCGGACGAAAGCGTCTTCGGCTCGAGCAACGTCAGCCACGGCTGTGTCGGGCTGCTCGATGTGCGGGGTGGCAGCAGCGACACCCCGGCCGCCCGGTTCTTCGACCGGACACTCATCGGCGATGTGATCGAGGTCGTCAACTCCGAGGACAAGCAGGTGGCACCGGACAACGGGCTCGGAGGCTGGAATCTGGACTGGACCCGGTGGAAGGCCGGCTCGGCCCTCCGCTGAGGCCCCGTCGGATCCCCCGGGGCCTGTCCGGCGGATCAGGAAACGGACAGGCCGGCCGGCACCGCCGCACCCGTACCCCGTGTCACCTGGTGAAGTCCCGGGACAAGTTGGGACTGAACGGTGACATCCGCGGGGTCATCTCCCCGTGATCGGTGTGATTATCTTTCGCTGAGCGCGCATGTGCAGCGCGCGGGGGCGGGGGCCTGCGGGTTCCCAGGGCCTTGGCGGGGCCAGGCCGTGTGAGGGGAGACGAGCACATTGAACGGGCAGCCGATATCGGGGACATCGGCCGGGGCGAACAGCGGACGGCGTGGACGAGGGGCCACCGGACTGCTGGCTCTGGTACTGGGTGCATTGCTGTTGCTGGTGACGGCGTGCGGCGGGGGAGACGACGCCGGCAGCGCAGGCAAGGACGGCAAGGGCGGGTCGAAGGTCGACGACACCACCGCCTCGCAGGCCGTGGTGACCATCGCGCCGAAGGACGGGGCGGACTCCGTCGCCACCAGCGGGGCACTGAAGATCTCCGCCGAGCAGGGGAAGCTGACCACGGTGAAGGTCGCCGACCCCAAGGGCGCCGAGGTCGAGGGGAAGATCGCGGCGGACGGCACGAGCTGGACACCGGACCAGCATCTGGCCGCGGCGACCAAGTACAAGGTCCACGCGGTCGCCAAGGACGCGAAGGGCCGTGAGTCGGCGAAGGACACCAGCTTCACGACGCTGGTCCCGCAGAACACCTTCATCGGGCAGTACACCCCGGAGGACGGTTCCACGGTCGGCGTCGGCATGCCCGTCTCGATCCACTTCACCCGTGGCATCACCGACCCGGCAGCGGTCGAGAACGCCATCAAGGTGACGGCCGAGCCGTCCGTGCCGATCGAGGGCCACTGGTTCGGCAACGACCGCCTCGACTTCCGCCCCGAGGACTACTGGGCCGCGGGCACCAAGGTGACCGTGAAGCTCAACCTCGACGGTGTCGAGGGGCGGCCGGGCGTCTACGGCAAGCAGGCCAAGACGGTCTCCTTCACCATCGGCCGCAAGCAGGTCAGCAACGTCGACGCGAGCACGCACCGGATGAAGGTCGTCCGCGACGGCAAGCAGATCAAGGACATCCCGATCTCGGCGGGCGCCCCGGCGACCACCACGTACAACGGCCAGATGGTCATCAGCGAGAAGCTCAAGGTGACCCGGATGAACGGTGACACCGTCGGCTTCGGCGGCGAGTACGACATCAAGGACGTGCCGCACGCGATGCGCCTGTCCACCTCGGGCACCTTCATCCACGGCAACTACTGGGGCGCCTCCGGCGTCTTCGGTACGACCAACACCAGCCATGGCTGCGTCGGTCTCCAGGACGTGCGTGGTGCCTGGAGCAAGAAGACCCCGGCGGCCTGGTTCTTCGACAACTCGCTCATCGGCGACGTAGTGGTCGTGAAGAACTCGAAGGACAGGACGATCCAGCCGGACAACGGCCTCAACGGCTGGAACATGTCCTGGTCGGAGTGGACCAAGTAGCTCACGTCGTACGGAAAGCGAGCGGGCCCGGTGCTGTGACCAACAGCACCGGGCCGCTCGTGTTAGCCCCGGTTAACCTGCCTCTCATGACCGCAACCCTCGAAGTAAGTGACGGCGTCGGCACGATCCTGCTGGACCGGCCGCCCATGAACGCCCTGGATGTCGCCACCCAGGACCGGCTGCGTGAACTCGCCGAAGAGGCGACCCGGCGCGACGACGTGCGTGCCGTGGTCCTCTACGGCGGTGAGAAGGTGTTCGCGGCGGGCGCGGACATCAAGGAGATGCAGGCGATGGACCACACGGCGATGGTCGTACGGTCCAAGGCGCTGCAGGACTCCTTCACCGCGGTGGCCCGGATCCCCAAGCCCGTCGTCGCCGCAGTGACCGGCTACGCGCTGGGCGGCGGCTGCGAGCTGGCGCTCTGTGCCGACTTCCGGGTCGCCGCCGACAACGCCAGGCTGGGCCAGCCCGAGATCCTGCTCGGCCTGATCCCCGGAGCGGGCGGCACCCAGCGCCTCGCCCGGCTGATCGGCCCCTCCCGGGCCAAGGACCTGATTTTCACCGGCCGTCATGTGAAGGCCGAGGAGGCCCTGACGATCGGTCTGGTGGACCGCGTGGTGCCCGCCGCCGAGGTGTACGAGCAGGCGCATGCCTGGGCCGCCAAGCTGGCGAAGGGGCCCGCCCTCGCGCTGCGCGCCGCCAAGGAATCCGTCGACGCCGGCCTGGAGACGGACATCGACACGGGGCTCACGATCGAGCGGAACTGGTTCGCCGGTCTGTTCGCCACCGAGGACCGGGAGCGCGGTATGCGCAGCTTTGTGGAAGAGGGTCCGGGCAAGGCCAAGTTCCTCTGACCGAACGCCAGTTGGGCACAGAATGACGCGGGTTCATCCGTGCGGGCGGATTAGCTGGGCCTTAAGGGAACCTTAAGGCCCAGCTGGCCGAAGGGGCTGGCAACCTCGCCCGGAAGCGCTGTCTGTGCAGGTCAGAACGGGTGTGTCGGGCTGCATTCTGCCAGTGGCATATGCCCATCGACCTCTCCGGAATGATGCATTCCGGGGTGTGGATTCCTTTGGAACGGCCCCGGAGCACCCGCCTTGAGGTCATGATGGTGTGCATGGCGGGCCTGGAGGGTGTGGAACAGCCGCGACCGCGCAGCGGCGCGACAGCGGCGCGCTGGACGCCGGCGGTCGATGACGAACAGGCGTTCAAAGCGCTGGAGTTGTTCGGAAACCCGGCGGAGGGTGAAGTCCGGCTGCCGTCCCGCCCGGAGTCCGCGGCCACGGCCCGAAGACTCACCTCGTGCGTGGTGCTGCGTCAGTGGGCGCTCTCCCCGCATACCGCTGAATACGCCGTGCTGCTCGTCTCGGAGCTCGTCGGCAATGCGGTACGGCACACCGGCGCCCGGGTTTTCGGGTTGCGGATGCTGCGCCGTCGCGGATGGATCCGGATCGAGGTGCGCGACCCCTCGCGTGGACTGCCGTGTCTGATGCCCGTCCAGGAGATGGACATCAGCGGCCGGGGGCTTTTCCTCGTCGACAAGCTCTCCGACCGGTGGGGCGTGGATCTGCTGCCGCGCGGCAAGACCACCTGGTTCGAGATGCGGATCTCCGACCGTTGACTCCCGGTGCGCGCGTGCCCGGATGCACAGAAGCCCCCGGTCTGCCGTGGTGCGGCGCTTCGGGGGCTTCTGTGTGGGGGCCGTGAAATGGGGGGTGTGTTCACGGCCGCTTGTGACGACCGGGCTCGGGTCAATGCGGTCGTGTCACCGACTATGGCAGACGGGCGCCCTCGTCGCCAAAGGCCCAAATGGGTCATAAGTGATCATAGCGTGACATTCATCAGGTGAATCGCAGGTGTGATGGGTCACTTGCCTGGAAAACTGTGAATATTTATGAGATTCAGCGGGTGATTCATTCGCGTCACCCAGATGCTCATATATTGTCATTCTTTATACCTTTTGCCCCTATTGTTCTTCACATGAACGCCTCCGACGCACCGGTGCACCGCCGCAGCGCTCTGCGCGCGGGAGCAGGGGCCGCCATCGCCGGTGCCCTCGCCGCCGGATGTGCGGACCGCGGCGACGCCGGTACGTCGGCCAGGACCGTCCCGACCGCAGGGAGCCCGAAGAACCCCGTCACCGCGACCACCCGGCCCGCGGCCCCGCACCCCGCGCCCGCCCCGCACCGCTTCCCCGGGCAGCCGGTCCAGATCGACCACGGCCCCCGCGACCGCGCCCGCGTCGCCCTCACCTTCCACGGCCAGGGCGACCCCGCCATCGCCCGGACCGTACTCGCCGAGGCCGAACGGGCCCACGCCCGGATCACCGTCCTCGCCGTCGGCAGCTGGCTCGACGAACACCCCGGGATGGCCCGCCGCATCCTCGACGGCGGCCACGACCTCGGCAACCACACTCAGCGCCACATCGACATCTCCTCGATGGGAGAGGCCGAGGCGTACGCGGAGATCACCGGCTGCGCCCAGCGGCTGCGCCGGCTCACCGGATCCATCGGCACCTGGTTCAGGCCCTCCCGCACCCGGTACGCCACCCCGCTCGTCCAGCGGCTCGCCGCCAGGGCGGGCTACCCGCACGTCCTCTCGTACGACGTGGACTCCCTCGACTTCACCTCTCCCGGCGCCGCGGCCGTCACCCGCAAGGTCGCCGGGGAGATCCGCAACGGATCGGTGGTGAGCCTGCATTTCGGCTATGCGGACACGGTCGCCGCCCTGCCTCTCCTCCTCACCGAAATCGACCGCCGCCGACTGCGCGCGGTGACGACCACGGAGCTGCTGACCTGATGCCTCCCTCCACCAAGCACACCGCGGCCTTGCTCGGGGGCGTCCTGCTGGCGGTACTCACCGGCTGCGGCACTTCCGCCGAGAAGGGGAACGCCGAGGCCGCCACACCGTCCGGAAGGGCGAAGTCCGCACTGCCCGGCATGCCACCGGTGCTCGACGTCAAGGACGTCTACGCGGCCGACCGGCCGGGGAATCTCTCCCCGGTCGTCAAGGACTTCCCGTCGCGGGTGTACGTCCCCAACACCAACTCCGACACGGTGTCGGTGATCGATCCCGCGACCTACAAGGTCATCAGGACCATCAAGGTCGGCCGCCAGCCGCAGCATGTCGTCCCGTCCTGGGACCTGAAGACCCTCTGGGTCAACAACGACATCGGTGACAGCCTCACGGCCATCGATCCGGCCACCGGGAAGGTGAGCCGCACGGTGCCCGTCTCCGACCCGTACAACCTCTACTTCACACCGGACGGCAAGTACGCCGTGGTGATGGCCTCGATGGACCGCCAACTGGTCTTCCGTGACGCCCGCACCATGAAGACGGCCAGGACCCTCCCGGTCAGCTGCGAGGGCGTCAACCATGCCGACTTCTCCATGGACGGCCGGTACTTCATCGTCTCCTGCGAGTTCTCCGGGGAACTCCTCAAGGTCGACACGGCGCAGATGAAGGTCGTCGGCCGGCAGAAGCTGCCGTTCAAGGGCGCGATGCCGCAGGACGTGAAGCTGTCGCCCGACGGCGGTACGTTCTACATCGCGGACATGATGGCCAACGGGGTGTGGGTGCTGGACGGGAAGAAGTTCACCACCCCGAAGCTGCTGCGCACCGGCAAGGGTGCTCACGGCCTCTACGTCAGCCGCGACTCCAAGGAGATGTACATCTCCAACCGGGGCGAGGGTTCCATCTCCGTCTTCGACTTCGCACAGCGCAAACTGGCGAAGAAATGGCGCCTGCCGAACGGCGGCAGCCCCGACATGGGCGGAGTCTCGGCGGACGGCAAGGTCCTCTGGCTGAGCGGGCGTTACAACTCCGAGGTGTACGCGATCGACACCACCAGCGGCAAACAGCTCGCCCGGATCCCGGTGGGCAGGGGCCCGCACGGACTCGCCGTCTACCCGCAGCCGGGCCGCTACTCACTCGGCCACACCGGCGTCTTCCGCTGACGGCCCGGCGTCCGCCACGAGCCGTGACCCGGCCGACCCGCTGAACACTCACCCCGCGACCAACAGGGCCTCCGAGCCCACCGGCCGGTAGCCCGCCGCCTGGAACGTCCGCACACTGCGGGCGTTCCCCGGCGACTGCTGCGCCCACACCACCGCGGCCGGCACCAGATGCCGGGCCGCCCGCGCCAGCCGTTCGCCCAGCCGCCGGCCGCGCGCCTCCTCGGCCACCTCGACCGCGGTCTCCCAGCGCCCCGCGACTCCCCGGCCGAGGATCACCACACCGCCGTCGGCGGACCAGACCCGCACCTCGTCGCGGTACTTCATCGCCCGCGCCACCCGAGGATGCTCCGGGTCCTCGATCTCCCGCAGCGCGATCTCCGGCTCACCCGGCAGCGCGTCCGCGACCGTCAGCAGATCGATGGTGTTCATGTGCCGGCCGCTCCGGGCCAGCAGCGCGCTCAGGAAGTACGGATTCATCGTCGCGGCGAGCGCGTCACCGGGGGTGGCGGCCAGCACGGCCCGCACCCACCGCGGATCCTCGTCGGTGAACACCACCGAGTGCGCGGTGAACGCCAGCACTCCCGCATCCCGGGCGCCGGGCTGCCCCACCACCGTCGTGGACCCGTCCGGCGGGGGAAACCGTCCGTGCGCCGCAGCCTCCAGGATCTTTGCCAGTGCGTCGTCCATCGGTGTGCCGCTCCCCGGTCCCGAACGCGGTCCGCCGGGCGGCGGACACCGCATCCATGATCGACTACCGGCCGCCGCGACCGCCATCCGTCGCGCCCGTTAATCTGACCCCCGTCAGTCAGACACTGGTCAGGCATTGGTCAGGCATTACGAAGGGGCGGAACTGTGGCGGACATCGAGTCGGCACGCAAAGCATTCCAGCGGTTCGATCTGAACGGCGACGGGCTGATATCGGCTGCCGAGTACAAGAGCGTGATGGCTCAGCTCGGCGACCCCTATGTCACCGAGCCGGTGGCCCAGGCCGTCATCAACTCGCACGACGCCAATGGCGACGGGCTGCTCACGTTCGACGAGTTCTGGGCGGCGCAGAACAAGGACTGATGCCGGGAGGGCCCCCGGCCCCCGGGCCGTGGGCCGCCGCCCGCGCCGCTGCCGGCGGCCCACCGACCGGTGTCAGGAGTTGCTCCGGTACGGTGCCCAGCCGTGCAGCTCCTCGTCTCGCGGGGCGCTCACCACGGCGGGCTCTCCGGGGCCGAAGCCCATCACCGGGCGGGACGTGTCCCAGGCGGGCCAGCCGGGATCACCGGAGGCGGCGAACCGCACCCACGCCGCGTGCATCGCGTCGGCCAGCTCCTGCGGGGCGTCCTCGCCGGCCAGAGCCACCGCGTCGGGCCGGTCCAGTGTGTCGAAGACGAAGGCGATCTCCAGCCCGTGACAGGCGCCGAGCCGCAGCACGGGGGACGGCCAGCCGAACTCGTAGAGATGGGTGCTCCCCGAGGCACCGGCGCGTGCATCGGCCACCCGGTTCAGCGGGACGCGCAGCAGCAGATCGGTGGCCAGCGCCCCGAGCAGCTCACCCGGAGTGGCACCGGGCCGGTTCGCGCGGTACGTGCGTGCCGTGGCGCCCGGCACCTTGAACTTCAGCAGGGCCAGCCGCAGCTTGATCCTGGACAGCCGCTCCGTCAGACCGCTCGGCACGAACCAGAGCCGGTACTCCTCGCTGTTCGCGCCCATCAGCAGATCGACGTCGTCCG
The DNA here is from genome assembly GCF_042882185.1 of Streptomyces sp. NPDC058239. Lineage (NCBI taxonomy): Bacteria > Bacillati > Actinomycetota > Actinomycetes > Kitasatosporales > Streptomycetaceae > Streptomyces > Streptomyces sp. NPDC058239. The sequence goes on from NZ_JBHVWS010000007.1 coordinate 215,035, forward strand.
CGGCGCCGTCCAGCAGCGCTTCGAGCGGATCTCGGGGCAGCAGATCGCCGTCCACCACGATCTGGAAGGAATTCCCGCCGGTCAGCGGGGAGCCGCCGGAAGTCACCTCGGTCTGCGCCGCCAGGAGTCCGGCCGGGTCCACCGCAGCCAGCGCCCCGGCCGTCGCCGCGACCCCCAGCCTTTTCGCGATCAGTTCGGTGGTGCGGCGGGCGGCGGCATCCAGGGGCAGCGCGGTCGGCGCACCGCTCTGCAGCACCGCACGCCGGAACAGGCCCTTGGCACGCGGGGCGGCCAGCAGGGCGGCGATGCTGATGGCCCCCGCCGACTCACCGCACACCGTGACCAGGTCCGGATCGCCGCCGAACGCCGCGATGTTGTCCCGCACCCAGGCCAGCGCCGCGAGCTGATCGAGCAGCCCCCGGTTGGCGGGCGCGTCCGGGAACACCCCGAACCCCTCGATGCCGAGGCGGTAGTTGACCGACACGAGGACGACGCCGTCACGGGCGAACGCCGCCCCGTCGTACAACGGCACGGCCGACGAGCCGTGCAGCAGCGAACCGCCGTGGATCCAGACGAGGACGGGCAGTCCCGTACGGTCCGGGGACGGCGTCCACACATTGAGGTTGAGGCAGTCGTCGCCCGGCACGTCGGGATCGGGCAGCAGCCGGTCCAGCGGCGGGGAGTACGGCCGCTTGGGCGCGGTCGGCCCGAACGCCACCGCTTCCCGTACCCCCTCCCAGGGCTCGGGCGGCTCCGGCGCCCGGAAGCGGCGGGCGCCGACCGGCGCAGCCGCGTACGGGATACCGCGGAAGACGGCGACGCCCTGCTCCAGCGTGCCGCGCACCGCCCCGTGGACCGTGCCGACCTGCGGTGACGTCATGGATATGGGAGGGGGTACGGCAGCCATGAGGTGGTTTCAGCCCTTCTGCGGCGCGATCGCGGACGGTGCGGTTGCGGAGAGTGCGACGGACCGAGCCGGACGGATGGTGGGTGAGGGAGCCGTCGGGGTGCGGCACCTCCACCGGTACCGGTGACTCGATACGTACCCGGTCCGGGGCCGCGTCGACCCGGACGTGGCTCCGGGCGTCGTCGGCCGGGGCGTCGGCGTCGGCCCGACGGATCAGGAGGAGGCGGCCGTCAGTGCCCGTTTGAGGACCTTGCCGGTCGGGCCGAGCGGCAGCGTCTCCATGAACCGCACGATCCGCGGATACTTGTGCCGCCCGAGCCGGTCCCGGGACCAGGCGATCACGTCCTCCTCCGTCACCGCACCCGCATCCGCACGCAGCACGACCACCGCGCAGATCTCCTCGCCGCGCGCCTCGTCCGGCACGCCGATCACCGCGACCTCGGAGATCGCCGGATGGCGCACGAGCACCTCTTCGACCTCACGCGGATAGATGTTGAAGCCGCCCCGGATGACCAGGTCCTTCTTCCGGTCGACGATGCTCAGGAAGCCGTCCTCGTCCCGCACCCCGAGATCCCCGGTGCGGAACCAGCCGTCGACCACGGCGGCGGCCGTCGCCTCCGGATCGTTGAGATACCCCGCGAAGACGTTGTGGCCGCGCACCACGACCTCGCCGACCTCTCCGTCCGGCAGCAGCAGCACGGCGTCCTCGACCGCCGCGTCCGCGACACCGATCTCCACGCCCCAGACCGGGTGGCCGACCGTGCCGGGCCGCCGGCCGAGCTCCGGCTGGTTGAAGGTGGCGACGGGGGAGGTCTCGGTCAGCCCGTAACCCTCCAGGACCTGCGTCGCGAAGGTCTCCTCGAAGCGTTCGAGCACGGCGACGGGGAGCGCGGCGCCGCCCGAGACGGCCAGGCGCAGAGTGAGACGGGGCGTCGTGTCGTCCCGCGCCGCGGCGTCCTTCGCCGCCTCGACGAGTGCGTGATACATCGTCGGTACGCCCATGAAGACGCTCACGCCCTCGGCGGCCAGCAGTTCGAGTGCGCCCGCGCCGCTGAAGCGCGGCATGAGGACGAGCGTGGCCCCTGCCCGTAGCGTCGCGTTCATCGCACAGGTCTGCCCGTAGCTGTGGAACAGCGGCAGACAGCCCAGGACCACGTCGTCGACGCCCAGCCCCACCAGGTCGTGGGTGATCACGGATGCGTTCATCACGATGTTGAGATGGGTGAGAAGTGCACCCTTCGGCCGCCCGGTCGTGCCGCTCGTGTAGAGGATCACCGCGGTGTCGTCCGGCGCCGCGGGCTCCGGCGCGGGCAGCGGGTCACCGTCCGTCGGGACGCCGCGCACGGCCCGCACCTCCGCGGCACGCGCCCCCTCCTCGGCCACCGGCCACAACGGACCACCGCTGATCAGCGCAACGGAACCGCTGTGCCGCAGTACGTACGCCACCTCGTCGGCCACCAGCAGCCCATGCACCGGTACGACCGTCGCCCCGGCGGCCAGCGCCCCGTAGTACGCGTACAGGAAGTCCGCCGAATTGGGCAGCAGCACCGCCACCCGGTCCCCCGGACGCACCCCGGACGCCCGCAGCGCGCCCGCGCAGCGCAGCGCCCGGGCCCACAGCTCCCGATAGGTGAGCCGTGTGTCCGAATCGACCACGGCGACGCGGTCGGGATACCTGCGGGCCGACTCACCGAGGACATTGGCGACGCTGAGAAACATGACACGCTCCAGGAAACATGGCGTTCACACGGCTGCTGCTGCTCAGAATCAGCCGTCGGCCCGTCTCCACACAATGTGCAGGTGCCCACCATGCGCATCGCCCACCTGGGCAGCAGCCCCTCGGAGAGGTGTGCGACAAGGCATCCGCCTATCGGGAGGGCGGCGTTAACCTTCCGGCATGGCGGACAATCCCGGAGCCCGGACCCCTCGCGGCGACGACCACGGCAGCGGCGGCGCGGACGGCGAGCTGCGCCGCGCCCTGGCCGCCGCTCTGGTGCCGCAGATCGACGAACTGACCCGGCGGGTCGTCGCTGACATCCATGCGCACAGCGGTACGTACGCCTCCGGCGCGCCCGTCAGCCGGGACGATCTGTGGGAGATCTGCCGCGACAATCTGCTGCGGGCACTGGAGGACTTCGGCGGACTGCCCTCCAGCGGGGGTCACTTCGAGTATGCGGCGCGCGAGACGGGACGGCGGCGCGCGGAGCAGAACGTACCGCTGGACACCGTGCTGCAGGCCTACCGGCGCGGGGGCCGGGTGATGTGGCAGGTGATGGCCGAGCACCTGCGGGCGGCACGGGCCGGACGGGCCGGTGGGACCGGGCGGGGGCAGGACCCCGTGGGCATGGTCGCGGGCGACCGGGACACCGAGCTCGACATGGCGGGTGCCGTGTGGGAGACCATCGACCGCTACTCGCTCGTGATGGCCGAGTCGTACCGGCTGACCCAGCTGGAGATGCAGGGCCGCCAGGACACCCGCCGCGTCGCCCTCTTCGAGGCCCTGCTCGACGGGCGCGGGGACGACCCGGCGGTCGCCGCGGCAGCCTCGGCCGCGCTCGGAGTACCGGTCCACGACCGGTACGTCGTCGTCGCCGCCGCCCAGGACCCGGCCGCGCCGCCCAACCCGGCGCCCGTCCTCGACGACCACGGCATCTGGTCCTTCTGGCGGCCGAGATCGGGCCGGTACGCGGGAATCGTGCGGCTGGCCGCGGGAGAGTCCGGCGTACTGCTCGACCTGCTGCGCCACCGCACCGGCGCCACCGCGGGCCTGTCACCGGAGTTCGACCGGCTCGCCCAGGCGGGCCGGGCCCTGCGGCTGGCCGAGCAGGCCCTGCGTACGCTGCCCGCCGGAAGCGGCGAGGCGGCGGCGTTCGACGACCGGCTGGCGGAGGTCCTCCTGGTCGGCCGGCCCGAGATCGCCGAGCGCATCGTCACCACGCAATTGGGCGCCGTCCTGGACACGGCGGCCGAACGCGACGCGCTGCTCGGCACGCTGCGGGTCTGGCTCGACAACGGCTGCTCGGCGGCGCGTGCCGCCGAGCTCCTCTACTGCCACCGCAACACGGTCCTCAACCGGATCGGCCGGATCGCCGAACTCACCGGCCGTTCCGCGGAGTCGGGCGAGGCGCGGCTGGGCTGGGCACTGGCCCTCAGGGCGTTGCCGCTGAGGGGCGCCGATGGCGAACCGGCGCCCGCGGAGGACTACTTGGGCTAGAGGCGAGCGCTCCGGAGATCCTGTCGGACGACGACCGGTGGCGGCGCGGAGGCCGGAGAGCCGCCGTCGGGCCTCCGGAGACCTGGCTCCCGCCTCCGGCCCCGCGCCATGCTCTGCCGTCCGGTCAGGCGGCGAAGTACCGTGACAGCGAATCCCGTTCGTCGATCTCCACCAGATCGGGACGGGTGTAGCGTTCCGCGCGGGCGTGATAGTCGAAGTCGCCCCGGACCAGTCCGCGGTAGTCCTGTACGCACCGCTCCAGCGCGGCGCGGGTGCGGCCGTGTATTCCGGCCGCCTCTATTTCGTCGATCAGTTCCTTCTCGGCTCGCTGCACCCGGTCCGCTATCTGGGCGAGCTGCACCCCGGCCTCGTCGACGGCCTCCTGGAGGGTGAATCCGCTGTCGCGCTGAATGAGTCGTACCGCATTGTGTTCGTAACCGAGCAGGGCCTCCTTCTCGAAGGAGCAGATGTCGTTGCAGAGTCCCGAGTGGTCGGTTACGGCGTTGCGCAGGGCGATATACGCGGGAAGGCTCCGGGCCGATTCAGGAAGGTCGATGCCGGCGGTGATCTCATGCAGATCGAGGAAGGGCTGCATGGCCACCGAATCGCGGCGGTGCTTCACGAATTCGTTCCTGGTCGGCACCTGCCCGGCGGCCCGTTCCACCGCCTCGGCGTAGTAGGTCCACAGCCAGGAGACCGTGTCCCGCCGGAACTGCCGGATCCAGCGGGGCGAGCGGTCGTGGTACGTCCGGGCCCGCAGGCCCACGAGTGCGTACTCCATGGCGCCGCGCGGCTCTTCGCCGTCGAGTACGGCCACCAGCCGGTCGATCGCCGCCTCGCACATGCGGGGATCACGTCCGGCGGGGCCGTCGTCGAACTCGTCGTCGACGAGGAAGGCCCAGAAGAGCCACTGGCAGAAGAGATCGAGATGCTGCTGTGAAGCAGTGGGAAATATGAGGGATATCCAGAGTTCGGGCCTGGTCCGGATCATCTTCTTCCGGGCCATCGGGGAGAGTGTCAGACCGTTGGTTTCGGCCCAGTCCCAAGCGACCTTCCCGGTCTCCTCGATGCCGGGATTGCATCCCGCGCTCTGGAACGGCATATGAAACTCTGGCAGCGCAATCTGGCTCATTGGTGCCCCTCGTCGAGACGATGCGGATGAACGATACGAACGGGGATCTGATCGAATTCACGCGTCGGCGCCAGTACGCATCGGGGTGCGGGCCGCCCGCTCCCGCTCGGCCCTGGCCAGAGGGTCACCGTGCGAGATGAGCCGGTCATCCCTGCTCACTCTCCTCCGCCGGGGGTCGGGGCATCGGGGCCGGGCTCGCGGGCCCGCGGTGGCAAGCGCCCTTGGCTCAGGACGTCGGCATCACCATGCGTGACCCACAGTCAACCCGCTGTGGGCGAGGGAGGGAAGCCATTTGTGACTGAAATTGCCTGATCGTCAGGAACGAGTGAACATCTCTGAGCAGTTGACGATCTCTTGGGCGATCGCTGTGCCGACGGCGCGGACGCCTGCCAAGTTCGTCGATTTCAAGCCGATCCGGGGGGCCGTTCCTCACCAGGGGCCCGGACACGCCTGCGGGCCCCTGGGCCGCACTTCCTGACCCAGGGGTTGGTCCACGCCTTGCTCAGGCGCCCTTCAGATGCCTCATCAGTCGCTCGAAGTCCTGCCACCCCGACAGATCCGACGGGTCGCCCGGCAGCGGGTAGTACAGCGCCGGACGGGACCTCGGGCCGAGCTGGACCGGCGGCTCGGACAGCGGAGTGCGCCGGGCACGGTCGCCGGGCATCTCGCGGACCTCCTCCGCGCCGAGCACGAAGGCCAGCGGGACACCGGGCCCCTCGAAGCGCGGTGGAACGGCCAAATCGCGCCGTGCCTTGCGGAGCTGGACGAGCATCGACTGCAGGTGATGACGGGTGGCGAGCACCTCCGCGGCCCGGGGCAGGGCGTCCAGCGGCGGCTCCTCGTCGGGCCCGTAGCCGAACGCCAGCGTGACGTCCTCCTCCACACCCGCCTTCGTACGGCTGATGCGGACCGTCGCCAGACCCGGTCGGTCCGGGCTGCCGACCACCACGATCCAGGTCGGCTCGGGCGCCCTCTCGAAGGCGACATCGGTCAGCCGGCGCAACGACCAGGGGAGGTTGGCGGGCTCCGCGGTGCCCCAGCCGGCCGGAGCCTCGCCGGTCAGCTCGCGCCACACCGACTCCAGGGCACCGCCGAGCACCAGCCGGTCGTCCGCGGGGTGGACCGTGCGGAACGAGACGGCCAGCTGCCGCTCGCCGGTGTTCGCGACCTCCTGGTATGAGGCGGCCACCGGCGTGCGCGGGTCCCCGGGGACCGGGGCGGCCGCCTCGACCGGTGCGAACAGGCCGTTCTGCCAACGCAGTACGGCACCGGACAGGCCGTCGTAGTAGCCGTCCTCCTCGTCCTGCACCACCCAGCGGGACGGCCAACCGCTCAGGCTGTTGCGTACGGCGGGGGAGAGCGTGGCCCCCGGCGAGGTGACGATCTGGAGCCCCAGCTCGGCATTGGCGGCGGCCCGGAAGGCGTCCGAGAGCCAGGCCGTCATGGCAATCACCGGACGGTCCTGGATGACGACGGCGACCTTGTCGGTGAGGGCGTCGACGGCGGGCTGCGCGGCCGCGGGTGTGGGCGCGACGCTCACGCCCTCGGTCTTCACCACGGCGAGGGAACGCGCGGCCTCCGGCGGCCAGGCGGAGCCCCCGGCCAGCGTGGCGAGCCGGGCCGCGAAGGTGCCCGCGAGCAGCTCGGCCTCCTCGACGCCGGTGGTGGCGCGAGCCTCCGTCCACCAGAACGGAACCGGGGGCGCGGTGGCCCCGAGCAGCCGCTCGGCCTCGCCCGCGACCTGCACCAGCAGTGGTGCCTCGACGGAGACGAGCGGTCGGCCCTGCTCGTCGCAGAGCTGCACGACGGCGCCCTCGCCCGTCGTCCCCACCAGTTTGTCGGGGCCGCCCGAGAGCAGACCCGCGAGCACGGTCAGCGGGTCGGGCATGCGCCGGGTCAGGGCGATGACGTCCTTGGTCATGTGGTCGGCCGTTCCTTCTTCGTCCGGGATGCGGATGTGCCGCGGGGCATGCCCCGCGGGTACGGGACGGCTCCCCGGTGCGTCACTCGGCGGTGTACACGGTCTGGATCAGGCGGTTGGGCCGGCCCCTGCGGATGAACACACCGCGGCCCGCCGGCTGCTGCGAGGCGTACACACCGGGGAACAGCTGGCCCTCGCTGCGGTCGCCCGACATGAGGAGCGCCGAGGCACCCGACTCGCGCAGGCCCAGCACCAGCGGGTCGTACATGCCGCGCGACGCGCCCGCGACGCGGCGTGTCAGGACGAAGTGGAGACCGATGTCGACCGCGGACGGGATGTACGGCAGGAACGGGTCGAGCGGCGCCTGGCCCGCGGTGGTCAGCACGTCGTAGTCGTCGACGAGGATCACGATCCGCGGACCGCTGCCCCAGCTGCCGGGCTCCAGGTCCTCGGTGTCCGCCCGGTCGTCGGGCAGCCGCTTCTCCAGCTCGGTGGCGATACCGGCGGCGAGGCCCGCGCACATCTTGGGGTTGTACGCGTAGCCGCCGCGGAACTCCTCGGGGATCGCGCCGCGCAGGCCGCGCCGCGGGTCCATGACGGCGAAGACCAGCTCCTCCTCGCCGTAGCGCTCGATGAGTCCACCGGCGATGGCCTTCAGCAGGTTCGTCTTGCCGCACTCGCTGTCGCCCATGATCAGCAGATGCTGGTCGTAATGGAACAGGTCGAGCAGGGCGGGCGCCAGCGCCGTCTGGTCCAGGCCGATCGGCACCCGCTGGGGCTCGGCGACCGGGCCCGGCAGCAGCTGCGGCTCCAGGACGTGCGGCAGGATCCGTACCGGCTGGGCGACCTCGCCGCTCCAGGTGGCGCGGACCGTACGGGCCGTGTGCTCCAGAACGGCGCCGAGGTCCGAGGTGTCGGCCAGCCCGTCCGTACGCGGCAGCGCGACCTGTGCGAAGAGCTTGCCGTCGGTGAGGATTCGGCCCGGCTCGTCCGGCGACAGGGTCTGGGCGAGCTTGCGGTCGATGCTGGACTCGCTGGGGTCGTTCAGCCGCAGCTCGACACGGGTGCCGAAGTTCGACTGGGTGGCGATGCGTACGTCGTTCCAGCGGAGCATGCCCGCGACGACATGGATGCCGTAGCCGCCACCGCGCTTGAGGATGTCGACGACGGCGTCGTCCAGCTCGTCGAAGTCGTCGCGCAGCGCGCCGAAGCCGTCGATGATCAGCACGATCTCGGCCGAGGCCAGCTGGGGCAGCCGGCCCGCCGCGTGCAGGGAACGCAGCTGCTCCACGGAGTCGATGTTGTGCTCGCGGAACAGCTCCTCACGGATCGCGAGCATGCCCCGTACCTCCTCGACCGTGCGTCCCGCGCGCTCCCGGTCCGCACGGCCGGCCACCCCGCCGACGTGCGGCAGGCCCGACACCGCCTGAAGACCGCCGCCGACCAGGTCGAGGCCGTAGACGCCGACCTCCTGCGGGGTGTGTGTCAGCGACAGCGCGAGAGCGAGCGTGCGCAGGAGCGTGGTCTTTCCGGCCTGCGGACCGCCGATGATCGCGGCGTGGCCGCCCGCCACCGTCAGGTCCAGATACCACTGTCCCTGCCACTGCTTGGTCGGGTCGTCCAGCAGGCCGAGCGGTACCTGGAGCGGGCCCCGCCGCTTGGCCAGCTGCATCCCGCGCGGGCCGACGTCCAGTGGGCCCGCGACCTTGTCCAGGGCGATGGCATCGGGCAGCGGCGGCAGCCAGATACGGCGCACCGGACCGGCCGCGCTGCGCAGCTGATCGACGATGACACCCATCTCGGTCGGCCCGGTCTCACGCCGCCGCGCCTTCGGCTCCTCGCCCGGACTCTCCGGCTCGGCAAGGGTGTTGAAGGCCTCGTACTCAAGGGCGAGGGGGCCGGTGTCCTCCTCCTGCGTACGCTGTACCGGGCCCCGGTACGCGCCCGAGACATAGCTCGCCTTGAACCGCTCGTAGTGACTGGTGTCGACCTTCAGATAGCCGAACCCGGGCAGCGGCGGCAGATGGAAGGCGTCCGTGGTGTCCAGGACCGTACGGGACTCGTCGGCCGAGAAGGTACGCAGACCGAGCCGGTACGAGAGATAGGTGTCCAGGCCCTTGAGCTTGCCGCCCTCGATGCGCTGGCTGGACAGCAGCAGATGCACACCGATGGAGCGGCCGATGCGGCCGATGGACAGGAACAGGTCGATGAAGTCCGGCTTGGCGGTGAGGAGTTCACCGAATTCGTCGATGACGACGAACAGATGCGGCAGCGGGTCCAGATCGGGCCGCCGGTCGGCGCGCAGCGCCGCGTAGTCACCGATGTCGGCGACATTCCCCGCGTCCTTGAGGACCTGCTGGCGGCGCTTGACCTCACCGGCGAGCGAGGCGTGGACGCGCTCGACGAGGCCCGCCTGGTTCTCCAGGTTGGTGATGACACCGGCCACATGCGGCAGGTCCGCGAACGGCGCGAAGGTCGCACCGCCCTTGTAGTCGACGAGGACCAGGGCGAGGTCCTCCGGCGGGTGCGTGGCTACCAGGGCGAGTACGAGGGTGCGCAGCAGCTCCGACTTCCCGGAACCGGTGGCACCGACACACAGCCCGTGCGGGCCCATGCCCAGCTCCGAGGACTCCTTCAGGTCGAGGAGCACCGGCTGGTGGGAGTCGCTGATGCCGATCGGCACGCGCAGGAAGGCACGTTCGCCGCGCGGCGCCCACAGGTGCGACAGATCGAGCTGCGCCACGTCGTCGATGCCGAGCAGGTCGGCGAAGTCGACGGGCCCGGACAGCGGGGCGTCGACGAGCGACTCGGCGGACAGCCGCATCGGCGCCAGCATCCGGGCCAGGCCCTCGGCGAACGGGATGCTGACCTCGTCCACGGTGCCGTGGGCGCTGATCGGCTCCTGCTCACGCAGGTCCTCGATGACCACCCGGTCGCCGTCGACGGTGATCCGGACGCTGACGTGTCCCGGCTCCTGGACCCGGTGTTCGAGCAGGTGCAGCACGCTGACACCCATCTCACGCAGACCGACCGCGTCGTCGGGGCGCGGCAGGTCGACGGCGTCCTCGCCGTGCCCGTCGGTGACGACGAGCAGCCGGGACGTCATGGACAGCGCGTCCTTGCCGGACAGACCGCGCCGCACCTCGGCCGCGTACGAGGCGCGACGGCGCAGCTCAGGGCCGATCTGGCGGGCGAGCTGCGGCGCGGAGGGGGCGATCCGGCGCGCGGCGACGGGGCCGTCGAACTGCTCGGGGTCGAGCAGATGCGGCATCCACTTGGCCCACTCCCAGTCGGCCAGCCGGTCGCCGGGCACGGCGAGTGCCATCGCCACGTCGTCGGGGGCGTGCGTGGCCGCGGTCTGGACGAGCAGGGCGCGTGCGACGCGCAGACAGTCCTCGCGGGGGCCGATGACGCTGATGTTGCCGACCCGGTCGAGCGGGACGGTGAGCGGCAGTTCGGTGCCGGTACGGAAGCGGTCCATCAGCGCCGACGCCTCGTTGAGCATGAAGAGGTCGGGCGGCGAAAGGACCGACGAGCCCTGCTGGGCGACCTTCAGATCGCGTACCGGCATCTCACCGGTGCCGACGCGCACCCGCAGGAAGTCGCCGTCCGGACGGCGGCGCTCCCACACCCGGGCCGGGTCGCGCACTATGTCGTACAGGGCGTGCGGCGGAGGGTTGAGGATGTCGGCCCGCTCGGCCCGCTTGCGCTCCTCGACGGAGAGCTCCTCGCGCAGGTCTTCCAGATAGGCGAGGTAGGCCTCGCGCTGGGTACGGCGGGTGCGCTGGGCCTTGCCACGCTGTGAGAAGACGAGCGCGACGGAGCCGATGACGGTGACGACGAGAATGATCGCGCCGAGCCCGGCGAACTGACTGTTGCGTACGACCGTCATCATCACGACCGACGACATCACACCGGCGACGGGCAACAGCGACATCGCGATGTTGCCCGACTTGCCCTCGGGCAGGTTCGGCGGGGCCTCGATGGTGCGCGCCTCGGAGGCGGCCGGCGGCCGGGTGGTCCTGGCCGGGCGGTGGATCAGTCGGGTACTCATCGTCGTCCGTCACTCGGGGTCGGGCTCGGCATCGGGGATCAGTGGTGCTGCTGATCTGTGGTCAGTGGTGCTGCTGGGAGAGCCGGAACACATCCGCGGCGAGACGGGTGGCGGCCTCTCTGGTCGTGTGCGCCAGGAGATCGGTACGGATCGCGCCGCCGGCCGCCAGATGCCGGTCGTACGGCAGGACCTGGACGCCCGCTCCGGTGGACCTGAGCTTCTCGGCGGCCTCGTCGAGGTCGAGCCCGGGGTGCGGCACCAGTTCGCTGAGCACGACGACCGTGCCGGCGATCACATGCCGGGGCAGCGACTGCATCCACTGCAGCACCGCGTACGTACTGGTGATGCCCTCCAGCGTGGCGGGTGCGGCCAGCACGCGGGCCTGCGCGGCGGACAGCGCCACCCGGGCGACCTCGGCGGGCAGTGTCTCGCAGTCGACGACGGTGACGCCGAAGTAGCGGCGCAGCGAGATCATGACCCGCTCGTACGCCCTGCTGTCCAGCATCGCGCCGATCTGGCCCTGGCTGCCGGGCAGCAGCCAGGCGTTGCCCGGGAGCTGGACGAGATAGCCGGTGATGTCCAGCAGCGACATCTGCGGCTCGATGATGCCCGCCAGGTCGCCGGTGGTCCAGCGCAGCGTCTCGGCGCCGAGACGCAGCGGCAGCGAGCCGAGCGCCGGGTCGGCCTCGACGAAGAGGACCGGGTCCTGCCGGTAGTGCGCGTACGTGGTGCCGAGCAGCGCGGCGACGGTCGACTTGCCGGCGCCGCCCCGGATGGAGGTGACGGCGATCTGCCGGCCGGTCGTCACGGGCTGCTGGAGCATCTCGGCGGTGGCAGTGGTCCTGGCGACCTCGCGCGCGGCCGACGACGACACGCTCACCCGCAGGGCGCGCGCGGCCCGCGTGGCGAACGGCTCGCCGCGCCGCGCCTTGCGCCCGACGGCGGCCAGCCCCTTGTCCACCACGGGCCGGGAGTCGGGGGTGCGGTGGGGGCGGGTGCCGGGGGTGTACGCGGCCTGGGCCCGGGCCTGCTGCGGCTGCCCGACTGGGTTGGCCGCCATCGGCTGCTGTCCCTGGTGGCCGGGGTGCTGGGCCTGCTGCTGTTCCTGGTAGGCGGCGTATTGGGCTGCCTGCTGCTGTTCCTGGTAGCCGGCCTGCTGCTGGGGCGGCCCGTACGCGGCGGCGCTCTGCGCGGGAAGGCCGGGGTTCGACGCGGGGGCGGCGTACGGCTGACCGCTCTGCCCCTGCGCGGGGGCACCGTGCCCCCGCCCGCCAGGGCCCTGCGCGCTCTCCTGGGCGGCACCGCCCCTCATGGCGCGCAGCACATCGCCCTGCCAGTTGTCTTCGTTCGGCATGTCTGCCCTTCTTTTCCGCCCTGCTGCCCCGCCCGGAGCACCTGCGCGTCGACTCAGAACTTGTTGAGCAGCTGTCCGTACACGCCGAACACACCGACGGCGAGCGGGAAGAGCCCCACCACACCGATGGATTCGACCAGATCGGCCACACGCCGCAGCCGGACCTGCACATGCTCGGGCGGCTGCACCGCCAGGACGAGCAGCGGCAGCACCGCCGCCACGCACAGCATGGCGAGCGGTCCGGCACCCCCGGCGTGCTGCATCCACAGCACGACGAGGCGTACGACCAGGATCGCGGCGGCGGCGAAGAGCGCCACGACCTCGGCGACCAACGGGAAGGCCCGTGCCCGGGAGAGCAGCACCAGGGCCACGAGCGAGGGGAGTGCCACGGTCCACACGGACGGCTTGTCGGCCAGGGTGAGCAGCCAGCCGCCGGCCGCCGCGGAGACCGCGGTGACCACCGTCGCGAGGGCCAGGCCGCGGTGGGTGGCCGCGAGCGCGTTGCCGACCTGGTGGCGGCTGACCGAGACGCCGCCGGAGCGGCGGTCGTCGAGTGCGGTGAGCCCCGATGCCGCGAGCGCGAGCCGGGGAAGCAGACCGAGCAGGACCACCGAGAAGACGGCCATGACGGCGCCGAGCCGGGCCAGGTCGTCCTGGACGGCGGCAACGGCCTCCCACACCACAACGATTGCGGTGGTCGCCACGGCACCGATGAGCCCGCCGCGGCCGAGCGGCGAGAAGTAGCCGAGAAGCACCAGCATCAGGACGAGCGCGCCCGCGACGCCGGCGAGCCGCGAAGCCCCCGACCAGTCGTACGCATCCGCGGCGGTCCACGCGGTGGCGATGCCGAGGCTGCCGGAGGCGAGCAGAAGCGCGGTCGCCAGACCCCGGTTGCCCTGCCCGACCCTGGCGATGAGCGCACCGGCAGCCAGCAGCACGAGCGTGACGGCCACGAGGGGGCCGGTCAGGGCTTCGAGGGTGAACTCGCGGCGGGCGAGCAGCGCGGCGATCACCGCGAAGGCCACGGACGCCACACCCGCACTGGTCCGGCGCGCGGCGGGACGCCAGCGCCAGGCCTGCAGATCGAGGTCGTCGGCCACCAGATCGGTGACATCGTGCACGACCGGGGCGGGGGGCGCGGAGTGGGCCCGGACGAGCCGGAGCACGGCGCCGTCCGCGATCCCGGCCGAGGACAGTGTGCTGTCGTGCGGCAGTGCGGAGCCGTCCGACGTGATCAACTGCCGTGTCATCGGGCGCGCAGCGGCCCGGTCGTCCAGCAACTGCAGAATGTCCGGCAGCAGCTGCCCGATCGGCGTATCGGACGGCAGGACTATATCGGCCCGGCGTCGCTCACCGACCAGGGTCACCCGGCTGAGCTGCGCTCGGGAAGTCGTTGCTGTGCTCACCACTTTACGGGAACCTATCATCGCGACGTTTGAGGAGTCGGGCAGCTTGGCGTGCCCATGCTACTAGCGCCTTCTCCGTCCCCTTTACGGGGAACTCTTTCTGAATTTGCCGGAGTTACCGAGTTACTGGGGATTTTTCGCTGATTCCCCACTTTTATCTGGTTGTGCCGATTTCGCCGGCTGCTCGTACTGCTGTTCCTGGCGCTGCTGCTTCTGCTGCTCGGCCTTCTGTTTCTCCAGCATGTTCTGGATAAACGACCACCCGACACATCCCGCGCACAGCACGGCCGCGATGGCGATCCCCGCGAAGACCTTTCCGAGCCGTTCGTCCGCCGTGCGCCGCGCCCGCTGCGCGCCGAAGAGCAGCGCGTCCCGCATCCTGCGCCGGCGTACCGCCACCGACTCCAGAAGCTGGCTGTCGTAATCCCGTGCCATTCGTCTCGTCGTCCGTTGTCTCAGTCGTACGTTGCGTCGGTCATGGTCGCTGCGTCACCGGCCGTCGGTCCGAGGGCCGGTGGCCGGGGCCGGGGTCGGGTTACTCCCGCTCACTCCTGCTCACTGCGAAGGAGCGGCATATTACGCATCAGCCGGCGCGCACCATACGGGAATCCCCCTAATACCTCCTGCAACATAAGGCATGGGCGAGGAGGCGGTACAGCCCGGCCTGCGGCGTGAACAAGTTGTGGAGCGAGCGCGAACAGCCAACGCGGATTCCGCATTCTTCAGGGATCGTCATGGGTGCCGGCGACCTCGGTCTCGTACCACGAACACAGCGACTCGGCCACGGCGTCGATGAGTCCGTCTTTCGCCGCCTGGGCAATCGTCCCGTCCGAGAACCGCTCCCCGCGCACCACCGCCGTGGCCGCGCGCACGGCGTCGGCCGGGCTCATCCGGCCGTCGAGCGGCACGGTGGGCGGCGGATTGTCCTGCCAGAGGTACGCGGGTGTCACGGCGCCGACAGCGGGCAGCGCCCGGACCACGCGTTCGAGCCGCCTGCTGTGGAGCGGATAGCTCATCTGCCGGGTGCCGTCCGGCTGCTCCCCGCCCTTGGACCACTGGACATCACGGTCCTCGTCCGTCAGCGCGGCGAGCCCTTCCCTCAACTGGCGCCATGCGTCGGCGTTCCCACGGTCGAGCTGGGCCAGCAGACGCCGGTCGTCGGCTTCGGTCACGACGTGGGCCAGCTCCGTGAGCGCGGCCAGGGACGGGGCCACGGCCAGCGAGTCCGGGACGATATGGCTGACGCACCTGGGGTCCGAGCCGCGGACCAGCTCGGCGAGCGCGGCTGTGGGTACGAGCCCGCGCGCCTTGGCCGCGTTCAGCTTTGTGGACCACTTGAGCCCTTCGTTGAACCCGGCCCGGTCACCGGCGGGCCGCAGGCACCAACCGGCGGCGCCGTCCTCGTCGTTGGCCCACAGGTAGCCCATCGCCTCGCCGCGGGCGTTGGCGACGGCGAGGTAGCGGACCGGCTTGTCGCTCTCGCCGCGGTAACGCGGTGCGTCGGGTTCGTACGTCATGATCCGCTCTTGCCGTGGCGTCGGTGCGGGACCTCAGCCCCCGCTTGCCAGTTCCTTGAGTTCGGCGAGCGACGGAGCCTCGGCCAGCGAGCCGGGTACGACACCGCTGCCCTTGATGTCACTCGTGTCCCGGACCAGCTCGGCGAGCAGGGCAGTGGGAGCGATCCCGCGGGACTTCGCGTCCCGCAGCTTCCTGAGCCATGCGGCTCCGGCGTTGATCGCGGCGGCCCCCAGCCCCTGCGGGGTCACCCAGCCGGCGGCTTCACCCTCGTCATTGGCCCATACGTAGCCGATCACCACGCCGTCGCTGTCGGCGACCCGCACGTACTGCACGGGCCCCTGCGCGACACGGTTGTAGCGGGGCGGCCCGGCGACCCGCTTGAGCTGCATGTCTTCCTCGAAGCGCGGATTGGGTCGGTTCTCGCTGGTCATGCACTCTTCCTTTGTCACTTCGGCAGGACTTCGCCGTACACCTGGGCCTGTCCGGCCTCGTCCACGAAGACTCGGGTCACCCGGTACTCCGAGCCGCGCCCGAGAAGGATCTCACGCTCGGTCACGCCGTAATGGCTGACCTTCTCCAGCCACAGCGCGGGCGTCCCCTTCGGGACCCGCAGGTGAAGGATGGCGTCCTTGCCCGCGAAGCTGGGTACCGGGTGGTTGCCGAGCGATGTGGACAGATAGCCCTCGTCACCGTATGTGCCACCCAGCATTTCGAGAGGCGAGTCGAGGTCGAGGTGCCCGATGCCCGTGCCGCGCACCACCATCACGTCCTCGGGCACGGGGCGGGTCGACATCACCCGGTCCATCTCGCTGATGTCGTGCAGCACCTCGGGCCTGGGCCCGTAGTAGGGGTCGTTCCGCAGGTAGCCGTTCATGTCCTTGTACGAGGGGAACGAGTCGCCCGTGTAGTCCCGGAGCGCCTGCTGTGCGGACGGGTCCAGGTTGTCCACGTAGTCGTTCCAGTGGTCCCGGCCGTACTGGATCGCATCGAAGTCGTCCGCGAACGGCACAGTGCCGTCGGTGAGTTCGGCGGCGGCGACCCGGTGCTTCTCGGCGGTGGAGAGTGCGTCGAAATCAGCTTCCGACACGTGGGGCGTGTACTTGAAGTCGTCCGCCGTACCGCCCACGCCGGGGCCGTCCGCACCGTGGTGACCGGCCGTCGTCGCGTCGTCTGCGCCGTGCAGGGCGTCACCGGCGGCGCCGTGCGGGTCCACATGCCCGCCGTGGTCACCGGCGTGCGCCGCGTCGTCGCCGTGCGCGGCCACATCGTCCGCGTGCCCGCCGTGCGAACCGTCGTGCCCGCCGCTGTGCGAACCGTCGTGCCCGTGCGCGCCCGGTCCGTCGTGGCCCGGAGTGTGCGGGGCGTCCGTCGTGTGCGGGGTGCTGCCGGGCAGGTCGTGGCCAGGGCCGTGCGGGCCCGTGGGCGGCAGGTCGTGCCCCGGAGTCGTGTGACCCGGGATGTCGTGCCCCGCGCCTGTCGGGAAGTGGTCGGCAGGAACGTGACTGCCGACGCCGCCCGGGACATGACCGGGTGCGTGGCTTGCGGGATCGAAGGCGGCCGGTGCGGGACCGAACGATCCGTTCGGTACGTGGCCGGGTACCCCGCCCGGTACGTGGCTGGGTACTCCGCCCGGTACATGGCTGCTTGTGCCGCTCGGCACGTTGTCGAAGCCGCTTCCCGCGTGAACTCCCGGCGCCACCGGCTGCTGAATCTGCCAGGACGACGGCAGGCCCGACGCATGGGGGATCGTGTCGTGCGGGATCGGAGTCGTTTCGACCACGCCGTTCGGAGCGACGAGGTTGCCGTTGGGCTCCAGGATGCGCCCATCGGGCAACTGCACCGAACCGTCGGGGAGTTTGGGGATCTCGATGTTGCCGATGCCCTTGAGGCCCTTGGTGATGTCGCCGATCTTGGAGAGGCCTGCGCCTGCGCCCTTGGCGATGTAGGTCATCGGGTCGATGACCTTGCCCGCCTTCCCGGCGACGGACAGGACCTTGGCGACCGCGCCGGCCTTGCCGGCTCCGGCGGCTGCTCCGCCGGCGCCGCCGGTGAACACGGTCGTCAGGACGTTGAAGGTGACGGCTCCGGCGGCACGTCCGGGGTTCTTGCCCCATTCGTCCCAGGCGACCAGGGCCTTGCCGGTCTCCTTCATCGCGGTGCGCGAGTCGCGGAGCCAGGAGGGGAGCTTGTCGTCGGGCAGGGCCCAGAACAGGGTGCCCGCACCGGGGACCGCGGAGATGACGAGGCCGGTGGCGAGCTGGGCCAGCCCCTTCCAGGCCTGGCCCATCGCGTCCCAGCCGCCGAACCCGACGAGGGTGCCGAGCCCCTTGATGGTGCCCCATACCCCGTCGACGATCAGGCCGTCCCAGACGAACGACTTGACCCAGTGCCCGACCTCCCAGACGTGGTGCTTCTCCTCGACCGGGTCGCCCCAGGGGAGCTTGGCGTTCTTCAGGTCGTCCGCGTCGAACCCGTACTGGTCCTTGCGCTCCGACCCGTCGCCCGCGACCATCTGCACCCCGCCGGGAAACAGGGCGGTGATCTTGTTGTGGCAGGTGCGCTCGGCGGCCCAGAACGCGGCGACGGTCGCGGTGATGTCGTCGCGGAGCTGGTTGTGCTCGTCGACCTTGTCCTCGTCGTACTCCCAGTCGTCGTCGTCCTTGTTCGCGTTGACGAACTTCGTCGCGTCCGTCTTCAGCTGGGCGAGCTTCGTGACCAGCGGACGGATCTCGCTCGCGTAGTCCGACAACGACGAGGCGACCTTCTCCAGATCGTCCGCGAACCCGTCCGCCCGGTCCTTGACCGGCTTCGTCGTCGCGAAGAGCTGCTCGGCCTCGGGGGCCTGGTAGTAGGCGGACAGGGCCTGGAAGTGGGTGTGGACGGAGGAACCGGTGTCGCGGATGTGCCCGGCATCGGTCTTCAGGC